>JAABSP010000022.1 GCA_011390345.1 Desulfobacteraceae bacterium
GCTGCTGCTTTTCCTGCACGAGCGCCGAATACCAAAGTTTCTGACAGCGCGTTGCCTCCCATTCGGTTGGCCCCATGGAGTCCGCCCGTCACTTCACCGGCCGCATACAGACCAGGGAGAGCGGTTGCTCCGTTCACATCGATGCAGACGCCTCCCATGAGATGGTGGGCCATCGGCGCTATTTGAACAGGTCGGCGGTCGGTTTTGTACCGTTTTTCAAGAATAGAACGCACCGATGATGAAAACGGGTCCAGGTTTTGCCACTGATCATCTGTGACATTTTGCAGATCCAGGTGGATGGTTTCATCGTTTTCCCAGATCTCCGTGAACATCGCCTGAGATAATCTGTCCCGGGCCTTTAATGCTGCGGGACGTTCGGTGATGCCGTATTTTTCCAGAATATTATCCCCGTTTCTGTTGCGCAGTCTCCCCAGGTCTCCGATTCCCGGTGGGATCAGAAAATTGGGACTTCCGGGTTCAGCGACACCCAGGGGATAAAACTGCATGAATTCAAGGTTCTGCAGTACTGCTCCGGCCTTGAGAGCCATGGTGTACCCATCTCCGGAGATCCGCTTGGGATTGTCATGCCTTTGAAACAGAGCGCCGGCGCCACCGGCAGCAAGCACCACAGCTTTTGCATCGATCGCCAGCCATTTACCGGTATCCGGTTCAAAGCAGAGAAGACTGCCATGACCCGCCTCCATTCGGATATCCACGGCTATCAGGCCGCTTTTGAATCCTGTTCCCGCGTTTCTGTTTTTCTCGGTCAGACAGCGGATGATTTCCCGACCCCATACCGGTGGCTGGTCATCCGCATAGAGATTTCCCTTGTGGTATCTCCCGGACATTCCCCATTCCATCAGTTCCCTGAGCCGAAGAGGTGCTTCTTCGACCAGGACATCTACCAGCTCCGGCTGATTTATGCCTCGACCGGCTGAGAGAGTCATGGCCTTGTGATTCTCTATGGTCATTTCGAGACCAGACCCGGCCATAGCGCCGCCACTGAAAAAAGTGCAGGTGCTTTTGCCCGGTCTGCTTTTGGATATCACCAAAACCTCGAGATTTGCCTGCCGGGCCTCAATAGCCGCACGAAGTCCTGCCGCTCCGCTGCCGATAATCAGGATATCACAAGTCATATTGTCCATTTGATTGAACTTCCCCGGTCATATTCGTTTTGTCCATGCCATTTATCCTGGAGTATTCCATGAAAAGGAATCCTGTCATATGTTGTAGCATGGCCTTGGATTCGACGGCAAACGATATCTGCATCGCACTTCTTCAAAGTCGGGAGAAGGAACTGGAGTAGAGAGTGGATAACCGAATTCAACAAAAAGAGTTGACCAAATGGCCTGTAGATTGTACAAAATGATAAGGACTTATGATTATTTCAAATCAATGGAAAGGTTGATCAGGAATGGGAAAACTCTGGAACTACGAAGATTATGTCGATCATCTGACACATAAAAACGATCTGGTGAAACGATGGGCATTAAATGCTCTGGAAAACCGTTATCTCAACAGATATACAGATCAGGTACACCTCCTGCTCGATTCTGAAAATGAACATTTGGTATTGGATACTTTACGATATCTTACTTATCACAAGGCTGTTCAACATGCTCCTAAGATACTGGAATTGATCAATCATTCAAATGAACTCATTTCAAGTAGCACTATTATTACACTGGGAAGATTAAAATATGAACCTGCTCTTGATCCGATACTATCCAAATTTCATAATCAGATTAACATGGATGATTATTTATCTGTTATTCAGTATCTTGGGATTATCCGTAATGAAGAAAGCAGGAGCGTATTACAGTCTGCACTACTTGAATTAAAAGATAAATTTCTTTTAGGATTGACAACATCATCTCTTCTGATGCATCATCACCCTGAAGATATTGATGTCGTCATGGAAAAGGTATTTGAACATTTCGATAAATTAAAAAAAGATGACCTGCTACTGACCCATCTTGTTTATGGACTCGGTGGTAAATCATATTTTCAAGAAATCACCGAGAACTACGGGAATGATATTTCAAAAGAACCGGATAAATCACTCGAAAAACTTCTCTATCACAATACACATATTCAATTTGATCCTGAATTACAGGAAAAGATCATCAATGCGATCGACAATAATCAATATCAGGATCTTTCAACCATGATAATGTTTGCATCGAAGGAGATTATCAATACCCGTTATCCGGATGATCCAATCCCGGGTGTTCTCCGTGATCTGAAAGAGCAGGATCATATGAGTCTGGCTCTTCTGGAGGAGATATCGAAGCGATCCATCATCTGGGAGAACATCAGCCTGGATTCGAAGAGCAACCTCTGGGGTAATATCATTACCACGATCATTTCCCTTTATTGCGGAACTCTTGAACGCGGCAATTATGTCGAAGCACTGTACCAGGATTGTACAGACCGTGAACAGCTTGTCGAATCTCTGAAGAAGGCCGGCCCCTCTTTTCCCCAACCGATTAAAGATGCGATTACAGAGACTGCATCTCCATCAGACATCAAAGGGGTTCTTACAGATAATTTCGATACCTGGGGGGATATCTGGGCGGTACGCCTGATGAAGCGGATGGGGAACAAAGAGTTTGTCCCGGATCTGTTGAACGTCTTATCCAAAACAGACAGTCTGGAATATATCTACAGCGATGCCATATTCTCGCTCGCAGCGCTGGAAGAATCTGCAGATGCTGAACTGCTCGATGCTCTCAAAAGCAAGAATACTGATGATTGGGTAAAATTCAATATCCTGGATCATCTGCCATATTCCGAAGCATATGATGTCGCTGTTCAACTCTGGGATAATGATTCGGATGAGATGGATTCCTATGAGATCTTCGCCACCACTCTGGAGAATATCGGGGACAGGCGCGGGATCAAAAAGCTGCAGGATATATTTGATACGGAAAACAAATCCCTCGATATCTGGGATTCAATAGAGTGCCTGGCCGAGATTCATGGGGTGGATCTCCCGGAAATGCCTGATATTATCAGGATGCGGGAGGAGAGAGAGGAGCGCCACAAGGCCGGCATGATGGAATTGAAGCGGATAGCGGAGAATTATGAAAAGAGGCAGGAACATTTGAAGCAGGATGTCTTTGAGGAAGGTGCTTTCAAGAAGGAAGAAAAGATGGAGACGTATAAGAGGAGTACGCCCAAGGTTGGGAGGAATGATCCGTGTCCATGCGGGAGTGGTAAGAAATACAAGAAGTGCTGTTTGAAATGATATTTCCTGAAAAGTACTCTATGAATCTTCAAACCGCTGGTTTTAGGACATTTTCAGGTCGGCCTTGACAAACGCACCTGTTTTTGTATAGAAAGTAAATTCAAAGGGGGTGGCCGTTGTTACGGTTCGCCCCTTTTTTATTGGGTGCATATCGGGTGAAGATATAAAAAGATTTCGGACTTTCTGGAACGGAATCAAAAAAAGCCGCCTGAAATCAGGCGGCTTTTTTTTATATCAGAGGGCATTCAGGAAAACTCTTCCTCCCTACTTGCCCCCCCGGCTGTCATCACAAGCTCCGCCCGAACCCGGACGATCATGCTCCGGCGTATCCGCACTCACGCAGACCTCGCCCCCAGCACCCTTCTCGCCCGTGAACCAGTAGTCGTCACTGGTCAGCTTCACCAGGTGCTGGTACCGCTCGTTGAACTCCTTCTCGAGCTGAGTGTGGAGCCGCTTGGCCTCCTCGGGAAAGCTCTTCTGGAGGGAGGCATACCGCACCTCGCCCGCGAGGAAATCCTGGAGGGTTCCGTCCGGTTCCTTGGAGTCGAGGCTGAAGGGGTTCTTTCCTTCGGCTTTGAGAACCGGGTTGTACCGGTACAACGGCCAGTAGCCGCTCTGTACCGCAAGCTTCTCCTCCTCCTGGCTCTTGCCCATGCCCCGTTTGATGCCGTGGTTGATGCAGGGGGAGTAGGCCATGATCACCGAAGGGCCGTCATAGCTCTCGGCCTCGTTAAAGACCTTCATCATCTGCTGCTTGTTCGCGCCCATCGCGACCGTGGCCACATAGACGTATCCGTAGGACATGGCCATTGCGCCCATATCCTTTTTCGCGGTCTTCTTTCCCGATGCCGCAAACTTGGCCACGGAACCGGTCGGGGTGGCCTTGGAGGACTGGCCGCCCGTGTTGGAATAGACCTCGGTGTCGAATATCAGCACGTTGATGTCCTCGCCGGTCGCGATCACATGGTCGATGCCGCCGTAGGCGATGTCATAGGCCGCGCCGTCGCCGAGGAAGATCCAGAAGGACTTCTTGGTCAAGTGCTTCGCCAGTTCCTTTATCTGTCCCATCAGGGGATTGCCGTTGCTCTGCGCGAGCATTGCCTTGATCTGATCCCCGTACTTCTTCGATTCTTCAGGGCTTTTCATGTTGTCGAGCCAGCCCTGCATCGCACTCTTCATCTCGGCCGAAACATCGCGGTTGATGGCCTCCTGAACCAGCTCGGCCAGCTTCTTCCGCTGATGCATGGTGCCTAGGAGCATGCCGTAGGTGAACTCCGCGGGATCTTCGAACAACGAGTTGCCCCAGGTGGGCCCGTGTCCCTCCTTGTTGAAGCAGTAGGGAACCGACGGCGCGCTGCCGCCCCAGATGGAGGAGCAGCCGGTCGCGTTGCCGATGTACATCCGCTCGCCGCAGAGCTGGGTCAGCACCTTGGCATACGGGGTCTCGCCGCAGCCCGCGCATGCGCCCGAGAACTCCAGCAGGGGCTGGCAGAACTGGCTGCCCTTGAGGCTGCTGCGGTTCATCAGGTCGTCTTTGACCGGAACCTCCTCGATGCTGTACTCCCAGTGGGGAACCTGGTTGAGCTGGCTCGCGAAGGGCTTCATGACCAGTGCCGGCTTCTTCGCGGGGCAGATGTCCGCGCAGTTGCCGCAGCCCATGCAGTCGAGCGGGCTCACCTGAATCCGGAAGCTGTACTCCTTCAGCTCCTTGCCCAGGGCCTTTTTGGCCTCAAATCCTTCTGGCGCTTTCTTCAGCTCATCATCTGTGAGCAGCACGGGCCGGATGGTGGCGTGGGGGCAGACCATCGCGCACTGGTTGCACTGGATGCAGTTCTCCATGACCCACTCCGGCACGTTGATGGCGACCCCGCGCTTTTCATACTTGGAGGTGGCCGGCGGGAAGATCCCGTCCGGGGTGAAGATGCTCACCGGCAGCTTGTCGCCCTGCACCGCGTTCATGGGCCGCAGGACCTTTTCGATGAACTCCGGAACCGGCTTTGAAGAGATCTGCGCATCGGTCGCGTTTGCCCAGGATTCGGGGTATTTGACCTCCACGAGTTTGTCGATGGTCTTGTCGACCGCGGCCACATTCATATTGACGATCTTGTCGCCCTTCATGCCGAAGAGCTTCTTGATCTGATCCTTGAGGTAGCCGATGGCCTCGTCCACCGGGATGACGTTAGCCAGTTTGAAGAAGGCCGTCTGCATGATCATGTTGATCCGGCCGCCAAGACCTACTTCGCCCGCGATCGCGACCGCGTCGATGTTGTAGAACTTGAGCTTCTTCTGCGCGATAGTTCGGCGCACCGATGCCGGGAGCTTGGTCTCCATCTCCTCCAGGCTCCAGGGGGAGTTGAGCAGAAAGGTTCCGCCGGGCTTGATCCCCTCGAGCACGTCGTAGATGTTGACGTAGGTGTCTTTGTGGCAGGCGATGTAGTCGGCCGCGTCGATGAGGTAGGTCGATTTGATGGGTGTCTTGCCGAACCGGAGATGGGAAATGGTCACGCCGCCCGATTTTTTCGAGTCGTAGGCAAAATAGGCCTGCGCGAACATGTCGGTGTTGTCGCCGATGATCTTGATCGCGCTCTTGTTCGCGCCCACGGTTCCGTCTGCGCCCAGCCCCCAGAATTTGCACTGGACCGTTCCCTCCGGGGCCACGTCAAATCCCTCTTCCACCGGCAGGGAGGTATGGGTCACATCGTCATTGATGCCCACGGTGAAGTGCTTCTTGGTTTTTGACGCCTTCATGTTGTCGAAGACAGACTTGACCATGCTCGGGTTGAACTCCTTGGAGCCGAGACCGTACCGGCCGTTGAAGAGTTTGGCCTTTCTCTCCTGCTCCATGAATGCGGTGCAGACATCCAGGTAGAGGGGGTCTCCGGGTGCGCCCGGCTCTTTAGTTCTGTCCAGCACCGTGATCGAAGAGGCCGATTCGGGCAGGGCAGCAAGCAGATGCTCCGCGGAGAAGGGACGGTAGAGGCGGACCTTGACCAGGCCCACCTTCTCGCCTGCCCCGTTCATGTGGTTCACCACCTCTTCGATGGTCTCGCAGGACGAGCCCATGGAGATGATCACATTTTCCGCGTCAGGTGCGCCCACATAGTCGAAGAGCTTGTATTGGCGGCCCGTGAGTTGTCCCACCTTCTCCATATAATCGGTGACGATACCCGGAATCTTCAGGTAATAGGCATTGGCCGCCTCCCGGTTCTGGAAGTAGATGTCCGGGTTCTGGGCCGTGCCTCTAAGCTCTGGACGTTCGGGGTTGGCGCCCCGGGCCCGGAACTTGGAGATGGCCTCCCAGTTGGCCAGCTTGGCCATATCTTCATAGTCGATCAGCTCCACCTTCTGGATCTCGTGGGAGGTCCGGAACCCGTCCATGAAGTGGAGAAAGGGAATGCTGCCCTCGATTGCGGCGAGATGGGCCACCAGTCCCATGTCGATTACCTCCTGCACAGACGCGGAGGCCAGAAGGGCAAAACCGGTCTGGCGGACCGCCATCACATCCTGATGGTCTCCGAAGATGGAAAGGGCGTGCGCTGCAATGGCCCGGGCCGTCACATGAAGAACACCCGGCAGCAGCTCCCCCGACATCTTATACATATTGGGGATCATCAGCAGCAGCCCCTGGGATGCGGTGAAGGTGCTGGTGAGCGCGCCTGCGGCCAGAGAACCGTGGACCGAAGCGGCCGCGCCGGCCTCGGACTGAAGCTGACGCACCGTCATGGTCTGGCCGAAGATGTTCTTCCGACCCATGGCGGCCCATTCGTCTGCGATCTCTCCGATCGGAGAAGAGGGCGTGATAGGGTAGATGGCGGCCACATCGCTCATCGCGTAGGCCACATGGGCTGCGGCTGTGTTTCCGTCGATCGTCTTCATTACCTTTGCCATAACCTGACTCCTTGCTGTGTTGTTTTAAAAAGGCTTCGCCGCCCGGCATTGCAGCGAAAAATCACACTGAATGAAATTCATTAGACTATTTCAATCTTTTGGATTTGTAAAGGAAAAAATGAAATTCTTCGTTCGGATACCGCGTCGGGGTCTTTGGATTTCAATCCAAGAGAGAAGAAGTCTTCCTTGATTTTCCCCTGGTGCCGGGCCATCCGATCTTTCGCGCCAAGGGCTCATCTCTTCTTTCGGCAATCGCCGCAAGATCTTCAAGATCTTCGATCAGTTCCTGAAAATCCGATATTGAAAGAATCACAGCCTTTTTGTTGCCGTTTTCATCTGTTATGTAATCGGGATGCAAATCATCTAAATCCAACATTTCGATAACTTGATCGTTATAGATTTCAAGCAATTTGATAAATCACAGGCCGATAATGGGCTTCCGGAATCTGTTTTCCATTGGCCTTAGCCGCTTCCAGCCATGCTTCCTTTGCTTTCAACACTTCAAGCAATGCCGTCTCCGGAGATTCTCCAAACGCAGAACAGTACTTCAGATCTGGAATATCCGCGATATATCCTTCATCTTCTTCGCTGTAAAAAATATTGATATGATAATTTTTCATAATATGCAATGGTATAAAATTATGGCACTTTGTCAAGAAATAGATTTGTAAGAAAATTTCTGACAACAAGATCAGAAATCGTCTAATTGACGAAGATTCCAAAAGCCGATACCCTCCGAATCAGCATCAGAGATTGTAATCAGTTCCAGTAACCCGAAACACAGACCGAAAACCCAAAACAGCAAAAGGAGATGGAATGAGAAAACTCGTTCTAACAGCAACACTGGCGATCTTCATGGCATTTCCCCTGACCGCGACGGCAAAGATGTACAAGTTCTCCGGAGGCCCCTCGGGCGGAACTTTCCAGTATTATGCCAGCGCGATCGCAACCCTTTCCAAGAAAAAGGTCGAGGGCATCAAGGTTCTGGCAAGCTCTTCGGGCGGCTCCATCGAGAACATCCGGCTGGCCAACACCGGCAAAGCCAACTTTGCGGTTGCCTATTCGGGCCATGTCTTTCAGGCCAGAAACGGCAAACTGAAAAACGATGACCGGAAGTACGAAGATGTCATGGCGATGGCCTACTTCTACGGCGCACCCGCTCAGCTCGTTGTCCGGGCCAAGTCCGGGATCACCAAGACCAAGGAGCTGGCTGGAAAGCGTGTCGGCGTCGGCAATGCCGGTTCCGGGGCTGCGGCCAACTGCGAACTCTTCTTCACCGAGATGGGGATATGGGATGATGTCGAGGCCAACTTTCTCGGCTACCGACAGGCCGCGGACGCTTTCAAGAACAAGCAGCTCGACGCGTTCTGGGTCTTCGTCGGTTTTCCCAATGCTTCGGTGATCGAGGCCGCACTCCAAAACGACATCGCGCTCATCGACACCTATAAGGATGCCGAAGAGATCAACCTCTTCGAGAAATACCCCTACTTCGAGAAGGTCGTGATCCCGGCCGGCACCTACAAGGGTGTGGAGGAACCCACACACACTTTCCAGGATTCCGCGCTCTGGGTCGCAAACGCCAAAGTTTCCGCAGACGATGTCTATAAGCTGCTGGATGCGGTCTTCAGCCCCGAAGGACTGGAGTATATGATAAGCGTACATAAGTCGGCAAAGGCCATGAGCATCGAGGAGGGAACCAAGGGGATCAAGACCCCGCTCCATCCGGGTGCTGAGAAGTTCTGGAAGGAAAAAGGGGTGATAGAGTAAATTATACCCCATCTTTCTGCTGTACAAGTCGAATAATCACTGGCTGCTGACATCGTCAAGGCCATGATCCTGATGATCTGAAAAAAGCACGCCCGGAGAGATTTCTCCGGGCGTGTTTCATATGGGCGATTATGAAACTCCGATTCATTCTGCTGATTCTCTCCCTGCTTGCCTTCGGGTCCGCTGCGGCCGGCGGCTTTCTCTATTATACCGCGCTACAGGAGGCTGCGGTCAATGAGGCCGAGGTGCAGGCCGTCTCCCGGGTGGAGATGATCCAGAAGAACCTTACCTCCTTTCTTTCGGAAAATCTCCGGCCCGTGAGGGCTCTGGCCGGGATGTCCGATCTGCGGGATGCCCTTCTCCACCCGGATACCCGCAACCTTGCCGAGGCCAACCTCCTGCTGGACCATTTCAACTATACCCTCGGCACCGATGTCTGCTATCTCATGGATAGGGAGGGAAACACCGTGGCCGCGAGCAACCGGCTCACCCCGGAGAGCTTTGTCGGGTACAATTTCAACTTCCGGCCCTATTTCCGACAGGCGATCCACGGGGTTCCGGCAACCTATATGGCCGTCGGCTCCACCTCGGGAAAGCGGGGGGTCTATTCCAGCTATCCGGTCTACGGACCCGACCGGGATCATCCCATCGGCGTGGCCGTGATCAAAGCCTCCATCGATCGCATCGAAAAAGAGATCGTCACCCATGAGGGAGAGATCGTTCTGGTAACTTCCCCGGAAGGGGTGATCTTCATCTCCAGCAGAGAGGATTGGCGGTTTCAACTGATCCGGCGGATCAATTCCGATGCGGTTGCCGGAATCGCGGCATCCCTCCAGTTTGGCCAGGGCCCCTGGGAGTGGGTGGGGCTTATCATCGAACATGACGGGACCGCGGTGGACCGACAGAGGAACCGGTATCAGATTCATCAAGCCGCTATTCCCAATGATCCGGGCTGGCAGGTGGTGCATCTGAGAAGCCTCAAGGTGATCTCCGGCAGGATTACAGGGCCGTTGATCCGGGTTTCGGGGCTGATCGTCCTTTTTTTGTGCGCGATCATCGGCCTTGCGGTCTTTTTCCTCTACCGGAAGGCGAGCCGGGAGATCCTGCGCCGCAGATCCGTGGAAAAGGCGCTTCGGGAGAGCGATGAGCGGTATCGGGCCATCTACAACAACACCCCGGCCATGCTCCACTCGGTGGACCGGCGCGCGCGGCTGGTGAGCGTGAGCGATCACTGGCTCTCGGTACTCGGCTATGGACGGGAAGAGGTTATCGGACGGCCTCTGGCCGATTTTCTCACCCCGCCTTCCGCAAGATTTCTGGAGGAGACGGTGATGCCGGCCTTTCTCCGGGACGGCTTCTGCACCGATATTCCGTACAGGTATGTCAAAAAGGACGGGGGCGTCGTGGATGTGCTTCTTTCCGCGATCGGGGAGCGGGACGAATCAGGACGGGTGATCCGGTCCCTGGCCGTTTCCATCGATATGACCGATCGGAACCGGGCCGAAGATGCCCTTAAATCGGCCAAGGAGGAGCTGAGCCGCTATTCGCGGGATCTGGAGCGTCAGGTGCGGGTCCGGACCGAGGAGATCTCGGGGATCCTGAGCTATACGCCGGATGTGATCTACATCAAGGACCGGGAGGGCCGGTATCTTATGGTCAACCCCCGGTTTGCCGAGATTTTCGGGGTCCGGAGAGAGGAGATCCGGGGAAAGCAGGACATCGAGGTGCTGCCGGATGCCGTAGCCCATCAGTTTCGGAAGAGCGATGCAAAGGCACTCGCGGAGCAGCGGCCCCAGCAGACAGAGGAGCGGATTCCCCATGATGACGGGGTGCATACCTATCTGGCGGTCAAGTTTCCCATCTACGACGGCGCGGGAGAGACCAGCGCGGTGGGCGGCATCCTGACGGATATCACCGCGGCCAAAAAGGCGAGAGACCAGCTCAGAAGGCTGTCGGCCGGTATCATGGAGGGGCAGGAGAAGGAGCGGGCCGCGATCGCCAGGGAACTGCACGATCAGCTCGGCCAGATTCTGACGGCCCTGCGGATGGAGGGGGTCTGGCTGGCCAACAGGTTGAAGGAGGCTGATCCGCCGGCCGCGGACCGGGCACGAGCCTTGTGCGATCTGATTGATACCTCCATCGAGGAGGTGCGGGGGATGGCTCACCGGCTGCGGCCCAATGTCCTGGATGATCTGGGGCTGGTCGATGCGCTGGACTGGTTTGTAAACGATTTCGAGCGGCGCACCGGGATTCCCTGTCGCTTTGAGCATGTCAAAGTTCAGGAACTGGATGATCCGCTGTCGACTGCGGCATATCGGATTGTTCAGGAGTCTTTGACCAATGTGCTGCGCCACTCCTTTGCAAATGAAGTCGATGTTACGCTGGATCTGCAGGAGGGGGTGCTGATGCTGACAGTGAGCGATAATGGGCGGGGGTTCAACACCTTGGACTTGACAGAGTCGGAAGGGCTGGGGATTGCAGGAATGCGGGAACGGGCGGGTCTGGTTGGTGGTGTGCTGGAGGTCTGCTCTTCGCCGGATATGGGGACCCAGGTCTTTTTACGGGCGCCGGTCAATGGAAAGCGGAAGGGGGCGGTGAGTTGATTAGGGGGGCTTAAAAAGGACCAAAGGGACATAAATGACCGGGAAAGGACCGGGAGGAGAGGAATGCCTTGCCCAGTCCTTTGGAAGGTCGATTAAACATATTCCTGGTAGATTGGCTCCCACATCAGAGAGCGAAGATGGCTTTTCATGTCTTTGGGGAGGTCGCTCTTGGCCAGCCCCCTTTCATGGGCCAGTTGTGCCACCGCAGATGCGATCTCGGCTGATATCTCCCGAATCCGGTTGAGCCTCGGATAGAGGCTTCCGGTTGACAGCTCCGCATCGGTCACCTGCTGCGCCAGCACCCGGGCGGCTGTCAGAAACATCTCGTCGGTTACACGGGCGGCCTTGCTTCCGGCAACTCCCAGTCCGATGCCGGGAAAAATGTAGGCATTGTTTCCCTGGCCCGGGGTGAAGGTTCTGCCGTTCATCTTCACCGGGCCAAAGGGGCTGCCGCTGGCAAAGATCGCACGGCCTTCGGTCCCTTTGTAGGCCGCTTCTGCTGTACACTCCGCATTGTCGGTGGGGTTGGAGAGGGCAAAGATGATCGGGCTCTTATTGATCTTTCCCATCTCCTGAATAATCTCGGATGTAAAGGCGTTCTGCTGGCCCGAAACGCCGATGATGACACCGGGCTTTAAAGCCTTTACCGCAGAGAGGAGATCCGGCAGGTACTCATGGTCGTGTGCATAGGGCAGTTTGTGCTCCGCGAGATTTTCCCGGCGGCTGCAGACCAGCCCTTTGGAATCGATGAACCAGAGGCGCTGTCGGGCCTCCGAAGCCGAGATGCCCTCGTCTGCCATGGCCGAAACGATTAGATTGCCGATGCCGGCCCCGGCCTCTCCCGCGCCCAGAAAGAGGATCTTCTGATCCTTCAGTTTTCCGCGGGTGACCCGCATGGCCGAAAAAAGGCCGGCCAGGGCAACCGCAGCGGTTCCCTGGATGTCGTCGTTGAAGGTGCATATCCGGTCCTTGTATCGGTTCAGCAGCCGAAAGGCATTTGTGTTTCCGAAATCCTCGAACTGGATCAGGCAGCGGGGGAAATTGTCCCCTACCGCGACGATGAATTCCTCCAGCAGTTCATCATAGGCATCTCCGCGGATCCGTTCGTGCTGTAAGCCGAAATAGAGCGGATCTTTCTGCAGGGCGGTGTTGTTCGTTCCCACATCGATGGTGACGGGAAGGCACCAGGAGGGATGAATTCCGGCACAGGCCGTATAGAGGACCAGCTTTCCGATGGGAATCCCCATGCCGGCCACGCCGAGATCCCCCAGCCCAAGAATCCGCTCCCCGTCCGTGACCACGATGACCCGGACGTTCCGGTTGGGCCAGTTCCGGAGGTTGTCCCTGAAATGCCCCTTGTTCGTTGCGGAGATGAAGATGCCGCTGGGCCGGCGATAGATGTGGACATACTCCTGGCACGCCTTTCCCACGGTCGGAGTATAGAGGATCGGCATCATCTCCTCCAGGTTTTCCAGAAGAACCCGATAGAAGAGGGTCCGGTTCCGGTCCTTCAGGGCCGCCAGAAAGATGTACCGCTCGATGTCCGATGTCTTTCTCCCGTAGTTGCCCAGCACCCGCCGGACCTGCTCCTCCATTGTGTTGACCCGGGGCGGCAGCAGACCCCGAAGGCCGTATGCGATCCGCTCGGCTTCGGTAAACGCGGTCCCCTTGTTGAGGCCGGGATCGTTGATCAGTTGAAGGCCCGTGGGCAGGCCCACGTTATAGGCGATGTTCGTGGCTTCATTCATTCCTTCGGTTCTCCCTTTCAATTGGTGATTGGCGGAGGTATCTCTTTCTTTGAAAGAAAAAAGAGGTCCAAGGTATTGAATAGCCGGGCCCAATGGATCTGTAAATTCGTAAATTTCTGATTTTTCTGTAGGAAATTTTCTTACATCTCCCCGGATCTGCAGAAGGATCTGTTGATACCGGCGGTCCGCGATAGAGGGAGGGGGTTCGATTCTTCGGACTTGACAGAATCGGAAGGGTTGGGTATTGCGGGAATGCTGCTTTTTTTTTAAAGCGCAGATCATCAGATCAATGGAAAGGGAAAACGAAAGGGGGCTGTTGGATGATCCGGGTGCTTCTGGCCGATGATCACAGCATCGTGCGGGGGGGGCTTGTCCGCATCGTGGAGGAGAGCGGGGACATGACGGTTGCGGCCGAGGCTGCGGACGGCAGGGAGGCGATCCGGAAGGCCGGGGAGAGCCGCCCCGATGTCGCGGTCATCGACATCTCGATGCCGGGGCCCGATGGCCTTGAAGTGTTGAGCCAGCTCAGGGCCTATTATCCGGAAATCCCTGTGCTGATGCTCACCATGCATGGAGAGGAGCAGTATGTGGTCAAAGCGCTCGAGGCCGGCGCGATGGGGTACGTCACCAAGAAGGCCGCGCCCGAGCAGCTCGTTACGGCCATCCGCAAGGTTCATTCCGGGTCGAGATATCTCACCCCCGAAATTTCCGAGATGCTGGCAGACCGCTTGGCCCGGGGCGCGAAGGGCGGATCGCTTCTCGATACCCTCTCCGCAAGGGAGCTGCAGGTGTTAAAACTTTTGGCCCAGGGCAACACCAACCGGGAGATCGCCAGCATGTACAACATCAGCATCAAGACTGTGGACACCTACCGTTTTCGGCTGCTGAAGAAGCTGAATCTGCGGAACAACGCGGAAATATCCCGCTTTGCCATCCAGAATCGCCTGATCGAAGCATAGCCTGTTCTGATCCCCTACGACAACGGGAAAACGCCATGAGTGAAGCAGATTGCCATTCCAATTTAGATTTCAGCCAGATCGACTTCCTGACGATCCTTTCGGAACTGGACGAGGGCGTCATCATCACGGACGCGGACGGCCGGATTCGGTTCTACAACCGGGCACAGGCCGCAATCGACGGCCTTGAACCGGAGCAGGTGATCGGCAGGCACATCTCCGAGATCTACCGGCTCAACGAGAACAACAGCATGCTCCTCCGGTGCATCCGCAACCGCGCGGCCATCGTCAACCAGCTCTTCTACTACCGCATCCGCAAAGGAAAGCTCCTTCACGCGATCCACAGCGTCTATCCTCTGGAGACGGAAGCCGCGGTCAAGGGCGCTATCTGCTTTATCCGCAACGGGGATGTGGTGGAAAAGATCATCAATGAATCGGCCGCGCTCATCGACGAGTGCAACATCAACCCGGAAAACGGCACAACCTTCAACTTCTCCGACATCATCGGCGGCTATCCGGAACTGCTCGAATGCTTGAACCGCGCCAGAAACGCCGCACGCACCAAATCCCCCATCATGATCTGCGGCGAGACCGGAACCGGCAAAGAGATGATCGCTCAGGCCATCCACAACTATGGCCCCCGCAGGCCCAAGCCCTTTGTCGCGGTCAACTGCGCGGCCATTCCCGACACCCTTCAGGAGAGCATCCTCTTCGGCACTGCAAAGGGCGCGTTTACGGGCGCAATGGACAAAAAGGGGCTATTTGAAGAGGCAAAGGGCGGCACCCTCTATCTCGACGAGATCGATTCCATGCCCAAAATCCTCCAAGCAAAGCTGCTGCGGGTCCTGCAGGAGAAGAAGATCCGCAGGATCGGCTCCTCCGGCGAAACCCCCATCGATGTGCGGATCATCAGCTCTGTCAACAAACTCTACAAAAGCCCGATTCCCGAAGAAACCTTCCGAAGAGATCTCTTCTACCGGCTCAGCGTGGTCCGGCTGGAGATCCCGCCCCTGCGGATACGAAAGGCCGACATCGACGCGCTGGCCCGCCATTTCATCAACAAGAACAACTACGAGATGGATGCTCATGTGGAATCGGTAGCGCCTGACGTGCTGGAGCTTTTTCTCACGGCAGACTGGCCCGGAAACATTCGGGAGCTGGCCCATGTGATCGAGGGAGCGATCAATGTCATGGGAGAGGCGCAGGTGATCGGGCACGAGCATCTTCCGGATTATTTCACAGGGGAAAGCGCTGTTGTATGGGGGAATGGGGCAGGGGAGCCCGAATCTCATTTTGAAAGGGGGGCATTGGAATCGGAGGAGGCCTATCCCGGGCCGGATATGGGAAATGGCGCAAGCCTTTCTTTTCTGCAGGCCGAAAGGGAGAAGGGGCTGATTCGGAATGCCATCGCAGAAGCCGGGGGAAATATCGCGCGCGCGGCCCGGGGGTTGAATATCTCCCGCCAATTGCTCCACTACAAGCTGAAGAAGTACAGGATCGATCCGGCCGAGTTCAAAAAGAATTCCTGATCCCAAAAGAGCCAGACCTCTTTTCCCGCCGGCAAAATCCCGGGGAAAAGAGGTCCGGATTCTTCCGGGTCAGGCCGCTATGGTGAATCGCTTCTCCGAATCGGTCCCAGCCGTCTCCTTCTCCTCCGCAGCCAGAATCTGCCGCTCCCATGCCGCCATATCATTGACATGGCGAAGGTTATGGTCCGTGCTCCTCGGATTTCCCCGGAGGGCCATCTCCCGAACGGCCCCGACCGCGTCCGGATCTTCCGGCAGCCAGAGGTGCGGAACCGGAAGGGATTTTTCCGTGTCGGCCGCATTTTTTCGTACCCATGCTTCCCGCTTGCAGTCCTCCATGAACTTTTCAAGGCTGAAGAAGGTGAGGTTGCCCATCGCGCCCAGCGCGTGGCGGACCATATGCACCCCGTATCTCCGCAACCGGCTGCGGCTGATCTCCGACTCCTGGATCGCGGCATCGAGATCGTCGGCAAGGCTGGTGCTGCCGCCGGACTGAGCCGAGGGAAAGCCTGTGACCCATCGGTTGAGGCGGGCAAGAGCTGCGTTGATCATCGGCTGCAGCGGCGAGCTGTAGGAGAGATCATGGGATGTGTCCATGATGCCGGGAATCCCGCCATGCACGCAGACGATCCCCGGATTGACCGTCTGGGCCAGCACCATCATGAAGAGCACCTGGGCATGGATGAGGGTGAGCAGGGCTTCGGGGCTGTTGGGGCCTGATGCTCCGGCAATTGTCAGATCCAGCAGCAGGAGTTGACTGCCGTTGGATGCGCTCCGGATAAATGAGGGAACCATGCTGTTCATGGGGGTGAGGCTCGTCATCAGGGATGTGCCGTCGAGCCAGTCGGGCCGGGCCGCCAGGTGCGCGGCCTCATGATCTGCCATCTTCTTTGTGCAGGCCATCTTGAGGCCGGGGAATGTCCGATCCATCCCGAGGACGCACTCGTAATCGCTCATGCTCCGATCGGTCTGCACCGGCAGGCTGAAGATGCGGACGGCATCGGAATATTCTGATGCGGCCTGCAGGATCTCGTTGAACTCCTCTGCCGATGCGGCCCGCAGTGTATCATCTCCCTCTCTTTTGAGAAACGGCGGGGTGGCTCCGGTGCCGAAGCTGTTCGGCCCGCACTCCCCGGGAAATGTCCGGGGCACGGTATCGAGGCATCGTTTTACATAATCGGGCTTCAGGGGCACGAACACGGCCCCGTCATTGTCGAAATCGACGGCATCGGCCGTCAGCAGGATCTCCATGATCTCCGGGCTGTCGGCAAGGTTCATCCCGACGGTCGAGAGGATCTGCCGTCCATTCCGGTCGATCCGTTCGTAGAGGGCCTTTTCGGCCATGAGCCCGCTGATTCTTGCCATATGGTCCTGGATGATTTCCGCTGCAATCAGCCGATGATGTTCGTTTGCGGCCATAAGATCCCGATAGATGCGTCCGGCCGATTCGAAATCAAACGCGCGTTCATGTGCGATGGCCGATTTTAAGATTCCCTGCACGATATGGCTCGCTCGGATCGACTGCTGATCATCTGCTGCTCTTCCGATTTCCAAGTTCCTGCCGATAATATTGGCGGTTTCTCCCGCGATATTCATGGATTGCATTTTATGTTCCTCCTCATTTCTTTTGACAAATGGGTCATGGTTCGGTACATCCGTACATCCGTTCTATGCGCGGCATATTGCACAGGAAATGCCAGGATCTGGAAAAAGGGAAAGGGGGATGGCATTAGCTGGAATTACAGATGGTTCAATTTTTTAGAAGCCAAAGCAGGGGCCGGAGAAGGAATGAGGCGGTGAAAAATCTTTTTGCCTTTTGGACGGAAAGCAAAAGGTTTGGCGGTTTTCGTCAAAATTTTTTTCCCTTCGGGCCGATCTTCAGAACGGATAGGTGCTGAAATGGCTATTCCGATCATCACCGCAATTCTGGTATTGATGATTCTGCTGCTGATCACCGAATGGCTGCCGGTGGATGTGACCGCGGTCGGTATCATGGTGCTGCTGATGGTAACGGAGATTCTGCCGCCCAGGCTGGCGGTGGCCGGTTTCTCCCATCCCGCGGTGATCACGGTGGGGGCCATGTTCGTCATCAGCAAGGCCATGATCCGCACCGGCGCGGTCGAGTTCATCGGCCGGTATGTCACGCGCCTGGCCAAGGGGAGTATGACCCTGGCGCTGGGGGTGATTCTTCTCACGGTGGGGGTGGCGTCTGCCTTCATCAACAATACGCCGGTGGTGCTCCTCTTCATCCCGGTGATCATGATCATGTGCTGCGAGTTCAACCTCAGCCCCTCCAAGTTCCTGATCCCCGTCTCCTACGCCTCGATTCTGGCCGGGACCTGCACCCTCATCGGTACCTCCACCAACATCATCGTCAGCGACCTGAGCCTTGCCGCGGGATATGGAGCCATCGGGATGTTCGAGCTGGGCCGTCTGGGGGTTCCGGTTGCCGTGGCCGGAATCATATTTCTGCTGATAGCGGCCCCGCGGCTGATGCCCTCGCTCTTCAACCCTACCTGCCAGTTCGGCGAGGGGGAGCAGCGCCGCTATCTGGCCGAGCTGAAGATCCCCCGGGGCAGCCCTCTGGTCGGGGAAGATCCGGTTGCGTTTTTTGCCGAACGCCATCCGGATCTGGGGGTGCTGGAGCTGATCCGCCACTCCATCATCTACCATCCGGAGCGGGACCCGGTGGAGATGGCTCCGGACGACCGGCTGCTGGTAAAGGGTTCGGTCAATGCACTTGTCGCGGTGCTGCAGGATGGGAATGTGGTCCTGCCCAGTTCCGAGCAGGATCTCTCCTTCAGCGTGGCCAGAGATGCCCCCGTGGTGGTGGAGATGATCATCACCCCGGAATCGAACCTGCTGGGCCGGCGCCTGGTGGAGACGGAGCTGATTCAGGACCCGGCCATCCATTTCATCGCGATCCGGCGCAGGGACCTCCACTATACTGAGCGGGAGATCCAGGAGATCCGCCTGCGCATAGGCGACATCGTGCTGGTCTGGTGCGGCACGGCAAAGCTTATTGCGATGCGGGCCGCGCGGGAGTACATCATCATCGAAGACATCTCCGAGGAGATCGTGCTCAAGCGCAAGGCGTGGCTGTCGCTGCTGATCTTCGGGGGGCTCATCATTGGGGCAACGTCAGGGCTGGCCGATATCATGACCTGTGCCCTGACTGCGGCCTTTCTGATGATCCTGGCCGGCTGCATTCAGCCCCGGGACGCATATCAGGCACTGCAAAGGGATGTGCTGCTGCTGATCGTGGGGACCATCGCGCTGGGGGAGGCCATGCAGATTACTGGGGCCAGCCGGGTTTATGCGGAGGCGTTTCTGGGGCTCTTTGCGGGCTATTCTCCCCGGGTCGTGCTGGGAGGGCTGCTGCTGCTGACGAGCGTCTGCACTCAGGTTCTCAGCAACAACGCGACTGCGGTGCTGCTCTTTCCAATCGCGATCTCGACCGCGGCCAGTCTGGGGGCAGATGCCCGGCCCTTCATCATCGCGGTCTGTTTCGGGGCCAGCGCCTGTTTTGCCAGCCCCATGGGATATCAGACGAATCTTCTGGTCTATGGGCCCGGCGGGTATCGGTTTTCCGATTATCTGACACTGGGGATTCCGCTGAACCTGCTGGTGCTGGCTGCGGGGGCGGTTTTTATTCCCTGGTTCTGGCCTTTTTAACAGGGAAATGGGAGCGTTTCGATGAAGATGAAGGTTGATATGTCGCCCCAAGCCATTACCATGCGCCTCAAAAAGGCTAGCGAGCTTCGGCGGTTGTGCATTGCGCTGGGAGGGGAGCGGTTGAAGGAGCGATTGCAGAAGGATAGTATCAGGGAAGAATGGGCAGAGGAAGAGCAGAGGTTGAGGAAATAATATCGGTCAGCACTTATCGTCCGCCGGTGATCTGTATGGGAAGCTGGTATTATTGAGAGGTGTGCAATGTCGTGAGCATAAAGGAATTGAATATTCAATCCATAGCAATTCCAAAATTTTAGTAGAGGGGGAAAAGGAGTTATTATATGAAGAAGACGGTCTGGATTTCATACGATTTGGGTGTAAAAGGAGACTATGAGGGGCTGTTTTCCTGGTTGGACGACCATGACGCAAAAGAGTGCGGCAACAGCATAGCGGTGCTGGAATACGATTATACTGACAGTTTTGTGGAGGAACTACAGGAGGATCTGTCTCGAAATGTAAATTTTGCAAAGCATGATCGGATCTATGTCATTCTGCGGGAAGGAGAGAAGATGAGGGGCAGGTTTTTGTTCGGAAAGCGTAAGGCGGCTCCGTGGTCGGGTTATGGTCATCAGGAACCGCAGATAAATGAGGAAGTGCAGTTGCATGGCTAAGAATCTCCTGCTGGATAGGATTTTCGAAAATCAAACGCCGTGGCTGTCTCTCAGCCTGGTTGATGAAGTTATCAGGAGCGCCCTTTTGGACACGGATGTCAAAATTGATGCCATGATTACATTTAATCCTCGTGATTTTTATGATATATGTTCCGATAGACGTATTGAATTGATCGGTGGTTGACAAAAAAGGATGAAAACTCGAAAAGCCTGCGATGTTGATGCATAATCAGACCTTGTCATATACCATTGAAGAGCACAAGCATCGGTTTTCTGCCTGGGCTGCTGGGAGAGCGACAAATGTCAATGGCTGCCGTTTCCCGGTTGTGCAGGCGAAAGAAATCCTTGAATAGGAATGGGAGAAGATCATGGATGAAATAACAACGGTTGAGATTCCAAAAGAGATTGAAAAAAATTTTGAAATTCTTGCAAAAGAAACACACATGCCGAAAATGTATCATATTGAGAAGGCATTGAAAATCTACCTGAAGCAGTTTGATAAATTGGGCTCGGAAATCGTTTTATCGGATGATGATCCGGAGCCGGATCTGAATAAAATCGATGTCATGGTTGAGACGAGGCCGATTTATCAGTATCGATTGCGGAAATCCAAGGCGGAGAGCGAAAAAAAAGAGCACCTCGACTCCCCTTTTCTTTCTTCATCTCCTGTGGATTTGGGATATACGGACGCATCGATGCTGGATCAAATCATTGCCGGAGATGACTGATGGAGTTCTTTGCCGATACCTCATTTCTGGTCGCCCTTTACAATAAAAAAGATAAAAACCATTTGCAGGCAAAGAGGCTCTTTTCAGAACTTGAGAGCCAATCACGGTATGTCATATCCGATTATATTTTTGATGAAATCCTCACCGTTGTCCTTGTGAGATCCGGAAAATATCTATCTGTGCAGGCGGGGGAAAAAATACTGGCAGATGACAGAATTCATATTGTACAGGTGGATGAAGCGGTTTTCGAAAAATCCTGGCTTGTTTACCGGATATTCAAAGACAAGAGATGGAGTTTTACGGATTGTACATCGTATGTTTTGATGAAGAATTTATCGATTCATGCAGGAGTTTCCTTTGATGAACATTTTAAACAGTTTGGTTTTGAGGTGCTTCCATAGTTTGTTTTGGATATAATCTTTTGATTTTTATAGAAATTAAAAGGAGGTATATATGCTGCGCTTATTGCAAAGAATATGCTGGAATAATAGAGGATGGCAATTTCCTTCCGGTTCAACTGAAGAAGGTGGATTTCCAGGTGAAAGAGGGTTTGGTCATGAGGAATGGAATTTTCAACTTTCTGACACATGGAATGGTTTTATTTTTCCATACACATATAGTGTAGCACAACGAGCTGACGGAGAAAATTTACCCGTTATTTTGTCCACTGGAGGCAAAATAAGTGCCAACTTCCATTTGCGGTCATAGGTTTTTGAGGAGCCCCGGTATCCGTGCCGCATGGAAAATTCTATCCCATTGCGACCGATCCGGGGCTCCTTCATCAAACCGGGGCTCCTTCATCAAACCGGGGCTCCTTCATCAAATAAGAGCGGCTATTGGGCCAGCGCCTCCTCCTCGATCTCCTGTGCCGGCGCTGCCATTTCCGGGGCCGTTTCCTTCTCCTCGAAGAAGTTTTCGATATCCGCTGCCAGATTCTCCTTCCGCCATTCGGGAATGACAAAGGTCCATTTGGAGAGCTTCTCGTTCAGCTCCGACATCTCCTTTTTCAGCTCGGCATCCTTCTCCTGCTTCTCCGCGATGGCCTTTTCCCGCTCCGCCTCCGCCTTCTCTTGGGCCTCCGCTTCGTCCCCATCGGCCGAAGACGGTTCAGCGTCTGTCTCGACTTCCGTGTCCGGCCGCGCCTCGAAATCGGCCGCCACCTTCACATAATAGGATTCCCCGTCAGCGTCATCGCCTGGGGCCGCTCCCGGATATACCCGATAGATCCGCCCATCGAACATCCGATAGACAAATACCTCATCGAATCCGAGCTTCTCGGCCGGGGTTTCCGGATCGGCCACATCTTCGATCATAAATGAGGCGATCGAACTGAAGAGGGAATTGACCTTCGACTTTACGATCTCCCGATCCGCATAGGCTTGGGGAAGATCGACGAATTCCGGATCTTTCCCCTTTTCCGGCCGCTTCAGGGTATAGACCGCATCCCCGCCCTCGCCCGTTTTCAGCGTCACCGTCTCCACCTCGTTTGCGGGCGCCTCGAAGAGCGACTTGTTCAGCCAATCGGCCGGATCGGTCTCCATGAGCCGAAAGCTCTGGTCCACAAGATAGACGCTCTCGCCGCGGGCCGGCATCACATAATGCCCCCCGGCCCCCGCGCCGCCATCATCTCTGGCACTTCCCACCAGAAGATCGGCAAGAACCTTCTCCTCGCTGTTCTTGAAGGTGATCCGCGTCGCCTTTGCATCTGCAGAGGGCGCATCACTGTCGGGCGGATAGAGGGTGAGCCGTTTACGCACATCGTCGGTTGCGGCAAAGCTTCTGCCCACGGAGGCATCCCGGATCTTTTTGGCCAGATCGGTGATCTTCCCGAAATCGGCCGGATAGCCGTACCGGTCCGACACGCCCCAGACCGATTCCCCCTTCTGCAGGGTCACGGACCCATCCGGTGCTTGAATGGTCATGACCGTCACATCATTGACCGGAAAATCCGGGATCAGCTTCTCCCCCATCTCGGTCTTTGCCGTTTTCGGGGGCTCTGTTTTGAAGACGAACCAGGTGATGCCGGCAAGGATTCCACAGATGGCCAGCAGAAGAATAAGGGTTTTCGATTTCATCTTGCACAGACTCCTTTCTTATACTACAGACTCTCCGTGGTTTTTTTGGCTTTTCGAGCGCCGATAAAGGGCATATCCGATGCCGGCCAGAGAGACCAGAAGGGGCATAAGAACGATATTGATGGCCTTGACCTTGGTCTCCAGCGCTTCGATGTCCGAGCGGAGGTTCCGGCGGACGATCTTCAGCTCCTGATTGATCCGCTGCTTCTCCTCCCGGAACTTCTCGATCTCGGCCTGCTGCTTTTCGCTTATGATGAACTCCTGGGAGGGGTCCTTCTGGCCCTCCAGGGTCTGCAGCTTCTGGTTGGTCTCATCCATCTTCTTCTCCAACTCCTGCTCTTTGGCCAGCCATCTGTCCTGGGCCTTTCTCTCCAGCTCCTCCACCTTGGTGAATGGCCGCTCGAATTTGCCCCGGGAGCGGATGGTAATCAGGGCATCGGAGCCGGTGAGCATCTCGGTGGTGTTGAGCAGCAGGTTCAGGTTGTCGTTGAAGACCCTCGCGACCTCGAAGCCGAGGAAGTTCTGCCGGCTCACATAGTAGCCGTCAAAGAGCATGTCGGCATCCGCGACCACGATGATGGTAGCGGGCCCCGTTGCTGCGGTCAGCCCTTTGGCTTCATCCGCATCGGCTTTTTCCGGTTCTTCTCCCGATTTTTCTGGAGCCGAAGATGGCCCCGCTTCGGGCTTTCCGTCCGGAAATCCGGTGGAAAATTCGCCTCTTACCCGGACCGCAAGGTCATAGGTATCCACGGTGGGGGAGAAGTCCTTGCGGATCTGTGCGCTGCCGAACTGGGCCCGGAACCCATCGACGAGTGCGGAATCCGCAGTCGATGTGATCAGCCGGGTATATTCGTAGCTGCTCCCCTCGATCTGGGAGATGGTTCCGGCCACCGGCATCAGGATGCTCTCCAGGTTGGCCGTCACGATCTCCTCGTCATTGATGGCCGCATCAGGAATGCTGAGCCATAAGGGATTCTCCTCGACCTGGTTGTTCTGATTCCGCAGGCGGGTGGTGTAGTTGATATCGGCAAGCACCTTGTTGGAGGCCATCTCAAGGCCCCAGGCCTTCAACAGCTTTTCGGGAACCGAAGAGCGGTCCATGCCCATACCGGCTGCGGAGTCATCCGAGATGCAGAACGCGTCCGCGAAGAGGATCACGTTCTTTCCCGAAAGCACATGCTGGTCCACCGCATACTGAAGGGTCTCGGACATCTCCTTGGGGTGGAGCAGGATCAGCAGGTCGATCTTTTCGTCAATGGATTCGGCCGTGGCCGGGATCTCCTCCACTTCATAGGTCTTCTGCAGCTCGTTGATGAAGACCCACGGCTCCTGCTGGGGCCCCTGCTGCATCATCCCCATGGGAGGGCCGCTGCCGAAGACGGGCAGGGCGCTGATCACGCCGATTTTCGGCTTCTCCGGGGTCTGGAGCCGGGAGATGATTCTCGTGATGTCATACTCCAGATGCTCCTCTCTGGAGGGGTCGATGGTCGGAATCACCTCTTCCTGGTCCGCCGCGGCCGCAACCAGGCCGAAGTATATTTTCTCTCCGGTGGGCAGGTTGACCCCCCGAACCCCGTACTTTTGGGCCCACTCCTCCTCCTCGGAGTCGGGTTGCGGGTCGATCACCTCCACCCGGATCTTTCCGTCGCTGTAGTATTCGTACTCCTTTAAAAAGTCGATCATCCGACCGGCGTAGGTCTTGATGTAGAGCGGGGTGTTGACGTTGTCTCTGGTGTAGAAGACCTTCAACGTCACATCCTGCTCCAGGTTCGACAGGATCTTGTGGGAGCCTTCGGAGAGGGAGTAGAGTTTGTCTGCGGTCGCGTCCCAGCGCAGGTTGGCCCGGGAGAGGATCGCATTTGCAAAGACAAGTATCAACAGGACCGCGATCACCCCGCCGAGGGAATAGACGGACCTGCTTATGCCAAAGCCGTTTTTCTTTTCAGACATCGGTAGCTGTACCTCCGTATAAATTGGCTATCAGGTTCTTCGGTTTTGGATGATCACGCCATTGACGAACAGCATGAAGGCGATCACCGACAGGTAATAGAAAAGATCCCTCAGATCGAGCACGCCCCGCTCGATGGAGAGGAAATGGGTCAAAAAACTTGAGTTGGAGACGATGTTCACCAGCCATACCGGAGCCCAGCCCGAAAGCATACGGATCACCGGCGGATATCCGGCAAGGATGAAGAATAGGCAGATCACGATGGCCACGATGAAGCTCACCACCTGGCTGCGGGTGATGGCCGATGTCATGGAGCCGACGCTCAAAAACGCGCCGGCCATGAGAAAGCTGCCGATATAGGCGCACAAGGTCGCGCCCAGATCCGGATTGCCGAGATAGGAGACGGTGATGACCATGGGAAAGGTGAGGGCAAGGGCCGTTCCCACGAAGATCCAGGCCGCGAGGAATTTGCCCAGAATCGCCTCCCAGACCGTCACCGGAAAGGTCAGGATAAGCTCGATGGTTCCCATCCGCCGCTCCTCGGCCCATAGGCGCATGGCCACAGCCGGGATGAGAAACATGAAGACCCAGGGGTGCCACTGGAAAAAGGCCCTCAGGTCAGCCTGCCCCAGCTCGAAAAAGTTGCTGATGTAGAAGGTGAAAAACCCTAAAAGCAGCAGAAAGATCACGATGAATACATAGGCCACGGCCGATCCGAAGTAGCCGAACAGCTCCCGCTTGAAGATGGCCGTGACGTTTGCGAGGGATTCGTTTGTCCTCATGTGGTCCTCTTCTTTCGTCTTTATAATGTCGGTTTATGCGGTGGTGATGCTGCGGAAAACCTCGTCGAGCCGGCCCTGCTCCACAAAGAAGGAGACGGTCTCGTACCGCTTGTCGGAAAGGGCCGCCATGATGCTGTCCACGGCCTGGGGGCCCGGCGTCACCGGATAGATCCTGGCCCAGAAGATCCCGTCGGCCGTGTCCACGATTTTGACGGTTCTGACCGTATCCAGCCCTGAAAGATCCGAGACAAAGCTGTCCGTATCGGCCCCTTTCACGGAGAGGGAGACGGCCCCGTGCAGCTCGGATCGCCCTTTGAGTTCTGCCGGGGTCTCGTCCGCGACGATCCTGCCTTTGGCGATGATCACGGCCCGGGTGCAGACCGCCTCCATCTCGTCGAGGATGTGGGTGGAGAGGATGATCGCCTTTTTGGCGCTCATCTCCCGGATCATGAGCCGCACCTCATGCTTCTGGTTCGGGTCCAGCCCGTCCGTGGGTTCGTCTAAAATGAGATACTCGGGGTCGTGGAGGATGCTCTGGGCAAAGCAGACCCGCTGTTTGAAGCCCTTTGACAAGGTGTTGATGGTCTGGTGGGTCACTTCTTTTAGAAAACACTTTTCAAGGGTCTCTTCGATCCGGTTTTTCCGTGCTTGGCCCGAAAAGCCCCGGATCTGCGCGCAGAAGTCGAGGTATGCCCGGACCGTCATGTCCGGATAGACCGGCGCGTTCTCCGGGAGGTAGCCGATCTTTTTCCGGGCGTTCAGCGAATCTTTCAGGATGTCGCTGCCGCCGATGATCGCGGTTCCCGAAGATGGGGGAATGAAGCCGGTGATCATCCGCATGGTGGTCGATTTCCCCGCGGCATTGGGGCCCAAAAAGCCGAGGATCTCCCCCTTTTCGACCGCAAAAGAGATGTCGTTTACGGCCCTCTTTGCTCCGAAATGTTTACTCAAGTGATTGACTTCGATCATAAAATAGACGCTCCGTTCTCTTCGGTTAATGAATGCAGGGATCGTACATTAAAAAATCATTTCAATTTTATCCAGGAATTCTTTATTGTCAAGAGTCCTTTTTCCGGATTTGGCAATCACATCTGGAGATCGTTGAGATGGCCCCCTGAATTTCCTCCCTTTTATACCGCTTATACCGCCTCTTCGAGCTGATCGGTTGCCATTTCATGGACATGCTCCCCTTTTTTGGTTGTTCTGGGCACTGGTTCAGTTAAATGAGACAGCCCTGTTAATCTGCTAGCAGTATAACTCTTCCGGCCATCTCCAGCAGGAATTGGGACTTAGAAGGGAGCATACCTTGAACTTTCTCTTGAAGAAGAGGGGGTGATCGTGACTTGACAAAATCCATAATACCGTTGGCGCCCTTTTTTGCCAGATCCCAAAGATGATGATGTGCTTGAATTGGCTGTTGCCTCAAATGTAAATATCATTACGACTTTCAATATCAAAGATTTTAAAGGTAGTAAAAAATTTGGTGTAAAAATTATATCTCCTAAACAACTATTGGAGGAAATAGAATGGGAACTTTAAGCCTTCGGTTACCCGAATCCATTCATCGCCATATCCGGGCCGATTATGATTGGAAGGAAAGGGGAATCGTTATGAAGGCCAGAAAACTGCCCATCGGCATTTCCGGCTTTGAAAAACTGATCGGGGAGGGATACTACTACATCGACAAAACCCCTTTCATCAAAAATGCAATCTGAATCAAGGCCGATCTGGGGCCGCCTGTCCTATTTTGCCCCACCCGACGCAATCTTCCGGTTTTATAGTGATCCCAATAAATTGAATCCCATTCGGTCTCTGAATGGGAGGCAAATCTTCCGGGACAATCTCTTTCCGTCATTCCTTATTTTCAGCCTTTTCTCTTCTTTATCTCAAAAAATTTCCCACATAAGCCTTTAAATATATAACAAATTATAAATCCAGACCGCCACGGATATCCTTCTTGTCAGAAATACAGGCACATCCTTTGCATATAGCCTCCACTTTGAGAACCAAAGGGAAAGGAGGGATGCAGAAACCGCAGAACATGGAAGTTTTGCACAGGCAAAGGGCGATTGATTTTTGAAATCGGAGAATGAAAGGAGGAGACCCGGTGGCTGATTACAAATGCGAACCCACCAAGTGGGTCGAGATGTCCCAGCCCGTCGACGGCGGCAGGGACACTTATCAGACAAAGAGCTGGCATCCGCCCAAGGAGAACTGGGGGCCTTTCACCACATCGGGCACAGCCCCGGTATGGTTTGCGGAGGCCAATGCCACCAACTGGACCGAGTCGATGATCTGCAAGGCCAAGGATCTGTTCTACGAGGCCAAGCTGAATGAGTGCTTCGACAAAGGAGACGAGGTCGCTATCAAGATCCACTACGGCGAATGGAACCGGACCGCGATCCTGCGGCCCGAATACATCGCGGCCATCGTGGAGGAGGTCAAAGCCTGCGGCGGCAACCCCTATGTGGTCAACGACACGACGTTGTCCTACCACATCTTCAATTCCATGGCCTATTCCCACTATCAGAAGGCCGGCGCGACCCGCCACGGGTACACCGACGCGACCTTCGGATGTCCGGTGGTCGTGGCCGACGGTTTTGCAGGTGAGGATGATTATCGGGTGGACATTCCCGACGGATTGATCCTCAAGGAGACCTACATCGGCCGGGCCGTCGCGGAGGCAGACGCGATGATCGTGCTGGCCCACGCCCGGGGGCACGCCATCACCATGTACGGCGGCGCGCTGAAGCAGCTCGGGATCGGGTGCCAGTCCAAGCGGGGCAAGTACATCACTCACCTGGCCCACTGGGGCGATCCCCATGATGCGATCGGCTGGCCCAAGTTTACGGACCAGTGTCCGGGCAAGGCGTGCAAGTTCCATCAGATGTGCGATGACTCCTGTCCCAGAGGCGCACATCATGTGGTGGAGCACGGCAAGGTCTGGGACCCCTCCAAGTGCCGTCTCTGCTACTCCTGTCAGGTGACCTGCATCTTTTCGGGCATGACCGGCATCACCTTTGAGGAGAACTACTTCCCCAATGCGATGATCGCACATGCGGATGCGGCCCTGGGCGCGCTCAAGTGCTTCGAGAAGGGGAAGGTCGGCTACATCAACCATGCCATTGACGTGGTTCCGGAGTGCGACTGCTTCCCGTGGGCCGGTCTTGCCATCTGCGCGGATGTGGGGCTTTTTGCCGGCAAGGATCTGGTGGCCGTGGAGATGGCGACTCTGGATGCCATCGACAAGATGGCCATCAGCCCGGGATCGGTGGCCGAGGAGAAGGGGTGCAAGCCCGGCGACGACAAGTTCCAGATGGTCAACGGCTTCAGCCCGAGGATCACCATGGCCGCGGCCGAAAAGATCGGACTGGGCGGCCAGAAGTATGAGCTGATCAACTACGAGCCGGTGCTCTCCCCGGAGAGCGCGGCCCGCTGGCAGGTCCGGGGCGCAGGCGGCGAAAAGGGCAAGGCGACTACGCTGCGACTGAGAGAGACGTTCCATCGGAATGATCTCGCCACCGAAGTGCAGCCCTTCAGGCGGACCGATTACAACAAGGAGTGGGTCTTCAGCGAGTGGAAGAAGTACGATCCCTTCAGCAAATAGACCCGGCAGGTGAGTTGTAGCTGATTGCAGGAGAAAAGCCGGGGGAGGCAATCTGCCTTCTCCGGCCCCTTTCCCGAGCATAAAAACCGAATTAAGATCGCAATCGGGAGACAGAGATCCATGAGCGAAGTAGTATGGGTGGATACCCGGCAGATGAGCTTTGAAAATTCGATCCGTCACAAGCTTCTCCGCCTGTCCGAGGCCGCAGGGATCATCGAGGATCTTTTGGAATCGATGCAGGTGGCGGTGAAGATCAACACCGCGGAAGAGGGGTATGAGTATGGCCTTCGGCCCAACTTCATCCAGGTCTTTACTGAGGTCATGGAGGAGAAGACCCTCAAATGCCCCCTGATCTGTGACGGACAGCGTCTGGTGGACTACTGGCGAAAGGCCCGGGGGAATACCTTTCTGAAGACGGCCGGGGCCAGGGGATACAGCAAAGAGACTCTGGGAGGGCTTTTTCTCCTAAACGGCGGATTTTCGGGCGATGAGGGGGATCTTTATCCCTGCGGCTCGACCGAATCGGAGCTGGGCGGGGTCGAAGTGGGGGCCGCGGTCTGCCGGGCCGATGCGCTACGGGTGCTCTCCCATGTGACTTTGCACCCGCTCTTTGGAATAAATGGTGCGCTGTTGAACAGCGGGTTTGAATGTCTGTCGGGCAGGGCAAGGACCCGGGTGCTGCAGGGGTTGAGCCCTTATATCTTCAACGGCAGCCGGCCCGGAAGGGATCAGGTGAATGGATTTCAGCGGCGGGCTCTGGAGAGCTGTTTCGGGGTTCGGACCGCTGTTGAAGAGCGAATCTTTTACGTCAACTATCTCTGGGATGTTACGCCCCAGCCCGAATATTATCCTTTCAGCGAGGGGCCGGTGGCGGAGAATATCGGCTTTCTCGCCTCCAATGACCCGGTGGCCCTGGACGGCGCCACTTGGGCACTGATAACAAAACAGAATCCCGCAATCGAGGAGATGGTCGGTGTCGATGTTCCCGGTCTGATCCGAACAGCGGCCGATATGGGGCTGGGCAGTGCGGAATGGTCGATCCGGCAGATCTCCTGACCCCGTCAATTTTCAGATGCAAACAGATTTTTTCTAAGGAGGAGCCGAAATGACGATGAACCGAAGCGAGTTCGTCGATCGCCAGAAACAGCAATTGATGAATGAGGGGGCCATCGCGGATGCCCTTCAGTATGTCCGGTACAAGATCGCGATCCTCTCCGGAAAGGGCGGCGTGGGAAAGACCGCGGCCACGGTGAACCTCGCGGCCGCACTGCAGAAGGCCGGGAACCGGGTGGGGATCTTTGACGCGGATCTCCACGGCCCCAGCATTCCCAAGATGCTCGGGATCAAAAAGGAGCAGGCAAGGCTCAACGGCGCGTTCTGGCTCGATCCTGTGGTCACGGCAACTGGAATCAAGGCGCTCTCGGTTGCCCTCTTCTGGCCCGGGGAGATGACCCCGGTGATGTGGCGGGGCCAGACCAAGAGCCGCACCATTCGCCAACTCCTTTCTGCGGCCAAATGGGGGGGGCTCGACTATCTGCTGGTCGATCTTCCTCCGGGAACCGGGGATGAGCCTATCGCGATTTTAAAGTCGATCCCGGATCTGGACGGCGTCATCATCGTCACCACGCCCCAGGAGGTCTCCACCATGGTCTGCTCCAAGGCCATCAACGCCTCCGTCACACTGGGGGCCAAGGTGCTGGGCCTCATTGAGAACATGAGCCACTACACATGCAGTTGCGGTGATACGGTCTATCTCTTCGGTAGAGACAAGGGGAAACAGCTTGCGCGGATGATGGAGATCCCGTTTCTGGGGTCAGTCCCCATCGACCCGCAATTCTCCGAGGCGGCCGATACCGGGGTTCCGGTGGTCGATCTCCATCCCCAAAGCCTGACGGCCACTTCCTTTACCAGAATCGCGGATACCCTGAGCAGCCAACTCCCCCCAAAGGCGGTCAAGGAGGCCCCGCCCGAAGAGCACAAGCCCTGCCCCGGAGCCAGCCATCATCACGGCCACGGAGAGGGAAGTCACTGCAGCCACGGCCATATCCATGCCAGGCCCAAGGAGGAGGACGGGTGCGGGTGCGGACATGGCCATGAGCATCATCGGCATTGAGGTTGGTGGCTGGTGAATAGTGGCTGGTGGCTGGTGGTTGGTGACTGGTGGCTGGTGGTTGGTGACTGGTGGCTGGTGGTGAATTGATAAAATCCGAAACTGCTGTTTTTTATAGTTTTGCTTTGATTATCCATTTTGAAGAATAAGGAGGAACCAAATTGAGCGATCAGAAGATGGGAACCCATTATGTGAGAGAGGTGTGTGAGATTTTCAGAAATGTGGCGGCAAAGAGCCCCTTTCCCGATGTCCAGGAGCGGCTGAACAAGATCGCAGACGAGCTGGAGCCGATCGCGACCAAGCTCTACTTCAAGACCCAGAAGGGAACCGAGGACATGAAGGAGCTGGCTGAGCAGGCACAGGATCTCGACGCGAAGCTCTCCGCATGCAAGGAGTCCGGAGAGGCCGATGCGGTCTGCAATCCCTTCTTCGTGGAGCTGGAGAAGATCATCAAGCACGTCAAGACCATGAAGGTACGGATGACCTGAAGGAGATCTTCAATGGAACAGCATGCGACGGCGCAGGAGCCGGCGGAACAGTGTCCGGAAGCTGTAGAGAATGGCGCAGGGATCACCGAAGAGATGAGCCGGGAGATGGTCGAGGATATTACCCGGCTCGGCATTCGCACCGCGGTGCTGCTCAGAGGGGTGATGCTTCAGAAGGTGGATCGGGAGACCCTCCGGTGGGGGCTGGACGAGCTGGGGGTGGATGATCTGATGGCGCGGTATATCGGCCCGCTGCTGAATGTACCGGATCATGTGCAACTGCTGAACCTGCTCTACCTCGTCTACGGCCTCCACGGACAGATCGACTATCAGATCCGGGAGTACGGGCTCGACTCTTTGAAGGATGACCTTCAGGAGATCAATTTCAGCCTGCAGCAGATCGGCGAGCAGTTCCGGCTCGAAGAGTTGAAGGTGGCGATTTAAGAGATATTTGGGTAAAGGATTAGGAAAAGGAGCAAAAGGATGAAACTGAAAGAGAAGGTGGCCATCGTCACCGGCGGGGCAAGGGGCAACGGATTTGCCGCGGCAAAGTGCATGGCCCAAGAGGGTGCGCATATCGTCATCGCGGATATCTGCGAGGATATGGAGACGATTCCGTATAAGATGACCACCGCAGAGGGGATGGAAAAGGCGGTGGGAGAGATCCAGTCCCTGGGCGTGAAGGCGCTTGGAATCAAGTGCGACGTGCGCAAGGCGGCCGATGTGGAGCAGATGGTGGAAAAGGTGATCGCCGAGTTCGGGAAGATCGACATCCTGGTCAACAACGCAGGCAACACCTCTATGGTCGCGATCGCGGATATGGACGAGAAGACCTGGGATGAGGTGCTCGACACTCATCTCAAAGGGATGTACCTCTGCTGCCGGTATGCGCTGCCCCATATGATCAACGCCCATTCCGGATGCATCATCAGCATCTCCTCGGTGGGAGGGCAGCGGGGATTCGGCATGGGAGGCCACTACTGTGCAGCCAAGCACGGGATCATCGGCCTGAACAAATCGATCGCGATGGAGGTGGCCGATCACAATATTCGCGCCAATGTGGTCTGTCCGGGAACGGTCTGGACAGACATGATGAAGGGGATCGCGTCCTATTTTGGAATGGACGACGAGGCCGAGGCCAAAGAGCAGTTCTTCGCGGGACACATGATCAAAGATCCCGAGGTCGCGCCGGAGGACATCGGCCGGGCCGTCTGCTGGCTGGCCACCGACGACACGCGGTGCATCACCGGAAACATGATCACCGTGGACGGCGGCTGGACTGCGCAGGCCCCATAAACCCTCAATCTTTAATTTATCGGAAAGGAGGAAGAGAGACGTATGGAAAAAGAGGCGAGAGAGAAGAACCTGCAGGAGAAGGAGACGGAGCAGCGTCCCCAGGATACCGTAGAGATTCCGGCCATCCTCGAGGAGGTCAATATCGAGGAGCTTGCTGTGGACGGTATCTGCGGCATCTACTAAGGAAGAAAGACCAGACCGAAAACTTCTTCTGTGCCAAAAGGTTTCCGGCCTCCTTTCGGGGAGGTCGGAAGCCTTCGCTTTCAAAATGGCATGGGGCCATGATGGAGGCATGACCATATCGGAGATTCAAGGAGAGAGGAATGCGATCCAATACGGTTTACCACCTGAAGACCGGGGTGCAGGTCCGGCCCGAGGTCTTCGGACTCCTCTTCTACAACTATCGGGGGCCCAGGCTCTATTTCGTGCCGTCCAAGGATCTGATCCCGTCGGAATTCTTCGGGGGAAAGGAGACCGTGGGGGATCTCGTGACGGGCATCTGCAAACGGATGCCGTGGCCCGGGGATGTTGTGGGAAAAAAGATCCAGGAGATTCTGGACATGCTGGAAGGAAGGGAGCTGATCTATGGGGAATCAGTATGTTGATATGGGGCTTTCGGCCCCGGTAAACGTCACCTGGGAGGTCACCTTCGGCTGCAATCTCTCCTGTGTCCACTGCCTCTCCGATTCGGGAAGGCGGCGCGAAGGAGAGCTGACCACAGAGCAGTGCCGGGCGGTGATCGACGATCTTTCCCGAAACCATGTCTTTCAGCTCAACATCGGCGGGGGCGAGCCCTTCTCCCGCCCCGATTTTCTCGATCTGATGGATTACGCGCACGACCGGGGGATCGTCACCTGCATCAGCACCAACGGAACTTTGATCGACGAGAAGATCGCCCGGGGTCTCGATCACCGGCTCGTTTACATCCAGGTGAGTCTGGACGGGGCAACCCCGGAATCCAACGATGCGATCCGGGGGAAGGGGAGTTTTGCCAGCGTGATGCGGGCATTGGAGCATCTTAAGGGGAGGGGGATCGAGGTGAGCATCAACTGTGTGCTGACCCGGCTCAGCTTTCCGGAGCTGGATAAACTCCACGATCTGGCCGCGCATTACGGGGCAAAGCTGCGGGTTTCAAGGTTCCGGCCTTCGGGAAGGGGCAAGGATTCCTGGTCCGATCTCAACCTCTCCAGGGATCAGATGGTATCCTTTTCCGAATGGCTCAACAGCCATCTTGGGGTTTCCACGGGAGATTCCTTCTTTTCCGTCTCAAGTGAGGAGCGAAGGTCATTGGGGCTCAACATGTGCGGCGCGTGCAAGCTCACCTGCTGCGTATCCCCCCAGGGGGAGGTCTACCCTTGCGCATTTTTGCAGGATGCCGATTTTCTTTCGGGAAGGGTTCCGGAGGACGACTTTGCCCGGATCTGGCGGGAGTCGCGCGTATTCCACTCCTTTCGGGAACTGGAGATCAAATCCTGCGAGAGCTGCCACCGGTTCGATCTCTGTCACGGAGGGTGTCCCGCGATCGCCTACCATACCCAGCGAAAGCTCGGTGTTCCGGACCCGGGATGTCTGGTAAACTGCGTAACGGTTAAATCGATGAACACATTGGGAAATGAGTTGAAGAAAAAAGCAGGCGACGATATTCGTCCTGCGGCCGGATACGCATAGAGATGCGTGCAGGAATTCTCAGCGGAGAGCTGACCCTCTCCCCCGGGGTCTCCCTTTTCCAGGGGCCCGACGCGGGGGTGCTGCTCCAGTCCGATCCGATGCGGGCTATCAAGGTCAACGCTGCGGCCGCGGGGATTCTTGCCCGCTGTCGAAAGGGATGGCGTATCGACGAAAACGCGGACGATCCGCTGCTGAACGCGGCGCTGCCCATGCTCGACCTTTTCATTCAGGCCGGCATTCTTCAATGGAGCCCGCCCTCCGAGGGATTCACCCCCTTTGTCAGCATCGTGGTTCCGGTCTTCAACAGGGCTTCGGAGATCGAGGCCTGCATCCGCTCCCTGCTCGATCTCGATTATCCGGAGGATCTGCGGGAGATCATCGTGGTGGACGATGCTTCGGTCGATTCGACCCCGGATATGGTTTCGAAGTATCCGGTGCAATTGTTGAGAATGGCGGAAAACCGGGGCCAGTCGGCCGCGCGGAACCGGGGGGTGGAAGCGGCAAGAGGGGAGATCATCGCGTTCACCGACAGCGACTGCATCGCAGATCCGAACTGGCTCAAAGATATTCTGCCCTTTTTTCGGGATGAACGGATCGCACTTGCCGGTGGCCTGGTGGATGCCTATTACAAAAAGAGCTTTCTGGACCGGTACGAGGCGGCCCAATCCCCCCTCAACATGGGGGAAAAGCCGCTGATCGGTGCCGGAGACCGCTCCGTCTTCTATGTCCCGACCTGCAACATCCTTTTCAGAAAGTCGGCCTATGGGGAGATCGGGGGCCTGAACGAGTCGATCCGGGTTGGGGAGGATGTGGATCTCTCCTGGCGCCTGCTGGCCCGGGGCCACCGGCTCCTCTATCTGCCCAGGGGCCGGGTACTTCACAAACACCGTTCCCGCTTCAAAGATGCCTTCTGCCGCCGCTTCGACTACGGCACTTCCGAGCCGGCCCTCTATCTTGCGCATCAGCGGACCATCAAGCGGTTTCCGAGACAGCAGGGGGGTCTGCCATTCTTTGCTCTCTGCGGCATGGGCTGTTTGACACTTCCCTGGCTCTTCTTTCCCGGGGCCGGACTGATTCTGCTGGGAGAGGCGCTTTACAAGCGGCGCCAGGCGTCAAAGATGCTGGACGCGCCCCTCGCGTTTTACCCCATCTTCAAAGCAGTCCTCCGAAGCCGGTTTACCCTGACCCATTATCTCGCGCTTCACCTGACCCGCTACTATCTGCTGCCCATGATCGCGCTGGGGCTGATATTTCCGAAAACGATTCCAATACTTTCAGGGCTTGCATTTTTCCCCGCACTTGTGCTCTATTATCGGAAACGGCCGGATCTCAACTTTCCCCTCTTTGCCCTTTTTTTTCTGACGGAACAGGCATTTTATCAGGCCGGTGTGATGCGGGGATGTTTCAAGACCAGGTGCTTCAGACCCTATCGGATCACCTTTTCCGGCGCGGGTTTTCTGAAGAAGAGCCCGGAAAAATGGCGAAAGATATGGCCATTTCGAAAAAAGATGGGGGAGAGCGTTTGAACGGAAGTTTGAATACAACTTTGAATACAACAGGGGAAATGGGCGCGGATCGCGGCATGGATCACAGCACGGATCGGAAAACGGATCGGAAAACGGATCACAGCATGAACCGCAAATACGAGGCGCTCAAAGAAATCCTGCGGCAGATGGATCGGGTCCTGCTTGCCTTTTCCGGCGGGGTGGACAGCGCGTTTCTGCTGCGGGTCGCATCTGAAGAATTGAACGGAAATCTTCTTGCAGTGACAGCCATTTCAGAGACCACCCCCGCACATGAGCAGGAGGAGGCCGTTCGAATTGCAGCACTCTGCAACGCTCAGCACCTGACGGTGGAGACCCATGAGCTGAATGACCCCGAGTTCACATCGAACCCGGAAGAGAAGTGCTACATCTGCAAAAAGTACCGCTTCGGCCTGCTGGCGGATCTGGCGGTGGAGAAGGGGTATCCGGTCGTGATCGACGGCACCAACGCGGATGACAGCAAGGATTTCCGGCCCGGGATGCGGGCTCTTCGGGAACTCTCGGTGCGAAGCCCCCTGGCCGAGGCCGGGCTGACCAAATCCGAGATCCGGGCACTTTCAAAACAGCTCGACCTGCCCACATGGGACAAGCCGGCCTATGCCTGTCTGGCCACCCGCATCCCCTGCGGCAGTTCCATCACCGGGGAAAGGCTTTCCCGGATCGACAGAGCCGAAGACTTTTTAAGGGGGTTGGGCGTCAAAGGTCAGGTGCGGGTTCGGGATTACGGGGAGATGTGCCGCATCGAAAGCGCGTCCGACATGATCCAGACGATCGCGGCCCCCGAAATCCGGGAGCAGATCGTGAACCATTTTTCAAAAATCGGATATAAGTTCGTGACCATCGACCTTGCCGGATACCGGATGGGAAGCGTGGTGCGGCAGTCTGCGCCGGAACAGAATGGATCGAAACAAGGCCGATAAACCGGGGCCGATAAACCGGAGCGGATAAATAAAGACCGATAAATAAATGCGGAAAAATGCGGTTAAATAAGGAGAAGTGATGGACAGCCAATATCTGAAGGGCCTGCTGGAGCAGGTGAAGAGCGGCCGTATGAATACGGACGCGGCCATGGAAGCCTTGAAGGATCTCCCCTTCGAGGATCTCGGATATGCCAAGGTGGACAACCACCGGTGCGTGCGAAACGGTGTGCCCGAGGTGATCTACTGCGAAGGAAAGACCGTCTCCCAGATCAAAGGGATCATCGCCCGGATCGCGCGGCACAATTCCAATATACTGGCCACCCGCGCGGACCCGGAGGTCTATGAGGGCATCCGGGAGGAGATCGAAGACTGCGTTTACCATGAGATGGCCCGGATCGTTGTGGTGAAGCCGAAGGAAGTCGAGAGCATCGGCAATATCGCGGTGGTCTCTGCGGGAACCTCGGACATCCCGGTGGCCGAAGAGGCCGCAATCACAGCCCAGACTTTGGGCAATCACGTCAACCGGATCTATGATGTGGGCGTCGCGGGTATCCATCGGATTCTCCATGCCAGAAAGGATCTTTTTCAGGCCAATGTGGCCGTGGTGGTAGCGGGGATGGAGGGGGCACTGGCCAGCGTCGTGGGCGGACTCGTCTCCTGCCCGGTCATCGGGGTTCCCACCAGCATCGGATACGGGGCCAGCTTCGGCGGGATCTCGGCCCTGCTGACCATGCTCAACTCCTGTGCATCCGGGGTCTCTGTGGTCAACATCGACAACGGCTTCGGCGCAGGATATCAGGCGAGCCTCATCAACCGGACCGCCCTGAAATCCCTGCCCAAATCGGACACCGAACCGGTCTCCCTTGCAAAGGTCTGCTGAAAAGATGAAAATCGCCTATTTCGACTGTTTTGCCGGGGCCAGCGGCGACATGATTCTCGGCGCGCTGCTGGATGCGGGTCTGGAACTGGAAAGCCTGAAAAATGAGGTTGCAAAGATAGGCCTCGACCGGTATGATCTCGGAGTGGAACCCGTGGTGAAACGGGGGATCGGCGGGACCAAAGCCATCGTCTCCGTGGACGAGGATCATCATGGCCACCACCATCGCCACCTGCGCCATATCGAGGAGATCATCAACGGCAGCACCCTCGATGACCGGGTCAAGGAAAAAAGCCTTGCCATCTTCCGCCGCCTTGCCGAGGCCGAAGCCAATGTCCATCGCACCTCTGTCGAGAGTGTCCATTTTCATGAAGTGGGCGCGATGGATGCTATCCTCGATGTGGTCGGATCTGTGATCGGCTTTCATCTGCTGGGGATCGAAAGGATCTACTGCTCGCCGTTCCATGTGGGATGCGGGACCATTCATTGTGCCCATGGTCTGCTTCCGGTTCCTGCCCCGGCAACCGCAGCGCTGACGGTCGGGTTTCCGGTCTATTCTAACGGCGTAAAGGGGGAACTGCTCACGCCCACGGGCGCGGCCATATTGACGACTCTGGCCCAGGGTTTTGGGCCCATGCCGGCCATGACCGCGGAACAAATCGGCTACGGCGCAGGGACAGCAGATCCCGAGGAGATTCCCAACCTGCTGCGGGTGACCATCGGGGAGAACGCTTCAAGTGATGGGCTGGACCAATATGAGGCCGAATCCATCTGCGTTCTGGAGACCAATATCGACGACATGAACCCCCAGCTTTATGAAAATCTGATCGAGAAGGTACTGGCCGCGGGCGCGGTCGATGTCTCTCTTGCCCCGGTTCAGATGAAGAAGAACAGGCCCGGCACAATGGTGACGGTCCTCTGTTCCCACGACCGTCTTGCAACCCTTTCCGATCTGCTGCTGAGGGAGACGACATCCATCGGACTTCGCTGGCGGACCGATTCGAGGATCATGGCCCGGCGGACCTTCCGGGAAATCGACACCCCCTACGGCCCCATAAAGGTGAAGGTGGCCCAAAAAGGGGAGGAGATCATCAATATAATGCCCGAATATGAAGACTGCAGACGACTGGCCGCGGAAAAGGGGGTTCCCCTGAAAACCGTGATCGAGGCCGCTGCTGTTGCTGCAAAGTCGGATTTGGAGCCATAAGCAAAGAGGTTTAACCCAGAAAAAAAAGGGAGGAAAAATGGACAAGATTCTTCGCATCAACATGGGACCGGACGGCGCACCGAGCGTAAAGGAAGAGGGCTTGGGAGACTACGCCGGACTCGGCGGAAGGGGCATGACATCGTCCGTGATCGGCAAAGAGGTGCCGGCGGACAGTCACCCCCTCGGCGCAGAGAACAAGCTGGTCATCTCCCCGGGGCTGCTCTCCGGAACGGCCGCGGCTATGTCGGGCCGGATCTCGGTCGGCTGCAAAAGCCCCCTCACCGGAACCATCAAGGAGTCCAACGCGGGGGGTCAGGCCGCGCAGGTCATGGCCCGCCTAGGATATGCGGCCATCATTCTGGAGGGAAAGCCGAAAGCCGACACGCTCTACAAACTGATCATCAACAAGGACGGGGTGAAGCTGGAAGAAGACAACAGCCTGAAACTCCTAAACAACTATGAACTGGTGGATAAGCTCAAGGAGGCCTACGGCGAGAAGATCACCTGCATGACCATCGGATCTGCCGGAGAGCGGAAGCTCGGTTCGGCCACCATCGCGGTCACCGATATGGAGGTTCGCCCCACCCGCCACTGCGGCCGGGGCGGCACAGGAGCTGTGATGGGCGCCAAGGGCCTCAAGGCGATCATCTTCGACGACTCCGGCATGAAGATGCGCGCCCCCAAGGACCCCGAGGCATTCAAGGCCGCGAACAAGCGTTTCGTCGAGGGTCTGCGGAAGCACCCGGTCACGGGCGAAGGGCTTCCGGCCTACGGAACCAACGTGCTGACCAACGTCCTCTCCGAGGCCGGCGGCTACCCCACCAACAACTTCAGCAAGGGAACCTTCGAAGGCGCATCAAAGATTTCCGGCGAGGCCCAGGCCGAGCTGGAGACCCAGAGGGGCGGTTCGGCCACCCACGGGTGCCATCGGGGATGCATCATCCGCTGCTCCGGAACCTTCAATGACAAGAACGGCCGATTCCTGACCAAGCAGCCCGAGTACGAGACCGTATGGGCCCACGGCGGCAACTGCGGGATCGACGATCTCGACGCGATCGCCATGATGGACCGGCTCGACGATGATTACGGTCTGGACACAATCGAGATGGGCGCGAGCGTGGCTGTTGCAATGGATGCCGGGATCGCAAAGTTCGGCGACGCGGAGGCCGCGATCAACCTCGTCAAGGAGGTGGGCAAAGGCACGGAGCTGGGCCGGATTCTCGGCAGCGGCGCGGCCGTGACGGGCCGGGTCTTCGGCGTGGAGCGGATTCCGGTGGTCAAGGGGCAGGCCATGCCGGCCTACGACCCCAGAGCTGTGCAGGGCATCGGCGTCACCTACGCCACCTCCACGATGGGCGCAGACCATACGGCCGGCTACGCGGTGGCCACCAACATCCTCAAGGTCGGCGGCGATGTGGACCCCCTGAAGCCCGAAGGACAGGTGGAGCTTTCCAGAAACCTGCAGGTCGCGACGGCCGCGGTCGATGCCACCGGGATGTGCCTCTTCATCGCGTTTGCTGTCCTGGATCAGCCCGACACCTTCCAGGCCCTGATCGATATGCTCAATGCCTTCTACGGCCTCGAGATGACCGCAGACGACGTGAGCGAGCTGGGGAAGAAGATTCTGAAAGAGGAGCGGGAGTTCAACAAAAGGGCCGGCTTCACCGCAGAGCATGACCGGCTGCCGCGCTTCTTCATTACCGAGCCTGTTGCGCCGCACAACGTCACGTTCCAGGTCTCGGACAAGGAACTCGACAACCTCTTCAACTGGTAAGAAGCAACCGAAAGGGGAGGGCAGGGGGGCGTCCAATGAATGCCCGCTCCCTCCCAAAATCCAGAAGATGATCCCTCAGAAGAAAAGGCGCTTGCTATAGATGGAACCATTTGTGCTGACCCTTGAATCGACAGACTCCCCTTTTATCTTTTCCCTGCTCCAGGAAGGGGTGACGGTCCGGGTGCGGGCCGGCTGTTCGGTAAAGGATATTCTCTGCAACGATCTCCATATCGCGCCCGAATATGTGGAAGAGCGGATCAAGACGGTCTTTTTGAACAACAGGCCCGTGGACGATTATGAAAATGCGCTGGTGCGGGAAGGGGACCGGCTGGCCCTTTCCGCGGCAATGCCGGGCCTGGTGGGGGCTACGCTCCGCCGGGGCGGAGTCCTATCGGCCTTTCGAAGCTCCATCACTCACCTTTCGGAGGAGCAGTGCGAATCCTTTGCCCAAGGGGAGGTGACCATCAAACTCTTCAACCTTCTGGTGCGGGAAATGGCAGCGCCGCTCCTGACGCATGGAATCATTGTGGAGGGGGAAAGACTTTGCAGGATGGCGAGCGATCTGAATATCGATACGGGAGAGCCTCTGGATGCCCTGGGGCCGGACCATCGGGTCCTGATTCGATTGTAGCGGAAGGGATAGCTTCTTCGGGCTTCAGGGCTGCCACCCTTTGGGGGAAATCACCTTTCTCCCGATCCCAGGGCCGGCAGATGGCGCGGAACCTGGCCCAAAGGCTGGGGGGCACTCCCTCGGCCTGCTGGCTCTTCTGCTCCCCCGAGGCCGGGCTGGCAGAACTGCTCAAGGGGGTTCGGGAGGCCGCGGGCACCGATACGATCATCGGCTGCACCACCGACGGCGAGGTCTGTGAAGCCGGCTTCTGCACCAAATCGGCCGTCCTCGGCGGGATTCTCACCGACAGGATCGAATTCTCGGTTGTTGCCGTGGAGGGCATCGGCCGGGACCCAGAGGGGGCCGGCCGGGATCTGGCTCAAAAGCTTCCGCAGGGGACGAAATATCTCCAGCTCTTCTCCGACGGTCTGACCGGCAACGGCAACGCGATGCTTAGGGGGGTCGCATCCCATCTGGGAAATTCGGTTCCGGTGGGCGGCGGCACGGCCGGGGATGCGGGCAGGTTCCATCGCACCTGGCAGTTTATCGGAGACCGCCTTCTCACCGATGCCGCGGTCGCGATCGGCTTTTCCGGCGATTTCCGGCTCGGCACGGGCGTGGAGAGCGGCTGGATGCCCATTGGCCTTCCCAAGCGGGTGACCCGCGCTTCGGGCAATATCCTCTACGAGCTGAACGGCGAACGGGCCCTCCGGGTCTATGAGCGGTTTCTGGGCAAACATGCCAGCCGCCTCCCCGGCGTTGGGGTGGAGTATCCCCTGCTGATCGTAGGCAACTATGCCGGGTTTTCGGATGAGTCGGTCCGTCTGCTGCGAGCGACCATGGCCGTAGATCGGAAGAACGGTTCCATCCGATTTGCAGGCGACATCCCCGAGGGCGCGATGGTCTGCCTCACCTGCGGGGACAGGGCATCGGTGCTCAGGGCCGTGAGCAGCGCCGCAAGGCATGCTTTGGAAGATTTCAAAACAGATGCCGGCGACGGTTCCGAGGCCCTCTCCCCCGGCATCGTCTTCTCCTACTCCTGCATGGCCCGAAAGATCGTATTGGGCCGCAACACAAAAGAGGAACTCTCCCTGATCCGGCAGGCTGTCGGAACCCAGGTCCCGGTCATCGGATTCTATTCCTACGGAGAGTACTGCCGCACCCGCCGCGGAGGCCCAAGCCTTTTGCACAACGAAACCGCCACTATCTCGGTTCTGGGAATATAAGCCCTTTGCATTCCACAGACGACCCTGCCCAGTTGATCCGGGAGCTGGAGCGCCTCCTGGAGGTCTCGGAGCGGAAATCGGACATCCTCACGAATCTCCTTATGGAGGCCACTGCCGAGTTCGAGCAGGCCCTGGAGCGGGTCTCGGTCTCCGAGGCCAACTTCCGGGCCATCTTCGAGAACGCGCCCGAGGCCATCTACATCATCGACATCGAGACCCACGGCCTGCTCGACTGCAACCCCTTTTTGGCCAGATGGCTCGGCTATTCCCGGGAGGAGCTGCTCTCCATGCGGGTGGAGGATATCCTGGAGCCGGGCGCCAAAGGGGTTGGGGAGAACATTCGCAAAGTTGTGGATGATGGGCTGGTCTATATCCTGGAGCGGAGTTTTCGGAAAAAGAGCGGAAGGCTGGTGGAGGCCGAAGTCACCGGAACCCTGGTGAAGTATGAGGGGAAAGAGTGCTTTGTGGCCCTGGTGCGCGACATCACCGAAAGAAAGCAGATCGAGGCTTTGGGCCGGTACAAGGAACTCTTTGAAAACGTCAGCGACCCGGTCTTCATCAATGATGCGGAAGGCAATTTTTTAGAGGTCAATGATGTGGCCTGCGGCCGGCTCGGATACCCGAGAAAGAGGCTTCTGGAGATGAACATCCGGGATTTCCGGATTCCGGGGAGGGAGTCGATCTTTGTGGAAGGAAACGGCCGGCGTTTCGGCAACGGAAAGACCCTCCAGATGGATCTCATGACCCGGCAGGGGGAGGATGTCCCCTTCGAGATCCACGCGAGGCCCGTCAGCTTTCGGGGAAGCCCGGCCGTGCTCAGTGTGGCCCGGGATCTGACCATCCGGAAGAAGATGGAGGAGGTGCTGATCAAGTCGGAGCGGCTCAAGGCTCTGGGGGAGATGGCCGGCGGGGTTGCGCACAATTTCAACAACCTTCTCCAGATGATCATGGGCGCGGGCGAGGCTGCTCTGGAAAAGCTCCGCTCCGGGCAGATCCGGGACAGCAGCGAAGCCATTGAAAACATCATCAACGCCTCCCGCCGGGGCACGGATATGGTCCGGCGGATCCGGGATTTCACTGTCTCCGGCATCGAGAACAGGCCTGAAGAGTATCGGATCTTCGATATCGGTGAGCTGATGGCTGAGGCCGTGGAGATCACAAAGCCTCTTTGGAAGAACATGGCCGACGGCGTAAAATATCGGCTCAACTATTTCCGGGGGCCCGGCTGCTTTGTCCGGTCCAATCCGTCGGAGCTGTACGAGGTGCTGGTCAATCTCATCAAAAACGGGCTGGAGGCGATGCCGGCCGGTGGACGACTCACCCTCTTCTCCTGGCTGGAGGGGGGGATGGTTCACCTCTCGATTAAAGATCAGGGGGAGGGCATTCCAAAGGAGAACCTCCAGCGGATCTTCGAGCCCTTCTTCACCACAAAGGGGCTCAGGAGCAGCGGCCTGGGGCTGGCCTCCAGCTACGGGATTGTAAAGAAGTATGACGGCGATATCGTGGTGGAGAGCGAGCCGGGAAAGGGCACGACCTTTACCCTGCTGCTGCCGCTGACCCAAAAGATGGGCGCAGCCAGCGAGTCAAAGCCGGAGACGGGCCGTTCATCCCGCAATTCCCATATCCGGTTTCTCCTCATCGACGACGAGATCAACATCCTCCGGGCCATGGAGATGTATTTCGAAGACTCGGAGATCGAGGTCATCTCTGCTAACAGCGGGCAAAAGGGAATGGAAGTGGTGGAAAAGGGGGATGTCGATCTGATCCTCTGCGATCTGGGGATGGACGACATGAATGGCCTGGAGATGGGAAAGCGGGTGCTGACCTTCTGCCTGGAGAGAAATCTGCCCAAGATCCCGTTTCTCCTCTATACCGGCATGATCCGGCAGCTCGACCTCAAGCGTCTGGAGGCGTCCGGGGTGGATCGGGTGGTGAGCAAGCCGATCTCCTATGAAGAACTTAAGGAGATTATCTTTGGGACGGTTTCCCCTGCTTCATGTTCCCCATTCCGGAGAAGCGATAGACAAGGTGGCCGATGATGACTACATCGAATTCGTTCTTCAATTGAAGAGCCCCAACTGCACCTGGTCGGAACCTTTTTCTCCATCCTTGGCGCCGCCCCAGTCGGGCCGCTCGATGGTCAGCAGGCGCTGCTCGATATCCGCGACAAAGGGGGAAATTTCTCCGGAAAGCTCCTTTCCGTAGAAGAAGCGTTTTCTGGCCCGGGTGAGATAGAGCCGCTCCTTTGCCCGGGTCATGCCCACATAGAAGAGGCGCCGCTCTTCGTCTGCATCCGATGGCCTTTTTCCCTCCCGCTCGAAGGGGATCAGCCCCTTTTCACATCCTGCGACAAAGACTACCGGAAACTCCAGACCCTTTGCGCCGTGAAAGGTCATGAGCGCCACCTTCTGGGCATCCTTTTCATAGGTGTCCGGATCGGTCTGCAGGGAGAGCGCTGCAAAGAAATCGGAGGGGATTTCAGAATGGGCTTGGGCCGTTTTCCGCAGGCGGTTCAGTGCCTCTTCCCGGCGTTGATCTCCCTCGATGGCCAGATGAAGCCCGGTGCTTTCCAGCAGCAGTTCGATTTTCTCCGGGAGGGATTTTTCCGAAGTCGTCTCCTTCAATTCGGAAATCCGGTCGATCAGCTCCGTGAGTCGGCGCTGCTCCTTTGTGGAGAGGGCGCGGATCGGAAAGGCGCGGACATGGGCAAATGCCTCTGAAAGCGGCATGATGGGATCGCTGTAATACCAGTTCCGGAATTCGGCAGCCAGTTTACTGCCCAAAGAGATGCCTGTGGTTTTGGCAATCTTTTCCAGATCATGGAATCCGGCCCGATCCTCGACCAGCTTCAGCCATCCGATCAGCTCAAAAATTCCCTTTTGGCCCCAGAGGGAGGTTCTGGCCGCGACCTGGCAGGGGATGCCCGCGCGGTCGAAGGTCTCTTGGACCGTCTTCATCTGTACATGGGTGCGGAAGAGAACCGCAAAATCGGAGAAGGCATACTCCTTTTCATGGCTCTGGGCCTTTCCGAAGTCATAGGAGTGGAAGCTCGCGCCGCCGACCATCCGCTCGATAATCTTTCCGATGGCCACGGCTTCGGCCTTTTCCGTTGGCAGTTCCAGTACCGTGAGGGTTTCGATCCCTTCTATTCCCGAATAGACCCGCGCCTCTCCGGAATGGAAGGTGGTGCTTTGGATGACCTGATGGGAGGCTTGGAGGATCGTCTCCGCGGAGCGGTAGTTCCGGCGGAGGCGGATGGTTCGGGCGTCGGGATAATCTTCTGTGAATCTGCGGAAATAGGCCACATCGGACCCTCTGAACCCGTAGATGGCCTGATCCGGATCACCGATGACAAAGAGGCGGCCTCCTTTGGGAGAGAGGAGACGGACCAGACGGTATTGGCCGTAATTGAGGTCCTGATACTCGTCGATGAAGATCCGCTCCAGCCGTTCCCGGTATTTCAAAAGGAGCTGCGGGTCATTCTCCAGCCGCTGAACCGCGGTATAGATGAGGTCTTCGAAATCAAACCGCCCGGCCTGTTCCAGGAGGGTCTGATAGATCTCATAATGCTTTGGGAAATCTGCAAGCGCCTCTTCATCGAAGATATTTTCAAAGAGTTCCCTGCGGGAAAGTACATCCGGCGGGGGCAGCAGGTTCTGTTTGGCGATTCCGATGCCGAGGAGCAATCTTTCGGGCCGAATCTGGTCGGCCTTTTCACCGGCCTTGTACTGGCGGATCGCCTCTCCGGCAAAATGGAGCTGCTCCTCCTCGTCGATGATGGTGATCTCCTTTCCCGATGCTTCACTCTCCTGCAGCAGCTTCAGGCAGAAGGCATGGAAGGTGGAGACCGTCGGCAGGGGAGAATCTTTCCCGATCATCTCCTGCAGACGGGTTCGCATCTCCTCTGCGGCCTTGTTGGTGAAGGTGACGGCCAGGATCGACTCCGGGGCTGCTTTCTCTTCCTCTATCAGATGGGCGATGCGGTGGGTGAGGGTTCGGGTTTTGCCGGCCCCAGGGCCTGCGATCACCAGAAGGGGACCGTCGCCCTCCATGACCGCCCCCTCCTGTTCCGGGTTCAAGGACGGTACAGCAGGGGCGGAGATTCCATCTTCCATTTCCGATTCCGGCTTTGTTCCGGATGGCTTTGCCGCTTCCTTTGGCCGGGGAGTAGCGGAGGATTTGGGTCTCTTTTCCGGTTCGAGAGGCTTGGGCATGGGAAAGAGCGCCTGCTGCCCCAGAAGGTTTTCCATCTCCTCCTTTTCATAGAGGGTGATCCGGCCGTATTCCCCGTCATATCCCGGCAGGAGGTGAACTTCTTGTGCCCGCATCCGCCGGATCGCCTCTCCGAGCAGGGGAACGCCGCCGGTTTCAATGGCCTCGATCGGATGATCCAGGAGGATGGGAAGCTCGGGCCCCAGGAGATTGACGAGCCCGTCATAGGCCGTTCCCACCTTTTTCGTCTTCACCCCGACGCGGAGCAGTTCGGAAAGGATTTCGGCAAGAGGGATAATGTGGCGGCAGGGGAGGGCGCTTTCCGGTTTCTCCTCTTCGGGTCTGTCCGCCAGTGTCTCCACCCGGTAGAGGACTCCGATGGTGAGGGGCTTTCCGCATTCGGGGCAGGTTCCGCCTCTTTCGATGGTCTCTTTGGGATGGAGCCGGACGCGGCATTTCCGGTGGCCGTCGTAGTGATACTTTCCCTCCTGTGGATAGAGGTCCAGGGTCCCCCGACATTTATCCGGATCACCGCTCTTCAGCGCATCCCGGAGCGCGGGATAGGAGAGGTCTGTATTGAAAAGATTGGCGTTCCGGCCCAGGTTCATGGGAGAATGGGCATCCGAGTTGGAGACCAGGGTAAAATTGTCCAGCATGGAGACCCGCCAGTTCATGGGCGGGTCCGAGGAGAGGCCCGTTTCGACAGCAAAGATCTCCGGCGTCAGCTCTTCAAAGCACTCCTCGATGCTGTCGAAGCCCGATTTGGAGCCGAGCACCGAAAACCAGGGGGTCCAGATATGCGCGGGAATGAGCATCCCCTCACCCGAGCATTCCAGCAGGATCTCGAAGAGTCGCTTTGCATCCAGCCCCAAAATAGGGCGGCCGTCCGAACGGATGTTGCCGATGGCGTCGAGCTTATCCGAGAATTTTTGGGCAGCGGCAAGATCGGGCAGGAAGATGACCTGATGGTTCTTTCGGGTGCGGCCCTCCTTTTTATAGATGTTGCTGATCTCGCACTGGAGGATGAAGCGCACTTCTCCTCTGCAGGATGGGGGGACCTTTTTGTCGCACTCCCGGGCGATCTCCGGCTTCAGACGGAAGATGCCCGGTTCTGCCGGGGCCAGCTTCTCCCGGATCTCGGCAAGCCATCGGGGATGGGTGAAATCCCCGGTTCCCACAAGGGTGATGCCCTTGATCTGTGCTGCGATATAAAGATTTTCAAGATCCAGGTTCTTTGCGGTGGCCCTTGAAAAAGAGGAATGGACATGGAGGTCGGCTGCGTATCTCATAATGGCCGGATTTAAGCACAAAAGAGCGGCAAAGACAAGCATTATGCCAATCCTTGACACCCGCGCTTTTTCCCTATACCCTATTTCGATAGATTGGGTCTTGATAGATTGGGTTTCGATAGTCTGCGTTTTGATAGTTTGGGCATTGATAGCTCTGGATGGACCGGCAGGATCATCGGTAAGGCTTCTCACCTGCATGGAAAGAGGGAAGGGGCTTTTTTTTGAAATGACAAAACTATGATATGAGGATCGAGATCATGGAGCTTTCCCCCCTGACCGCGATCTCGCCGGTGGACGGACGGTACCGGCGGGCATCGGAAAAACTGGCAGAATATTTTTCAGAGGCTGCGCTGATCAAGTACCGTGTGCTGGTGGAGATCGAGGTCTTCATCGGGATGTGCAACATCAAGCTTCCCCAGCTTCAGAAGTTCGACAAGAAGATGAAAGATCCCCTGCGGGACATCTACCGGAACTTCACCATAGATGATGCCGCGCGGGTCAAGGCGATCGAGAAGACCACAAACCACGATGTCAAGGCCGTGGAATACTTTTTAAAGGAGAAGTTCGACGCGTTGGGTCTTTCGGATCTCAAGGAGTTCATCCACTTCGGGCTCACCTCCCAGGACATCAACAACACCGCGGTTCCCTGCGCGATGAAGGATGCCTGGCTCGATCTGCTGCTACCTGCGCTGGAAGAGCTGATCGGGAAACTGGGGACATTGGCGGCCCAATGGAGGAAGGTTCCCATGCTGGCGCGAACCCACGGGCAGCCTGCCTCCCCCACGACCCTGGGCAAGGAGTTTTTCGTCTTTGTGGAGCGGCTGATGACCCAGAAGGCGCTTCTGGAGACGGTTCCCTTTTCCGCGAAGTTCGGCGGGGCCACCGGGAATTTCAACGCGCACCATGCAGCCTATCCCGAGATTGACTGGAACGGATTTGCCGACAACCTTGTCAACAGCGTGCTGGGGCTAAACCGCTCCCGGGTGACGACCCAGATCGAGCACTATGACAACCTGGCTGCCTTCTGCGACGCGTTCCGCCGGATCAACACCATCCTCATCGACCTGGACCGGGATATCTGGACATATATCTCCATGGATTATTTCAAGCAGAAGATCGAGGAAGGGGAGGTGGGCTCTTCGGCCATGCCGCACAAGGTCAATCCCATCGACTTCGAGAACTCCGAGGGCAACCTGGGCGTGGCCAATGCGCTCTTTGCCCATCTTGCGGAGAAGCTGCCCATATCGCGGCTTCAGCGGGATCTGACCGATTCCACGGTGACGAGAAACATCGGCGTGCCCCTGGCCCACAGCCTGATCGGGTGGAAGTCCCTGATGAGGGGGCTGGAGAAGCTGATATTGAACCAGGAGAAGCTGAATGCGGATCTGGAGGAGAACTGGGCCGTGGTGGCCGAGGGGATTCAGACCATCCTGAGAAGAGAGGAGTATCCCGAGCCCTACGAGGCATTGAAGAGACTGACCCGGACCCATGAGCGGATCGACCGGGAGGCCATTGCCGCTTTTATCGAAGGTCTCGATGTGGCAGAATCGGTCAAAGAGGAATTGCGGAAGCTGACGCCGCAGACCTATACGGGGATTATTGATTTTTAGGCGAATTTTGGGAATGAACATCCCGGCAAAGGTCTTGGGGTTTCAGCCTCCACTATATCCACTCTGTCCACTTCGTCCTTTTTTTAAGGGGGGATTTTGATTTCAGAAAATCGCCTTAGAAAGTCCCTTTGATGGCCTTTCCCGACTCGCCCTGGATCGTAAAACCTCTGGTTCCGGAGCCGGTCTATACGGACCGGGCCGAATACCTGGAGGATTTTTACGCATGGGCCATCGCAGGGGCAAAGCGGCGCACCATGTCCACGGTGATGCTGGGAAAGCGCCGCATGGGAAAGACCGAGATCTTCAAGCGGGTGGTCAACCGTCTCTTCTTCGAGCAGGACCCCAAAAGCCCGGAAGCGGTGGTTCCGGTCTACTTCAGCTTTCCCGATTCCGGCATCGACCGGGAGACCTTCGCCAGGAAGTATATCGAGAACTTCCTCCGCTACTATGCGGCCTTCTATCTCCGCAGGCCCGACATCGTCCGGCGGGAGATGGAAACCGATCTTCTGCTCTCGATCATCGAGGAGAACCGGGATGGTTTTCCCCATTCCGACGGCCTGGAGACGGCACTGATGAAGCACAGGACGGTGATGGAGGGCAAGAGCGTCATTCCGCACCAGACTGCGCTGGAGTGCCCCCGGCGGGTTGCGGATATCGAGGATTCGACCATCGCGGTCTTTCTGGACGAGTTCCAGAACACCCGGCTGCCCCAGTACGATTTCGACATCGTCGGCTTCATGCAGGAGGCCGTGGAATCACCGACATGCCCCCACTTCGTTACCGGATCTGCCATGAGCATCCTCTCCCGGGAGATCATCGGCCGCGGCGCTCTCTTCGGAAGGTTCCGGGGAAAGGAGATCCGGCCCATGTCTCTCTATTGGGGAAAGGAACTGGCCCTGAATGCGGCCGCGTATCTCGATGCAGCGGTTTCGGAGCCGATGGCCCCGGTGATTGCACAGAGATGCGGCGGCAACCCTTTTTATATCACGGCAGTGATTCAGCAGGCCGTGGAACTGAATCGGAGTATCGTTTCCGAAGCCGATCTCAATCACATTCTTGCGGTGGATCTCTCCTCCGGCTTTATCTGGGGGGAACTCAACGACCAGGTGATGCGCTGGATCGAACGGATCAACGAGCACGGGATCACCAAATGGGCCCTCTACCTCTCCGCTCTGGATGAGAATACGGACGAAGCCCATCAGTGCCGCCTCGATGTGGACCGAATTCAGAAGGAGATCGAACGCCGGGAAGGGCGAAAAGTAACCTTGGAGACCATCCGGGATGTGCTCATCAAGCTCTCCCGGGGAGATCTGATCGAATATCTGGAGCTGGGGGACGGATTCCGGCGGGTAGATGATCCGATTCTTCTGGAATTTTTGAGGATATGGGGAAAAATCGAGGTCGAGGGGCACGACCGGAATCAGGTCGGCTATGATCTGGAGGCCCGGTATCGGAAGATGGACCGGCGGTTTGCCGAGTATAAAGGTTATCTTGCGGAAGTCCACATGAGCCAGGTGCTGCTGAACGGGCAGGGCCGGACCCTGCCCGGCGGTTACTTCCATTCCGAAGCGGACATCCGGATGCCGCAGCGCTTCGTATATGTAGAAAACCGGAAGCGGCTCGGCTCGGGAAGCGGTCGGGAGATCGACGTGATCGGCGCTTCGGCAGAGACGGTCTGGGTCTGTCAGAGCAAATGGGTCCAAGAGAGGCGGATCGGGATTGCGGATGTAAAGGCTCTGATGGCCCAAGGAGATGCGGTGAACGCGGATATGGACCCGAACGGCCTTCAGCTCTGGATTTTCGCGCATGACGGACTGACCGCTGACGCGGCGGAATTTGCCCGCGAAAACGGGATTTTCTGGTCATCCCGGAACGATTTCGACGGACTGCTCCGGCATCTGGGGCTTCGGCCGCTGCCGGATCTTTAAAATTTTTCCTGCCGGTTTTTCAAATCCTATTTAAAATCAATATTCATAACGATTGAAAGCAGATGCAAAACCAATATAACGCAGAATCCATTGAAGTACTCAAGGGCCTCGCGCCGGTCAAGCGCAGGCCCGGCATGTACACCGACACCACAAGGCCCAACCACCTCGCACAGGAGGTGATCGACAACAGTGTTGACGAGGCCATCGGGGGCCATGCCAAAAGGATCGACGTGATCCTCCATGAGGATGAATCGCTGGAGGTTTCAGACGACGGCAGGGGCATGCCCGTGGATATCCACCCGGAAGAGGGGCTTGCCGGTGTGGAACTCATTCTGACGAAGCTCCATGCCGGTGCGAAGTTCTCCGACAAGAACTACCGGTTTTCCGGCGGGCTTCACGGCGTCGGCGTCTCGGTGGTCAACGCGCTTTCCAATCGGCTCGATGTGGAGATCCGCAGGGACAGCAACCGCTACGAGATGGGCTTTTCCAACGGCGACAAGACCCGGGAGCTTTCCATCACCGGAACAGTGGGGAAGCGGAACACCGGAACCACCATCCGGTTCTGGCCTGAGCCCTCCTATTTCGATTTTCCGAAATTTTCCGTTCCAAAGCTGAAGCATACCCTTCGGGCCAAGGCGGTGCTCTGCCCGGGGCTGCGGGTGCGGTTTACCGATAAGAACACCAATGAATCCGAGGAGTGGTATTTCGAGGCCGGACTCTCCGACTATCTGGAAGAGAGCCTTCAGTCCCAACCGACAACTCCGCAAAAGCCCTTTTTGGGAGAGCATGAGGGGGAGGAGGAGACCGTGACCTGGGCTGTGGCCTGGCTTGCGGAATCCGGGGAGATCGTGGGGGAAAGCTACGTCAACCTGATCCCGACATCCCAGGGCGGCACCCATGTCAACGGTTTCAGAACTGGCCTGGTGGCCGCGATCCGGGAGTTCTGCGAGTTCCGCAACCTTCTTCCCCGGGGGGTGAAGATCGCGCCGGATGACATCTGGGACAGGTGCTGCTACATCCTGTCGGTGCGGATGGGGGAGCCGAAATTCTCGGGGCAGACCAAGGAGCGGCTATCCTCCAGAAGATGTGCGGGATTTGTTTCGGCCGCAGTCAAAGACAAGTTCGGCCTCTGGCTCAACCGGCACACCGAGGCCGGGGAGGCCATCGCGGAGATGGCGATTTCCAACGCACAAAAGCGGATGCGATCTGCAAAGCAGGTGGCCCGGAAGAAGATCACCTCGGGCCCAGCACTCCCCGGAAAGCTTGCCGACTGTGTGGGGGCCGATCCCCTGCGCTCGGAACTCTTTCTGGTGGAGGGGGATTCGGCAGGCGGTTCCGCAAAACAGGCCCGGGACCGGGAGTTTCAGGCCATCATGCCGCTCCGGGGAAAGATTTTGAACACCTGGGAGTCGGACCCGGCCACCATCCTCGGCTCCAAGGAGATCAACGACATCGCGGTGGCCATCGGCGTGGACCCGGGCTCCGACGATCTGCTGGGGCTTCGGTACGGAAAGATCTGCATCCTCGCGGACGCGGATTCGGACGGCCTCCACATCGGTGCGCTCCTCTGCGCCCTTTTCATGAAGCATTTCCGGCCTCTGGTGGATGCGGGGCATGTCTATGTGGCCATGCCGCCGCTCTACCGGATCGATGTGGGCAAAGAGGTCTTCTATGCCCTGGACGAGTCGGAGAAGAAGGAGATCCTGAAGCGGCTGAGCGCGAGAAAGAAGAACGGCCGGCCCAATGTGCAGCGATTCAAGGGGCTGGGGGAGATGAGCCCCGCTCAGCTTCGGGAGACGACCATGGTCCCCGACACCCGGCGCCTGGTACGACTGGTCCTCGACTCGATGGAGGAGACCACGAGCACCTTGGATATGCTGCTGGCCCGAAAGCGGTCCGGGGATCGAAGGGCCTGGCTGGAACGAAAAGGAAACCTGACGGAGCTGGTATAAAAATAGATGGAGCTGGTATAAAAATATATGACCGAGACCACAATGAGCATCGAAGGGGTGGAGGAGCTGCCCCTCAGAGATTATACTGAAAAGGCGTATCTCGAATACGCGATGTATGTGATTTTAGACCGGGCCCTGCCCCACATCGGCGACGGCCTGAAGCCGGTGCAGCGCCGGATCGTCTACGCGATGTCGGAGCTGGGGCTCAAGGCCGCGACCAAATACAAGAAATCGGCCAGAACCGTGGGCGATGTCCTCGGCAAATTCCACCCCCACGGGGATACGGCCTGCTACGAGGCGATGGTGCTGATGGCCCAGCCCTTCTCCTACCGGTATCCGCTGGTGGACGGGCAGGGAAACTGGGGATCGGCCGACGACCCGAAATCCTTTGCGGCCATGCGCTACACCGAATCCCGCCTCTCTCCGTATGCCGATACCCTGCTTTCGGAGCTTGGGCAGGGAACCGCGGAGTGGATTCCCAACTTCGACGGAACCCTGAACGAGCCGAAAATCCTCCCCGCGCGGCTGCCCAACGTGCTGCTGAACGGCGCAGCCGGGATCGCGGTCGGCATGGCCACCGATATCCCGCCCCACAACCTCCGGGAGGTGACGGATGCCTGCATCCATCTGCTGGAGAACCCGGAGGCCACTGTCCAGGATCTCTGCAAGTTTATCCTGGGGCCCGACTATCCGACCGGGGCCGAGATCATCACGCCAAAGGAGGAGCTGATCAAAATCTATGAGAACGGCTCCGGAACCGTTCGGATGCGGGCCGTCTTCCACCGGGAGAACGGGGATATCGTGGTGACCGCACTCCCCTACCAGGCCTCCGGCGGGAAGGTGCTGGAGCAGATCGCAGCCCAGATGCAGGCCAAGAAGCTGCCGCTGGTGGCCGACCTCCGGGATGAATCGGATCATGAGGCCCCGACGCGCTTTGTCATAGTTCCCAAATCGAACCGGGTCGATGCCGATGCATTGATGGCGCATCTTTTTGCAACCACGGATCTGGAGCGGACCTACCGGGTCAACATGAACCTGATCGGCCTGAACGGAAAGCCCGGGGTGAAGAACCTGAAGGCGCTCCTTTCGGAATGGCTCCAATTCCGGGTGGAGACGGTGCGGAAGCGGCTGCAGCATCGTCTGGACAAGGTAATAGACCGGCTCCATATCTTAGATGGCCTTCTGATCGCGTTTTTGAACATCGATGAGGTGATCGCGATCATCCGCAAGGAGGAGAAGCCGAAACCCGTGCTGATGAAGCGCTTCGATCTCACCCCGGCACAGGCCGAGGCGATCCTGGAGCTGAAGCTGCGCCATCTGGCAAAGCTGGAGGAGATGAAGATCAAAGGGGAGCAGGATGGGCTGGCAAAGGAGCGGGAGCATCTGGAGAAGATCCTCGGCTCCGAGGCGAAGCTGAAAGCCCAGGTCAAGCGGGAGCTGAAGGCCGACGCGAAGACCTACGGCGATGATCGTCGCTCTCCCATTGTGGAGCGGGAGGAGGCCCAGGCCCTGCGCCATGCTGACATTCAGCCGAGCGAGCCGGTAACGGTGGTGCTATCGGCAAAGGGGTGGGTCCGGGCCGCCAAGGGCCATGAGATCGACCCGGAAGGATTGAACTACAAGGCCGGGGATAAATTCCTGGACGCGGCACACGGAGAGAGCAATCAGCAGGCCGTCTTTCTCGACTCCACAGGCCGGAGCTACTCTCTGCCCGCGCACACCTTTCCCTCTGCAAGAGGGCAGGGAGAGCCCCTGAGCGGACGGTTGCAGCCGCCCCCGGAAGCCGAATTCACCAAGGTGCTGATGGGAAAGCCCGATGAGAAGCTGATCCTTGCCGGCGACGCGGGATACGGTTTTATCATAAAGCTTTCCGATCTGTACGCGAAAAACCGGGCAGGCAAGGCGGTGCTGACCCTTCCGCCCAACTCGAACCCGATGCCGCCGCTGCGGATCGATGATCCGAAAGCGTTCCATCTCTGCGCGGTGACCAACGAGGGGAGGATGCTCCTCTTTCCGGCCCATCAGCTTCCGGAGATGGCAAAGGGGAAGGGGAATCAGATCCTCTCCATTCCGGCAAAGCGGGCAAAGGCGAGGGAGGAGTTCCTGACGATTCTGATCACTGTTCCCAATGGAGTTGCCGAGCGGGGAGGGCAGGTGATCGTCCGGGTCGGAAAGCGGCACATGGGCCTGCGATGGGAGGAGCTTGCCCCCTATCTCTCGGAGCGGGGGCGGCGGGGAAAGCTTCTGCCCAGAGGGTTTCGGAGCGTGGATGCCATCGAGATCGAGCTGCCGCCGAAGGCGGTGGAAGTGGAAGCGGAGGCCGATTCGCCGGAAGGGGAAAGCTGAGGCTGATACGGGCGCGCCCTTGCTTTTAGGACGCGCCCGTCTTCTTGAAGAAAAATTCTACTTCTTCAGCATCTCCTTTGCCTTGGCCACCACATTCTCCGTCGTAAACCCGAACCGCCGCATCACCTCCGCGCCGGGCGCGGACGCGCCGAAGCCGGAGATGCCGATGATATCCCCCTGGGTTCCCAGGTACTTGAACCAGCCGATGGGGTGGCTCGCCTCCACGGCCAGCCGTACCGGGATATCCGGGGGAAAGACCTCGTCCTTGTAGGACTGGGGCGTCTTGTCGAAAAGCTCCCAGCAGGGCATGCTCACCACCCGGGCCGCGATCCCTTCGCCGGCCAGTCTCTCCGCGGCCTCCAGGGTGATATGGATTTCGGAGCCGGTGGAGACCAGCACCATATCCGGCTTCCGGTCAGGCTCGGAAAGAATGTAGGCGCCCTTCAAAAGGCCCTCGGCCGATGCATACTTCTTCCGATCCAGGACCGGCAGCTTCTGGCGGCTCAGGATCAGGGCCACGGGGCCGTCGATGTTTTCCATGGTCGCCTTCCATGCAGCCACGGTTTCGGCCGCGTCGGCCGGCCGAATTACCGCCAGCCCTTTGAACATCCGCAGGCTCGGGATGTGCTCCACCGGCTGATGGGTGGGGCCGTCTTCCCCTACTGCGAGGCTGTCATGGGTGAGGACATAGATCACCGGCAGCTCCATGAGCGCAGCCAGACGGATGCCGGGCCGCATATAGTCGGCAAAGACGAGAAACGTCCCGGCATATGGCCGAAGCCCCTTGTGCAGGGCCATGCCCGACAGGATTGCAGTCATCGCGTGTTCCCGGACCCCGAACCGGAGGTTGCGGCCGTCGTATCGCCCCTTTTGAAAATCGGACGCGCCGTCGATGAGGGTCTTGTTGGAGGAGGCGAGGTCCGCGGAGCCGCCGATCAGCTCCGGGATCTTCTTTGCCAGTGCGTTGAGCACCTTTCCGGATGCTGCACGGGTGGCGATGGGATTTCCGTCTGCAAAATCGGGCAGATCCGCATCCCATCCCTCGGGCAGCCGGTTTTCGATGGCCATATTCCATGCCGCGGCCAGATCGGGATCGGCATTTTTATAGGCTTCGAAACGCCCCTCCCACACCTTCTGGGCATCTTTCCCTCTCTCCTGACATTTTCGGAATTCGGCCAGCACCTCGTCCGAAACATGGAACTCCCGGTCCTCACAGACGAGAAACGCCTTTGCCAGCCGGACCTCCTCGGCCCCCAGCGGCGCGCCGTGGGCCTCGCAGCACCCCTGCTTGTTGGGGCAGCCGTAGGCGATATGGGTGCGCAGTTGAATGATGGAGGGCTTTTCGGTCTCGGCCTTTGCCGCTTCGATGGCCCCTGCGATGGCCTCCAGGTCGTTGCCGTCTTCCACTTTCTGCACATGCCAGCCGCATGACTCGAACCGTTTCCCCACATCCTCGGTAAAGGTGATGTCCGTATCCCCTTCGATGGTGATCCGGTTGTCGTCGTAGATGCAGATGAGCCGGGAGAGCCCCAGATGGCCTGCCAGAGAAGCCGCCTCGTAGGAGATCCCCTCCATGAGGTCCCCGTCGCCGCACATGACATAGGTGTAGTGATCGACGATCTCACCACCGGCTCTGTTGAAGCGGGCCGCGAGATGGCGCTCGGCCATAGCCATGCCGACCGCGTTGGCAATCCCCTGACCCAGGGGCCCCGTGGTGGTCTCCACCCCCGCGGTGACGCCGTATTCCGGATGCCCCGGGGTCCTGCTTCCCCACTGGCGGAAGTTCTTGATATCCTCCAGGGTCAGGTCGTAGCCGGTCAGGTAGAGAAGGCTGTAGAGCAGCGAAGATGCATGTCCTCCGGAGAGGATGAACCGATCCCGGTCGGGCCAGGCCGGATCGAGGGGATTGTGCTTCAGAAATTGGGTCCAGAGGACATATCCGGCAGGGGCGAGCCCCAAAGGCGCGCCCGGATGTCCGGAATTGGCCTTTTCGATGGCATCCATGCAGAGGCCGCGGATGGTGTTGACACATGCGGTTTCAAAGGTAGCCCGGCTTTCGGGCGACTGCTTACTCATGGTTGGATTTCTCCTCAAAATAAAAAAATTTAACGGGACAAAATTTTAACAAACTATGATTAAAGCGCTCGGAGCCATTCCGGCTTGAGCGCGATCCTTCCGGAAAGAGCTTCGTCGATCATGGAGAGGGTCTTCTCTTTCTCCTTGGGCATTCTGGCTTTGATGGGCAGATAATTGGAGGCGTGGTTCGCGTGGAAGAGGCCTGCCGAAAGATCGGTGTGTGCGATCATGGTGCGCAGTTCTTTGAGCATCTCCGTGGGACCCAGCAGTTGAAAATCCCCCCGCTCGTAGTCGGTATGCATGGAAGTGCCCGGAATCAGCATCAGACTGAGCGCCCCCACATAATCGGGATCGATGGCCGATATGACCCGGCCCGTCTCCTTTGCGTGGATCTCGGAGCGCTCGGGCCCTGCAATCCCCAAAAGAACCGTCACCGAGAGCCTGATCCCGGCCTGGACCACTCTTTGGCCCATTCGGATCATCTTCTCCGAGTTCGCGCCCTTGTTGATGGCCTTCAGGGTCTCGTCATCGCCGGTCTCCAGCCCCATATAGACGATCCCGATGCCCAGCTCCTTCAACTCCTTCAGCTCCTCGACCGTCTTCATGCCGATGCTTTTTGTGTTGCCGTAGGTTCCGACCCGGGTGACCCAGGGGAGCTGGTCCCGGATCTCCTCTAAAATCCGCACCAGCCGCTTCTGGGGGATGATGAGTGCGTCCCCGTCACAGAGGAAAACCCGGCGCTGGCGCTTGAAATGTTTGGCCGCGTATGCGATATCTGCCATAATGATCTCATCCGGTTTGATGGTGAACCGCTTGTCCGGATAAGTGCCGCAGAACGCACATTTGTTGTGGGAACAGCCCAGTGTCACCTGGAGCAGAATACTGTTGGCCTCGCTGGGAGGCCGGATGATGGTGCCTTCGTAATGCATCATTTTCTCCTGAAAAATCAGTCCGACCGGAATTTTTTTCCCTGTCGGGCGAAAGGTTTACCGCGATATCCTTCTACAATCAACCCTTAAATCAAACCCTGAATCAAAAAAGTTAAGACAAGGGCAGACGGGATGCAAGAGGTGAATATGAGCAATGAACCGAATGGCTTAGGCGACAGCTTTGATCTCTCCTTTAAAATCTACTATGAACTGATGGCCAACCGGGTGAGCGAGATCCTGCTGGTCTCCAGCCCCTACGACGCGTTTATCATGGAAGAGGACGGCCGCCTGGCCGAGCGGATCATCCATGAATACCGGGGGCTCAACCTCACCCGTCCCCCGCGGCTCACCTGGGTCTCCACCACAAAGGATGCCTTCGAGGCCCTCTCCCGGAAGAAGTTCGACCTGGTACTCACCATGCCGCGGATCGACGACATGGACCCCTACACCTTCGGCGCGAAGGTAAAGGAGCGGTTCTTCAACCTGCCCATCTTCATGCTGGCGCACTCCACCGACAACATCCGGATCGATGTGGATGACCTCAATCGACGAGGCATCGACAAGGTCTTTGTCTGGATGGGAAACACTGACCTGCTGCTGGCGATCATCAAGAGCGTGGAGGACCAGATGAACGCCTTCCATGACACGGAAAACGCGATGGTCCGGGTGGTCATCCTGGTGGAGGACAACGCGGCCTATTACTCCTCGATGCTGCCGCTGCTCTACAAGGAGATCGTCACCCAGACCAATGCGGTGATGGAGGAATCCCTAAACGAAGAGCATCGAATCCTGAGAATGAGAGCCCGGCCCAAGATCCTCACGGCCGAGACCTTTGAAGAGGCCAAAACCCTCTACAACCGTTACCGGCCCTATCTGTTGAGCGTCTTCTCCGATGTCCGGTTTCCCCGGGGCGGAAAGGTGGACCCGGACGCGGGATTCAACCTGCTGCGGAAGATCAAGGAGAAAGATCCGGAAATGCCGCTGCTGATGCTCAGCGCGGAGGAATCGAATCAGGAGAGGGCTCTCGATATCCCCGCAATCTTTTTGAACAAGAACTCCCCGGCTCTGCACGAAGGAATTCACAGCTTTTTCATGGAATATCTGGGCTTTGGGGACTTCGTCTTCCGCCTTTCGGACGGCAAGGAAGTGGCCCGGGCATCCACCATCCGGGAGATCGAAAGGCTGCTGCCGACGATTCCCGATGATTCCATCCTCTACCATGCAGTGCGGAACCACTTCTCCAGTTGGCTCATGGCCCGCTCCGAGGTCCAGCTCGCGTCCCGCCTCCGGCCTGTCAAGACGAGCAATTTCAAAAACGCGCAGGAGATCAAAGAGTATCTGGTGGAACGGATACTGGAACGGCGCAAGGGCCGGCAGCGGGGCGTGATTGCCGATTTCACCCCGGATGCGTTCGACCCGGAGGTCGATTTCATGAAGATCGGCAAAGGTTCCCTCGGGGGCAAGGCCCGGGGCCTGGCCTTCATGACCCATCAGTTCCGGCGGAACCAGAACCTCCAGGAAAAATACGACAACGTCATCATCACCATTCCCAAGACCGTGGTGCTCTCCACCGAGGGATTCGACGCGGTGGTCAACGACAACAAACTTAAGGAGCTGATCGTCTGCGGCTGTACGGACCAGCATGTGATCGATCTCTTCTACGAGGCCCGGTTCCCGGGCTGGCTCCGGAAGACCCTGAAAAGCTATCTATCAGGCGTCGGCTATCCCATTGCGGTGAGATCTTCCAGCCTCATGGAAGATGCCCAGTACCAGGCCCGGGCCGGGGTCTACAGCACCTATATGCTGCCCAACAACCATCCGGACCCGGAGGTCCGCCTCCTTCACCTGATGCGGGCCATCCGCCTTGTCTATGCTTCAACCTATCTGGAGAAATCCCGCTCCTTTTCAAAGACGAGCCGACAGCGCACCGAGGAGGAGAAGATGGCAGTGGTCATCCAGCAGCTCACGGGCCAGCGCCACGGCGATTATTTCTACCCGGCTCTCTCCGGCGTGGCCCAGTCCTATAACTTCTATCCCATCTCCCACATGAAGGCCGAAGAGGGGATCGTCCACCTCGCATTCGGCCTCGGCAGAACCGTGGTGGAGGGGGAAACCTCCCTCCGCTTCTCCCCCAGCTATCCGGAATTCCTCGCCCAGTTCTCATCGGTGGAGGAGACGTTGAAAAACGCGCAGCGACACTTCTACTGCCTGAAGATGACCGATCTTCCCGAAGACCTCAACCCCGCAGTCCAGCAGACCCTTGCCCGCGTTGAAATCAACACCCCGTCCGTGAAAAACCATTTCCCGGTCCAGTACCTCTCCAGCATCTACGACCAGCAGGACAACCGGCTCCGGGATTCCGGATTCGGCTCCGGCTATCGGGTGCTCACCTTTGCTAGCCTTTTGAAATACCGCTCCTTTCCTCTGGCCGAGATCATCTCGGACATCCTCCGGATGGGCCGCCAGGGAATGGGATGCCCTGTGGAGATCGAGTTTGCCATGAACCTGCCCCCGGAAAAGGGAGAGAAGGCCGAATTCAGCCTCCTCCAGATCCGCCCCATGGCCTTAAGCCCCCGAAATATGGAGGTGGAGATCGAAGCATCGGAGATCGAGGGGGCCCGCTGTTATTCGGAAAACGCGATGGGCAACGGCGTCTTTAAGAATATCGAGGATATCGTTTTCGTGAAGCGGGAAAGTTTCGACCCTTCAAAAACAGTGGAACAGGCCCGGGAGATCGGCCGCCTCAACAGCAAACTGGCCCGGGAAAACCGGAGATACCTTCTCATTGGGCCCGGCCGCTGGGGATCGGCCGACCCATGGCTCGGGATACCGGTCACCTGGAAGGATATCTCCGGCGTCGGAGCCATCATCGAGGCCGCGATCGAAAGCCTCAGGGCCGACCCCTCCCAGGGCTCCCATTTCTTTCACAACATCACCTCCCTGGGGATCAGCTACATCACCGTGGTGGACAAGGGAAAAAGTTTCATCGACTGGGATTGGCTCGAAACCCTTCCCCCTAAAGAAGAGACGACCTACCTGCGCCACATACAACTCGAAAAGCCCCTGACCATCAAGATCGACGGCAAAAGGAGCAGGGCCCTTATTTCTGATTGGGTTTCTGATCGGGTTTCCGATTGACCGGTTAGGGCGATTTTTTGGATTCAAAATTTCACTTAAAGGAACGAAAAAATGGACGGAGTGGAGTTGAACTCCTACGTCCTTTTTCCATGTTCATTTCCAAAATTTACCTTAAAATCCCTTGACATCCGGTGCCTGATCTGCACAAAAGAAAGGTTTGCCGTTTCATCGGCGCGGCAGGAATCGTCCATACAAATGTCCACTACGTCCATTTTGTCCACTCAATTGAATCATAAAAACGACTTTAACAGAGGAGAAAACAGACATGGCAAAAGATAGAATCAACAACTTCAACGCGGGCCCCGCCGCACTCCCCCTGCCGGTCCTGGAGGAAATCCAGGAATCCTTTTTAAACTTCAAAGATACCGGCATGTCCATCACCGAGATCAGCCACCGCTCCGCGCCATTCGACGCGGTCATAGACGATGCCGCGGCCCGGGCCAAGCGCCTGTTGGACCTCGATGACGACTACAATGTCCTCTTTGTTCAGGGCGGCGCAAGCCTCCAGTTTGCCATGATCCCCATGAACCTCCTCCGGGCCGGCGAAACCGCAGACTACGTCAACACCGGAACCTGGTCCACCAAAGCCATCAAAGAGGCCGAGATCCAGGGGGTGAAGTACAATGTGGCCGCATCCTCCGAGGATCGGAATTTCTGCTACATCCCCAAAGAGTTCTCCTTCACTCCGAATGCGGCCTACGTCCACATCACCTCCAACAACACCATCAAGGGAACCCAGTGGGCCGGATACCCTGACACCAAAGGCGTCCCCCTCATCGCGGACATGTCCTCCGACATCCTCTGCCGAAAGATGGACCTAAAGCCCTTCGGCCTGATATACGCAGGCGCCCAGAAGAACATCGGCCCTGCCGGCGTCTGCATGGTCATCATCCGCAAAGAGATGCTGGACCGGGTCCCCAAGACCATCCCCACCATGCTCCGGTACACCACCTATTCGGAGAAGAACTCCATGTACAACACCCCGCCCTGCTTTGCAGTCTATACGGTGCAGCTCGTGCTGAAATGGCTGGAGGAGACTGTCGGGGGCCTTTTGGAAATGGAGAAGATCAACCGGGAGAAGGCAGCGACCCTCTATGATCTTTTTGACAACACCGAATTCTACAGCGGAACCGCAGACAAAGAGAGCCGCTCCCTCATGAACGTCACCTTCCGGCTGCCGAACGAGGATCTGGAGAAGAAATTCGTGGCCCATGCCCTGGAAAACGGCTTTGGCGGCCTCAAGGGACACCGCTCCGTGGGCGGATGCCGCGCATCCATTTATAACGCCACTACAAAAAAAGCTGTCGCCGAGCTGGTCGATTTCATGAAGACCTTTGAAAAGCGGAACGGATAGCGGCCTGATATTGAAATCCTTCCCTGAATCGCTTATAATGGTTCTGTGTAATTTCTTTCAAACTCAAAAGCAGTACAGGGGAGGATTTTTCAATGGAAAAAGAGATGAAGCTCAAGGTCGGCGATCCGGCCCCGGATTTTGCCATCCCGAACCAGAACGGAGAGACGGTAGCGTTAAAGGATCTTAAGGGAAAGAAGGTGCTGCTCTCCTTTCACCCCCTTGCCTTCACCCCCATCTGCGAGATTCAGATGAAGGGCCTGGAGGCCAAGAACGCGGTCTTCGAGGAATTGAACACCACGGCCCTGGGAATCAGCGTCGATTCCGGGCCGGCCAAAAAGGCATGGGGAAAGGAGATCGGCGTAGAAAAGACCCCGCTGATAGCCGACTTCTGGCCTCACGGCGATGTGGCAAAGAAATATGACATCTTCATAGAGGAGAAGGGGATTTCCGGAAGGGGCAACATCCTCATCGACGAGAAGGGAAAGATCGAGTGGATCAAGGTCTATCCGCTGAAGAACCTGCCCGATATCGAAGAGGTCATCTCGGTGATCCGGGGCGAAAAGTGATCCGGTCCTGATCTATCCCAAAGCCGGATCATCCCGGCTCATATCGGTTTACGGCCCGCTATCCATGCCCGGAAGCGGGCCTTTTTTTCGATCGTTGCAGTCAGCCCCGCCTTTTCAATCATCCCCGCGATGGCAGAAGGCCGGTGAAAATGGCTGCGCATCCCAAAAAGGCGCTCTAAAACGGCAACGCCTTTCACCGGCACAAGATCGATATCCGGCTCTTCGACAATCAGCCTTCCGCCCGGGCATAGTACCCTTGCAATCTCAAAGAGGGCCCCCTGCTGGTTTTTGAAATGGTGCAGCGCATCCACCACCATCACCCCGTCAAAGGTCTCTTTTCCAAAGGGAAGAAGTTCGGCCTCTCCGTTGATTCGGATGATCCGGGATATCCGGTCGAGCTGCAGCAGCATCTTCAGGGAAGGGTCCAGCAGCACGGCCCCCTGATCGAAGAGCGGACCCAACTGTTTTGCCACCCGACCGGTTCCGCCGCCGGCATCCAGAAGCCGTCCTTTCCGTCCCCCCCTTTCCGAGATATGAAAAAGATCCTCCCACAAACGAACATCCGGTCTTCCCATTGAAAGATCGTAGATCGGCGCCAGCCAGTCAAAATGGCAATTGGTAGAGAACCGTTTCAATGGAAATCCTCTGGCAGCATCTCCTCCCCGGGCTTTTTGGGAAGCTGGATATAAAAGGTGGTTCCCTGCCCGGCCGCAGACCGAATCTCAATCGCGCCGTGCAGCTTTCCCACCGCCTTTTTCACGATGGAGAGGCCGATCCCGGTTCCCTCATACTCCTCTTTGGTATGGAGCCGTCCGAACATCCGAAATATCTGATCGTGGTACTGGACATCGATGCCGATCCCGTTGTCCCGGACAAAGAACTCGTAATCTCTCCCCAGATCCCGCCACCCCAGCTCCACCTGGCGGGGATCGGAATGGTTGAACTTGAACCCGTTGATGATGAGGTTCTGAAAGACCTGCCGCAGCAGCACCGGCTTTGCCACAATGGTGGGCCATCGGTCCGGAAGGATCATCTCCACATCCGGAGGCGGCTGAATCGACTTTATCAGATCGTCCATGAATTCTTTCATGAAAATATCATCGACCGTATCCTGATGGCTGTCCATTCTCGACATGGCCAGCAGATCCCGGATCAGCATATCAGCCTCCTCCACCGCATGGGAGAGGCCCCCGAGATACTCCTGCTGCTGATCTTCGAGCCGATCTTTCAGATCCTCTTTTAAAAAAGAGATATAGTTCCGGATCGCGCGCATGGGGGCCCGCAGATCATGGGAGACCACATAGGCATACTCTGAAAGAGAGGCATTGGCCGCCTCCAGCTCCTCAGCCTTCTCCTGGATTTTCCGGTGTGCAATGTCCAAGGCGAGCCGGGCCTCCTTTTCATCGGTAAAATCCATGAGGGAAGCCCGGCAGAGTGGGGTCCTGTTCACCTTGTCATGGAAGAGATATCCGAGGATCTTTCCATAGAAATCATCACCTTCAAACCGTTTGAAGAGAATCTCCGCGGCATGGTTTCCGCTGCCGGAGAAGATATTCTGCCGGTGGCGAAAGAAGGTCTCATGGTATTCGGGGCGGATAAAGAGAGTGAGGGGCTTGTTCAGGATGTGCTTCCGGGTATAGCCCAGCATTCTGGCAAGGGTGAGGTTGGCCTCGACGATCACCCCGTTTTCATCCACAGTGAAATAGCCCACGGGCGCGAAATCATACAGCTCAGCAAACCGGTCCCGGGACCGCTCCAGGGCCTCCTGGGCCGCTCGCAGCTCCTCGTTCTGGATCTCCAGCTCCACCTGATGCACCAGAAGCTCATGAATCAGCTCCTCCGAATTTTTCGAGGACATGGCCCTTTTTAGTTCTAAGTTCTTCCAGAGCCGTTTTTCCGCCTTTTTCCTCAGCTCTTCGGATCGGCTATTCAAAAGGGTCCTTCCTTTCCGCCCTCAGCATCTGCAGAACCCCTTCCAGTTCCGGATGTTTTGGAGCCATACTCTCCAAACGATTTAGCGCACCGCCCACCCGCTTTTCCAGATCTCTATACCGCTTTTCCCAATGGGTCTTCTCCCTTTTCTGATCCGTAATATCCTCGAAAAAGGAGATAAAATGCCGCTGCCGGGTGCTGAAGACCGTCACCTTGTACCACCTGTCCAACTCTTCCATATAGGTTTCCAGCGTCACCGGTTCCGCGTCCAAAGCCACCTTACCAAAGGTCTCGAGCCAGGGGATCTTCATCTCTTTGAGCACCGGTTTCATCTCGCTCATCTTTTTACCGGCCACCATCTCCTTCTTCACATTGAAAAGTTTCTGGAACCGTTCGTTGACATCGATGCAGACGACATCTTCCGGGTTCCCCTCTTGGTCCAGCAGGATACGGTGGTAGGCGATCTCATGGGGGATGTTTTCGAAAAATCCCCGATAGAGGTTTTCGCTCTCCTGAAAGGATTTCTGGGTCTTGATCTTATCGGTCACATCGATGAAGGTGATGACAATCCCCTTGATGTAATTGTCCTTGGTCCGATAGGGGTTGATCCGCAGCAGAAACCATTCCATCTCCTGTCCCTGCACCTCCTTTTCGATGGGGACCAGGGTTTTTAAAACCCTGTTGACATCTGCGATAAAATCTTCATTGATGATTTTGTGGGTGATGTGGTTGATGGGCCTGCCCAGATCCATCTCCATGAGGTTGACGGTCCGGGTGATCGCGGGGGTGAATTTGCGCACCAGCAGATCCTTGTCCAGAAAGATGGTCCCGATATCGGTGCTGGCCAGCAGGTTGTCCATGTCGTCATTGAGTTCGATCAGCTCCTGGATCTTGGCCTGATACTCTGCATTGACAGTGATCAGTTCCTCGTTGACCGACTGCAGCTCCTCGTTGGTGCTCTGCAGCTCTTCGTTGGACGACATCAGCTCTTCATTGGTGGCCTGGAGTTCCTCGTTGGTGGTCTCCAGCTCCTCGATGGTGGCCTGGAGGTTCTCCCGGGTATATTGCAGCTCCTGATCCAGATCCTGGATGCGTTCTTCGCTATCCATGGATAGATCATAGGGTCTGGCGGCCTGGGAGGGAAAGGCATCCTCGATAACTTCTTCAAAGGTGATCAGGGTGAGGCGCTGCTGGTACCGGTTCTTCTTCAGCGGAAGAACCTTCAGATTGAAGATCCGGGTCTCCTCCCCGTCTTTCACCTTGATATTGTTGTAGACTACCCCTTCGTTGTCCCGGGCAGCCTTGTGGATCGCCAGGCTGACGGTGGTGGAGAGATCCTTCCGCAGCAGGCTGATGAGATCGAAGTTGAACTCGCCCTTGGGGATCTTGAGGAACCGGTTGATATCGCCGAAGACGATCAGGGGCTTGTTGTCTTCGGTGATCGCGATGGCCGGCGGGGAATAGAGATCAATCATCGCATCCTTGACATCTTCGATGATCTTCTGCCGCATCTTGAAAGGGGGGTCCTCCCGCTGCACCCGGTTTCTGGAAAAGAGATTGGGCACGCCTCCCAGCCCCTGGATATGGGAGGGCTTATCATCCGAGAGATACCGAAATATCTTGCACCGATGATCGATGCTCTTGAAATGGGTGATCATATCCCCGACGGTCTCGCTGGAGCCGAGGAGCATATATCCGTTGGCGTTCAACGAGAACTGAAAAAAGGAGAGCACCTTCTTCTGCGCGTCCGGGTTCAGGTAGATGAGAAAATTTCTGCAGGAGACAAGATCGATCTTGTTGAAGGGCGGGTCCTTTATGGCATTGTGAACCGCGAAGATGACCATCTCCCGGATCTCTTTGGAGACCTGGAACCGGTTTCCCATTTTGGTGAAGTACCGGTTGATCATCTCCGGGGGAACGTCTGCCACGATGCTCTGGGTATAGATCCCCTCGCTGGCCACTGCTATGGCGTGCCGATCCACGTCCGTGGCAAATATCTTCACATCATACTGCTTGTCGATGTTCTCCATGTACTTCTTCAGGAGCATGGCCAGGCTGTATGCCTCCTCTCCGGTGGAGCAGCCGACTGACCAGAAGCGGATGGAGCCGTTGTAGGGCTTGTCGTTCAAAATGGTCGGAATCACCTGATCTTCGATGATGTCGAAAACCTCGGTATCCCGGAAAAAGCTGGTGACGCCGATGAGCAGCTCCCGGTGGAGCGCATTGAGTTCCTGGGGAGAGTCCTTGATGAAATTGGCATAGTTCTCCAGGCTGCCGATCTGGTTGATGCTCATCCGCCGTTCGATGCGCCGGCTGACGGTGGTGAGCTTGTACAGGGAGAAATCGATCCCGGTGCGCTCTTTCAGCAGCATGAAGAGATTGTTGGTGTAGTCATCTTTTTTGGGAGAGATGATCGGCTTCTCCCCCTTGCCCGAGGAGAAGGGGTGTTTGATGTACTGCAGCAGCGTCTGAGGCATCTTCTCGGGCGGAAGGATGTAATCGACCAGCCCTGTGGAGATCGCGCTGCTCGGCATCCCGTCGAACTTGGCGCTAACCGAGTCCTGCACCAGGATCACCCCACCCTTCTCCTTGATGGTGCGGATCCCCCGGGAGCCGTCCGAGCCGGTTCCCGAGAGGATGATCCCGATCGCGTGCTCCTCATTGTCCTCGGCAAGGGATTTCAAAAAGATGTCGATGGGCAGATTCAGGCCGTGCTGCTCCTGCTCCATCAGCAGCAGTTTCCCTTTGTAAATGGTCAGATTCTTCTTGGGCGGGATCAGATAGACATTGTCCGGAAGGACTTCGACATTGTTTTCGGCCCGATGGATCTTCATCTTCGAATGCTTGGAGAGCAGCTCCACCATCAGGCTCTTGTAGTCCGGAGAAAGGTGCTGCACCACCACAAAGGCCATGCCGCTCTTGTCCATCATGTTCTTGAAGAACTTCTCCAGGGAATCGAGCCCCCCGGCCGATGCGCCGATGCCTACGATAAAAAAGGGATCTCTTTCCCGCGTCACATCCATTTCGTCCGATTCCTGTGCCGGATGGTTCTTTGGATTGTTTGTGGCCGTATCCATTCTCTTCTCCCGAAAAACGGTCTTATCGGTTCATGCTGCGCTTTCTTCAGTACTCTCCATTACCTTTCCCACAGGACTTTTTCCACGAGTTTCATGGATGACTCATTGATTGGGCCTTTAAATCGGTATTCCAGGGCTCTTTTCAGCATCTCCGGAAGGATCGCGCGCCTCTTTCCGGCAAGAACCGCAAGCGCGGCAAGGGCTCGATCCGGCTCTTTTATCCCGATTTCTTTGAAATCAATTCGAATCACCTCTCCTGCACATTCGGGAAGGGTGAGATCTGCTGCAGCAATGACCATTCCATCGGGATTCAATGCATCAAAGACCTTCTTGGCCCGATCCACACCCTCCTGACCCACGGCAAGGATGATCTCGGGTTGGTCGATTGCGGTATAGCCGATCCCGGCTTCCGAGAGAATCACCTCGCTGATGGAGGGGCCTCGAAGCACCGTGATGTTGTACTCGTTCTTCTGGGAGGCGTTTAAGCCCGCAGTCATCCCGGCCATGCAGAGGATCTCTCCTGCGGTGATGATCCGCCCGCCCGCGCCGCCCAGAAGGAGAATCTCCTGCCGGTTTCGGGAGGGCGGGTCGAATTCGGCTTCGATCTCCGGCCGCGGAGAAGGAGCATCCAGGGATGCGCTCTTTTCCCGATACGCGGCTCCGTATTCGGGTCGGACGTTCTCCTCGATCTCTCCGGAAAAGGGCGGCATCTCTGAAATGGCCTCTTCGATAGACTTGGGCGTCAGCCGGTTTTTCTTTGTATAGCGGCCCGGGCAGACCCCGTGGATGTCGAGAAGGGAAAAGCCATTGTATCGGATCGCCCCGGCCATCTTTGCCGAAAGTGTGTTGTCATAGGCCGAACATCGGACAAGATAGGGCGCACCGGCCGCGGCCCCGATCCGGCAGGGGTCCAGGGGCGGCTCCAGTTGGTTGAGAAAGCCCGATCCGACCTGCGCATGGGCCGGGGTGGTGGCCGAATACTGTCCCCCGGTCATGCCGAAGTTGAAGTTGTTCAGAATCAGCAGCGTCAGGTCGATATTTCTGCGGCAGGCCGCCAGCAGATGTGCGCCGCCGATGCCGAGCCCGCCGTCGCCCATAGTGACGATGACGTTAAGTTCGGGCCGGGCCAGCTTGATGCCCGCGGCATAGGTTAGGGCCCTGCCGTGGAGCCCGTGAAAGGCATGGGTGCGGAAAAAGGTGTCGAAGAGGCCCGAACAGCCGATGTCGCTGACGATCGCGATCTCGTTTCCCGTCAGGTTCATCTCCTGGAATGCCTTGTCCAGCGCGTGGGTGATCCGCTCGTGCGCGCATCCGGGGCAGAAGACCGGGGGGCGGTCTTTGTTGAGCAGTCCGGTCATCCTTCCCCTCCTTTTCGGTCCAGCGCTTCGCGGATCTCTTCGGGGCCGATCAGCTTTCCGTTCATCTCTCCGATAAAGCTGATTCTGTTTTTCGATCTGTTTTCCGGTCTTTTTTCCGGCAGTATCCTTTCGATCTCCCGTACATATTGCCCCAGGTTCATCTCCGGCACAAGGATTCGATCGTAATTCCCTGCGATCTTCCGGATCAATCCTTCCGGCACGGGCCAGAGTGTTTTCAGGATCAGAAGGGAGATCGGATCTTTGGAATTCTTCCGCTGATCACATACCGCGTTTGCAGCCCTTGCCGTGACGCCGTATGCGATGATCAGGGTGCGGGCGCCTTGGGCAGGAAAATATTCATGGAAGCTGAAGTTTTGGACCGCGTTTTCGATCTTCTCCCTGAGCCGATGCTGGGTTTCGGCGATGATCCCGGGATCCGTGGTGATGTAGCCGTCGGGACCGTGGGTGGAGGAGGTCTGCCGGGAGAGGATCTTTCCGCCGATCGGGGCAAATCCCGGAACCTGCTCTCCTTGAAGCGGGGCAAAGGGAAGATAGGCCGCGGCGTCTCCTTCTGCCGTCGGCGGCGCCTTCCGATCCATGACGGCCGGAAGCTGAAGCGCATGGATATCAAGGCTCTCTTTTGTCAGCCCGATCTCCTTGTTGGATGCGATGAAGACGGGACAGCGGTACGTTTCAGCCAGATTGAACGCGTGCATCGTCAGCAGAAAGCAGTCGGCCGCATCAATCGGCGCGAGGACGATCACCGGCAATCCTCCGCTGCTGCCCCACCGGAGAAACTGGATGTCGCCGTCCGCGCCCCGGGTGGCAGAGCCGGTGGAGGGCCCCAGGCGCTGGACATCCACGATCACGATGGGGATCTCTCCCGCGATGGCAAAGGATATCTGCTCGCTGTAGAGGCTGATGCCGGGGCCTGAAGTGGCGGTCATCGCCTTCCACCCGGCCATGGATGCGCCGAGGCAGCAGCCGATCGAGGCGATCTCGTCTTCCCCCTGTAGACAGATCCCGCCTGCAGGCGGCAGCAGAGAGAGCATGGTCGAATAGATGGAGGTGGCCGGGGTGATGGGGTATCCTGCAAAAAACCGGCATCCGGCCTTTATCGCACCGTAGGCAATCGCTTCGTTTCCGTCGATCAGTATCCGTCCCATAACTTCCTATATGTTTCGCATATCTGTCACAACCGATTCCACCAGCTTGCGGATCTCCCCCAGACGGTGTTCGCTCATGGCCTCGAACCGGAGCACCAGCGCGGGCTGTGTGTTGGAGGCTCTCACCAGACCCCAGCCGTCGTCAAAGAGTACCCGCACCCCGTCGATGTCGATGATCTCGTACCGCTTCATCAAATGGTTTCGGACCTTCTCCACCACGTCGAACTTCTCGCTGTCGGGGCAGTCCATCCGGATCTCGGGGGTGGTGAAGGTTTCGGGCACGTCTGCCAATAACTCCGAGATCCGCTTTCCGGTTGATGAGAGGATCTCCAGCAGGCGGCAGGCTGCATAGAGCGCGTCATCATAGCCGAGATACCGGTCCGCAAAGAACATGTGGCCGCTCATCTCGCCGGCAAACTCGGCCTTTTCCACCTTCATCTTCTCCTTGATCAGGGAGTGGCCCGTCTTCCACATGATCGCCTTCCCCCCGTGCTTTTCGATGTCGTCATATAAGGTCTTGGAGCATTTCACCTCGGAGATGAAGGTGGAACCGGGTTTTCTGGAGAGGATCTCCCGCGCGAAGAGGATCATCAGCCGGTCCCCGTAGATGATCTTTCCGGTCTCGTCCACCACGCCGATCCGGTCGCTGTCGCCGTCAAAGCCGATCCCCAGATCGAGCCCCTTCTCCCGGACCATAGCGATGAGATCCTGCATGTTTTCAAGCACTGTCGGGTCGGCCTCGTGGTTGGGGAAATCTCCATCCATGTCGCAGTAGAGATTTTCCACCCTGCATCCGAGCCGGTCCAGCAGCGGCAGGATCACAGGGCCTGCGGTTCCGTTGCCGCAGTCGACCCCCACCTTCAGCTTCTGCTCGATGGTGATATTTTCCACAAGATAATCTTCATATACCGCCAGAACATCCTCCTCATAACGAATCCCGGTTCCCTGGGCATACCGGTTTTCATGGATGATCTGCAACAGCCCCTTGAGTTCCTCGCCGTGAACCGAATCGAGGCCGTGGCAGATTTTAAAGCCGTTGTACGCCTTTGGGTTATGGCTTGCTGTCACCATGACGCCGCCGTGGGTCTTCAGGTGGTGAATCGAGAAGTAGAAGACCGGTGTGGGGCAGATGCCGATGTCAATGACATCACACCCGGTTGAAAGGAGCCCTGCCGTCAGATTTTGCGCATATGATTCTGATGTTGTTCGGCAATCCCTGGCCAGGGAAAGGGTTTTGCATCCCCTTCCTTTTAAAAGTGTTCCGATGGCCTTGCCGAGGGAGATCACATCCTCCTCGTTCATATCTTTTCCCGCGATCCCGCGGATGTCGTACTCTCTGAAGATTTCCGGGTTCATTTTTCCTCCTTTTGAATGAGCGACTTTCGGATGACCGACATTCGGATGAGCGACTTCCGGATGCCCGACTTCCGGATGACCCACATTCTAACTTCCGAAGATAAGGACAGCAATCCCCAGCAGCCAGCAATAGGGGGCAAAGAGATGAAGCCTTCCCTGTCGAATCAGATAGAGCAGGAAGACCAGAGCCAGATAGCCGGTGACTGCGGCCGTCAATGTGCCTAAGATGACCTGTGCGTTCAAAGCGGCAAACCCATGCTCAAGATTCTTTATCGCAAGGAGTTCCGCGCCGATAATGGCCGGGATGGAGAGCAGAAAGGAGTAGCGGGCCGCGGCTTCACGACTCAACCCCAGAAAGAGTGCAGCAGAAATTGTGGAGCCGGCGCGGGAGATTCCCGGCAGGATGGCCAGCCCCTGAACCGTGCCGATGATGAGCGCGTTTTTGGGGGAAATCTCCACCATTCGTTCTCCCTGTTTGGAGACATACAGCGTCAGCCAGAGGATCGTTCCTGTGATCAGCAGCATACAGCCCACCAGGAAAAGAGAGGAGAAGAGACGGTCTGCGATCTCATGGAAGAGCAGCCCAATAATGGCTGTCGGAACAGAGCCGATGACGATCATGGCGGCAAGACGAGTTCCCTCGTTTGACCATCTTCCTTTTGGCTTTTCCTCAGAATTTTTTTCATGGCCATTTCCACTGCCCAAAGGTTCATCTTTCAACGGCTCTTCGGATAGACTCTCCGGATGCTTCCGGGTAAAGATCGACATCAGCGATCCCAGAATTGTGAGAATATCTTTTCGGAAGAAGAAAATCACAGCCGCCAATGTCCCGACATGGAGACTCACATCAAAGAAGAGTTCCGGCTCCTCTATCCCGAAGAGTTTCTGAAAGATCACCAGATGGCCGGAGCTGCTCACCGGCAGAAACTCCGTCAATCCCTGAATCAGCCCCAGCATCACCGCCTGTATCGTATTCATTCTCGGTATTGTCTATCCTTTCACCACAGCAATCGGTTTCAGTTTTGCCACTTTTTTCGATATCCCTGCCCCGTGGACCACATCCACCACATCCGCGATATTTTTGTAGGCATCGGGCATCTCCTCTGCCAATGTCCCCCGGCCGGTCCACCTGACCAGAATTCCCTTCTCCTCCAGTTCCCGGTGGATGGCCCTTCCCTTGGCCGCCTTTTTCGCGGCCTTCCGGCTCAATACCCTTCCTGCGCCGTGACAGGTGGAGCCGAAGGTCTGCTCCATCGCCTTTTCGGTCCCCACCAATATATAAGAGGCTCTTCCCATGTCGCCGGGGATGATGATCGGCTGCCCCGTGCTTTTGTAGAGATCTGAAAGGGAGGGA
>JAABSP010000153.1 GCA_011390345.1 Desulfobacteraceae bacterium
CCGAAGCTGATAAAAAGCTCTGCCGATAAAAAGCTCTTTTGAAGCCGTAAAAAAACCCCTGTGTTTCCGATGGAGTATCCACCGGTACACAGGGGTTTTTTTGTTTTCAGGCTTTATCTATCGGCTGTTTCGGTATGGTCTTTATTTCAGCTCTGTATTTTAGTCCCGTCCCCCGAAGATATGGAGCATGAACAGGAACATATTGATGAAATCGAGATAGAGGGAAAGCGCGCCCATAATTGCGCCCTTTCGGATCACGCCTGCTTCGAGTCCGGCAGGCTGGGAAAGGGCCATGTTCTTGAGCCGCTGGGTGTCATAGGCCGTCAGCCCGATGAAGATGAAGACGCCGAGGTAGCTGATGATCATGGACATGGCCGAACTCTGGATAAAGAGGTTGACCAGGGTCGCGATGATGATCCCGATGAGCCCCATGAACATGAAGCCGCCCAGGGAGGTCAGATCCTTTTTGGTGACATAGCCGTAGATGCTGCATGCGGCAAATGTGGCCGCGCAGATGAAAAAGGTCGATGCAATCGAGGACTGACTGTAGACCAGGAAGATAAAGGAGATGGTCAGCCCGTTTAAAATCGAATAGACGAGAAAGAGCGCGGTCGCGGTCGATGCCGACATCCGGTTGATCCTTGCACTGATGAAGAAGACCAGGATCAGCTCGGCGATGATCAGGCCGAAGAAGAGAAACGAGTTTCCGAAGATCAGTTGCACCATTGTCTGGCTGTGGGCCGTGAAATAGGCCACCAGCCCGGTGAGGGCAAGGCCCAGTCCCATCCAGTTGTAGACACTCCGGATGAAGGAGTTGACCATGACCTCGGATTGGGGCATGGTCTGGGGCTGTGGTCGTGAAAAGTCCTGCATGTTTTCTTCCTCCTTTATGGTTGTGTTTATGCTGCAAATATATATAATACGGGATGGTGCTTTTTTCAAGATGAAGCCTACCGAAAACGCATCGAAAATATAAACAATGAAGCCGGAACAACTGTACAGACTTCTCAGGGAAACTGCCGGAAAACTGGAGATCACCGTGACCGAACACAATTTCCGGGATGCACGGGTCAAGGTCAAAAGCGGCCTCTGCCGGGTCAACGGCAAAAGCCGGTATATTATGAACAAACATCTTCCGATTTACAAGAAAAATCGGCTGCTGGGAGCATGTCTCGGAGGTATGGCCTTCGAGGATGTCTATATGGCCCCGGCTGTGCGGGAATATATCGAACGGATAAAAGAGGGTTGAACCCAGAGCCGGTTAGTGGTATCTCCCCTATTGTGCATCAGGCCTCTATCGTGCATCAGGCCACTATCGCTTATCAGGCCACTATCGCGTATCAGGATTGTTCAGCAGTGCGCAGATCGGTAAAAAGAAATATTTAGAAATTGACGGAACCGAAAATCTCGACATAAGGGGGAAAAGACGGACCCACAGAGCAGAAGATCTTCCATCTATACGGTTTCAAAGCTGACGGCCGAAATCCGGTCCCTGCTGGAGGAGAAATTTCCCCTCATATGGCTCTCCGGAGAGATCTCCGATTTCCGGGTTCCCGGTTCGGGCCATTACTATTTCACCCTCAAGGATGAAAAGGCGCGGGTCTCTGCGGTGATGTTCAAGGGGCAGAACCGGTCGTTGAAATTCATGCCCGAGGAGGGGATGGTCATCACGGGGCTGGGCCGCATCAGCCTTTACGAACCCCGGGGAAGCTATCAGATCATCTTCGAGTATCTGGAGCCCCAGGGGCTCGGCGCGCTGCAGGCCGCGTTCGAGCAGTTGAAAAGGCGGCTGGCAGAAGAAGGGCTCTTTGACGAAAGCATCAAAAGGCCGCTCCCCTTTCTGCCGAAAAGGATCGGCATCATCACTTCCCCGACGGGGGCTGCGGTGCGGGATATCCTCAATATCCTGGACCGGCGGTATTCCAATCTTCTGATCGATATTTATCCGACCCGGGTGCAGGGGGAGGGCGCGGACCGGGAGATTGCCGATGCCATTGAACGGCTCAACCGGAAAGGGGATGCCGATGTCGCGATTCTGGCCCGCGGCGGCGGGTCTCTGGAGGATCTGGCGCAGTTCAATTCGGAAATTGTGGCAAGGGCCATCCGAACATCTGCGGTTCCCATCGTGACGGGGGTGGGGCATGAGACCGATTTCACCATTGCAGACTTTGCGGCCGATCTCAGGGCCCCGACGCCTTCTGCGGCCGCGGAGCTGATCGTTCCGGTAAAGGCTGATCTGCTGCAGCGGGTGGAGAGAGCCCGGCTTAACCTCGGCGGCGCTATTGCAAGGGCCATTGAACAACATCGAAATCAATTCCAACGGGTTTCAGGCCGTCTGGTGCATCCCAAGCGGCGGATCGAGGATCTGCGGCTCAAGGTGGATGATCTCTCCATGCGCCTCTCCCGGATCATGGAGAGAGACCTCCGGGGCCGGAAGGAGCATCTGGCCTGGCGGATCAAGCGGCTGCATGATCTTGGGCCTTTGTCTGTGCTGGAGAGAGGCTACAGCATCACAAGAACTTTGCCGAAATTCTCGGTGATAAAGGATGCGGCCTCGGTTTCACCGGGAGATCGGGCCGAGATCCTGCTGGGCAGAGGAAGCCTGATCTGCCGCATCGAAGAGGTCTGTCCCGAGGGCCCCGCGGAGAAGAGAGAGGAGATATAAGAGGCATATGGCAGCAAAACCGATGACCTTTGAAAAGGCGCTGGAGAAGCTGGAGGAGATCGTCTCGGAGATCGAAGGGGGTGATCTGCCCCTGGAAAAGGCGCTGAAGCGATTTGAGGAGGGGGTGAATCTCTCCCGGATCTGCACGAAAAAACTGGACGAGACCGAAAAGAAGATCCATCTGCTTCTGGAGAACAAGGAGGGGGATCTTACCGAATCCCCATTTGAATGAAGCCCTTGGCCGCTTCCGATCAAGGTGTGAACAAGGATTTGAAAAGATCCCGATCATGGAACTGAAGCCTTATCTGGCCCAAAAAGCGGGCAGCGTCGAACAACTGCTGAACGATCTGGTAAAGGAGGACGGAACCCGTCTGACGGCCGCGATGCGCCATTCCCTTTTGGCCGGGGGAAAGCGGATTCGTCCGGTGCTCTGTGTCGCGGCTGCGGAGGCCATATCCGGGAAAGCTGCCGAAGCGGCAGTCTGGCATTCCGGGTGCGCCATCGAGATGATCCACACCTATTCTTTGATCCACGACGATCTGCCGGCAATGGATGATGATGATCTCCGCCGGGGGCGGCCCACCTGCCACAGGGCCTTTGACGAGGCCACCGCGATTCTGGCCGGAGATGCGCTGCTCACCCTTGCCTTCGAGGTGCTGGGGAATCTTCCCGGTGCGGACGCGCAAAAGTGTCTGGCCGTGATCCGTCGGATCTCGGCTGCTGCAGGCCCCAGAGGTATGGTCGAGGGGCAGATGCGGGACATGGCCGCGGAAGGGACTGCGCTGGATGCCTGGGCCCTGCAGGAAATGCACGGGCTGAAGACCGGCGCGATGATCGAAGCTTCAGTGGCCTCCGGAGCCATTCTCGCCGACGCGGACCCGGAAAGTCTTTCCGCCCTGATCCGGTATGCCCGAAAAATCGGCCTGGCCTTTCAGGTGGCCGACGATATCCTGAATGTCGAAGGGGACCCGGAGAAGATGGGAAAGGCCGTGGGCACGGATCAGCTCCGGAAGAAGAGCACCTATCCCTCCCTGATGGGGATGGACGGGGCAAAAGCTTTTGCAGAAGGGCTTGTTGCCGAAGCCCTCGATGCCTTAATTCCCTTTGACAAATGGGCAGGGCCCCTTCGGGCCATTGCCGCGTATATCATCACGCGTAAAAGATAAAACGCGTTAAAATAAAACCGCGTTAAAATAAAACCGCGTTAAAATAAAACCGCGTTAAAATAAAACCGCGTTAAAATAAAATAAGGAGTATCAACTGTTTTGCATCTGCTATCTACCATCGACGCCCCTGCGGATCTCAAGCGCATTCCCATTTCCGATCTGCCCAAGCTGGCGGCCGAGATCCGGGAGGTCATCGTTGATGTGGTCTCCAAAACCGGGGGCCATCTCGCATCGAGCCTCGGCGCGGTGGAGCTGGCCATTGCCATCCACTATGTATTCGATGTTCCCACAGATCGACTGATCTGGGATGTGGGCCACCAGGCCTATGCGCACAAGCTTCTCACGGGCCGGAGAGACCGGTTCCATACCCTGCGCCAGTACGAGGGCATCAGCGGCTTCACCCGGATGAGCGAAAGCCCTTTTGACGGCTTCACCACCGGGCACAGCAGCACCTCCATCTCCGCCGGGCTCGGGATGGCCTGCGCCAAACACCTGAAAAAGGACCGCTCAAAGGTGATCGCGGTCATCGGGGACGGCTCCATGACGGCAGGGCTCGCGTATGAGGCCCTGAACCAGGCCGGCGATATGCAGCGGGATCTTATCGTGATCCTGAACGACAACGATATGTCGATCTCCAGAAACGTGGGCGCTCTCTCCTCCTTTCTCAGCCGCACCCTTTCCGCGAAACGGCTCCAGGAGATGCGCAAGGAGTTCGGCGAGTTTCTGAAATCCCTGCCCAGAATCGGCGACGACATGTACCAGTTCGCCAAAAGAACCGAGGAGTCCTTCAAGACCTTTGTCACCCCGGGGATGCTCTTCGAAGCTTTCAATTTCGAATACTTCGGCCTCATCAACGGCCACCGGCTCACCCATCTGATCGATATTCTCAACAATATCAAAAATCTCGATGACCCGGTGCTGCTCCATGTGAACACGCAGAAGGGGAAGGGGTACGGGCCGGCCGAGAAGAATCCGGTCTATTTCCACGGGGTCGGCTGCTTTGAAAAGGAGACCGGCAACTGCATCTCCGGCCGAATAACGGTTCCCACCTATACAAAGGTATTCGGCAATACCATGATCGAGCTGGCCCGAAATGATCCTCGGGTGGTGGCGGTGACCGCGGCCATGCCCGAAGGGACGGGGCTGGTGGAATTTTCCGAGGAATTTCCCGATCGGTTCTTCGATGTCGGGATCGCAGAACAGCACGGCGTCACCTTTGCCGCGGGAATGGCGACCCAGGGCTTCAAGCCGGTGGTCGCGATCTACTCCACCTTTCTGCAGCGGGCCTACGACCAGATCCTCCATGATGTCTGCATCGAGAACCTGCCGGTGGCCTTTGCCATCGACCGGGGGGGGATCGTGGGAGAGGACGGGCCCACCCACCACGGACTTTTCGATCTCTCCTACTTGAGAAGCATGCCCAACATGACCGTGATGGCCCCCCGAGACGAGAACGAGCTGCGCGGGATGCTGGCAGCGGCAGTAAACCATGATGGCCCCGTTGCCATTCGCTATCCCCGGGGATCTGCCCTCGGCGTTCCCCTCCTCGATCCTATCGAGCCGGTTCCCATCGGGGCAGGAGAGATTCTCGAGACCGGGGAAGATGTCCTGATTCTTGCCCTCGGCAGCATGGTCTGCGAAGCATTGGCGGCCCATGAGGAGCTGAAAGGGGAGGGGATTTCGGCCGCGGTTGTGGATGCGAGATTTGTCAAGCCGCTGGACAGGGAATTGATCGTTTCATTGGCGCAAAAGACGCGGAGGATCGTCACCGCTGAGGAGAATGTTCGGCAGGGCGGGTTCGGCAGCGCTGTGCTGGAGCTGTTGAGCGATGCGGACCTGAGGGATATCCGTGTCCGGCGCATCGGCATCGATGACATCTTTGTGGAACACGGCCCCCAGAATCGCCTTCGTAAGAAGTACGGCCTGGATGCAAAGGGCATCGCGGCCGCGGTGCGGGATCTGGTGGTCCATGCCGGCTAAAACCCGGCTGGATCTCTCGCTGGTAGCGAAGGGATTGGCATCTTCCCGGCAGCGGGCACAGGGGATGATCATGGCCGGAAAGGTGCTGGTGAACGACCGGCCTGCGGACAAGCCCGGCTTCGGGGTGGCGGATACCGACGAGATCCGGATCACCGGTGAGGAGATCCCCTATGTCAGCCGGGGCGGATTGAAGCTGGCGGCTGCGCTGGAGGCTTTTTCCATTGATGTGGCGGAAAAGATCTGCCTCGATGCCGGGGCCTCCACCGGCGGATTTACCGACTGCCTGCTCCAGAACGGCGCTGCCCGGGTCTATGCGGTCGATGTGGGTTACGGCCAACTGGCCTGGCCACTGAGAAACGACCCCCGGGTGATCGTCATCGAGCGGACCAACATCCGCCATATGCCCGGGGATAGACTTGGAGAGCCCGTGGATCTTGCCGTCATCGATGTCTCTTTCATCTCCTTGAAGATCGTGGTTCCGGCCGTCATGAAATTTTTGAAGCCCTGCGCGTCGATTATCGCACTGATCAAACCGCAGTTCGAAGTGGGAAAGGATCGGGTGGGAAAAGGCGGGGTGGTCAAAGATCCGGCTCTTCATGAAAGGGTAATCGAGGATTTGAAGAAATTTTTTTCCGATGCGGGCCTTTCCGTCGGCTCTGTTGTTTCCTCTCCGATCCTGGGGCCAAAAGGCAATCGGGAATTTCTCATTTTTCTTACCCATCAAAGCTGAGTGAGTGTACCGATTCAAACATGAATTGCTTGAAACAGACAAAGAATAATGAAGATATATCTTGATAATTGCTGTTTTAACAGACCTTTTGATGACCAATCATTCTTGACTATAAGGCTTGAAACAGAAGCAAAACTGGATATTCAGGAAAAAATCAAGTCCGGTTATATTTCTTTGGGCTGGTCTTATATTCTTGATTTGGAAAATAGTGCCAATCCTTTCATGGAAAAGCGAATAGAAATCCAAAAATGGAAAGCAATAGCGGATTCATTTGTTAATCAAACAGATGAAATTCTATTGGAGATGGACAATCTGACAGCGATCGGTTTGAAACCTTTGGATGCTTTGCATGTTGCCTGCGCTGTTTCGTTAAAATGTGATTCTTTTTTGACAGTAGATAAAGGAATTCTGAAGAAAAAATCGGAATACTCTGAACTGAAAATCACAAATCCTATAAGTTTTATCATTGAATGGGAATCTGACCATGAAAACAGATACTGAAATAAAAATGGCTGGTTTTGAAATATTGAGTCATCATCTAGGAATGGTTGATACTGAAAGGTTTATTGCCCTTATCCAAAGAGAGAAATTCGATTATACCAAATGGAGAGAGAACCTTTTTAATGGATTGAGTGGTGAGGAGATCAGTAAAAAGGCAATGGATTTTCAACAGACATTGAGGAACAAAGAATAACGGACAACCAGCCGAATGCGGCGGATGCACTTAAACGCCTGCACCGCTGCATCTGGATCGTACTTTCCGGCCTCTTTTCCGGATACCTTCCACCCGTTTTTTTCGGTCCTGCCAAAATAATCCTTGTGTTTCACAGCCATATGCGGTAAAAGAGCCCAATTATTATTAAGTTTTCATCAAGATTTCAACTCTTTTCCATCCCCCTGAAAGGTGGTGTTATCAGAGGCCCTGCGATGAACGGCTCGATGAATCCATCGAAGA
>JAABSP010000154.1 GCA_011390345.1 Desulfobacteraceae bacterium
GACGGTTACGGGCGCCGGGGGAAGCTACGGCTTTACCGATCTTCCGCCGGGAACCTATACGGTTGCCGAAACCGATCCTGAGGGGTATGTGAGCACCACCGCAAACGAGATCTCCGTCACCCTGTCCGAAGGCGGGGCCGGGACGGCCGATTTCGGTGACGATGGATCGGGAACCGTCAGCGGCATTGTGTTTGACGATGCAAACGGCAACGGGGTACAGGATGAAGGAGAGGGCGGGATCGCCGGCGTGACCGTCGAACTTCTCGACGGGGCCGGGAATCCGGTTCAGACTGCGGTGACAGCCGCAGACGGCTCCTATACCTTCGATGGCGTCGCTCCGGGAACCTATACGGTTCAGGAGATCGATCCCGACGGCTATACCAGCACCACCGGCAACGGGGTGAGCGTAACCCTGATCCCGGGAGGGGCCGCATCAGCCGATTTCGGGGATCACATCGATACACCGGATACGCCTGAGCCACCCGAACCGGGACCAGAGCCGAAACCGGATCTGACAAACACCCAGAAGGTGGTGGTCGATATCAACGGCGGAACCCTCAACCCAGGTGATACCCTCTGGTACGGCGTAACGATCTACAATGCCGGAGATGGGGATGCCATCGATGTGGTCTACACCGATCTTTTCAACGGGTATGTCTCCCTGGTTCCGGGGCTGGCCACGACCACCCGGGGAACCGTCTCCGCGGGCAACGATGCCGGAGATGAATATCTGGAGGTCCGCATCGGAACGATTCCGCCGGAAGAGCGGGTGGTGATCACCTGCTACGTCCAGTTGGCCGAAGATGTTCCTGTCGGCCTCTGGATCGACAACCAGGGAATCGTGACCGGCGAGAATGTGCCGGACGAGCCGACCGATTTTCCGGAGACCTCGGCTGTGGATGATCCCACGATCATCGGGCCTGTGGACGGAATTGTCAACGATGCGGAGCTGGTTGCTGCAAAACAGGCTGCGGACATCAACGGCGGAGACCTCATGCCCGGAGATGCCATAGGGTATGAGATCACATTGACCAATCTGGGGCCCGCTGCCGCGGAGAACCTGATCTTTACCGACGGGATTCCCCTCTATACCGAACTGCAGGCCGGAAGCCTCACTGCGACAAAGGGAGCGGTTTTCGAAGGTGATCCTTTGACAGTCTCCATAGATCGCCTCGATCCGGCGGAAACGGTTGTGATCCGGTTTGTCGTCATCCTTAAAGCCGATGTACCCATGAATACGGTCATCTTCAATCAGGGGATGATCCGGGGAGAGGGCGGGATTCAGATCGCGACAGATGATCCGGATACGGATGATCCTCTGGACCCGACAACGGTGACGGTTGCCGGTACGCCGCCACATCTGGAGGTCTACAAGTCGGTCCGGGACTTCAACGCCGGCACGGTCTATCCGGGCGACGAGCTGGAATATACGGTATCGGTCTTCAATACCGGGCCTGTGCCACTGACAGACGTATCCTTTGCTGACCGGATCGAAGGGATCGTTTCCCTGATCCCGGGATCGATCGAGATCGAGGGCGGTGAGGGAACCGTGATCTCCGGCAATGGAGATGGAGATGCCAAGGTCATCTGTGATCTGGGAACCCTGGCCTCCGGAGAATCTGCCCGGATCCGATTTCGAGTCCTGGTTTCAGAAGATGCGACCAATGGAACAAAGATCCTGAACCAGGGAACCGTCACCGCGGCCGGAGAGCCGGAAGAGCCGACTGACGATCCCATGACCGAAACCGAAGATGATGCCACGGCCTCGGTCGTGGTCTGGGACCCGAACGCGTTTGACCCGCCCAGCGCGAAAAAGACCGTGGAGGGGGGCCGGCCCGTGGTTCGCTGGCAGATGACCTGGATAAACGACCGGAACGCGGATGCGCTTCTGGTGCATATCGAGGACCCGTTGCCGGCCGAAACCACTTATGTGGAAGGAACCATCGGGGCAACCTCCGGGACCCCCTATTATGATCCGGAGACGAAGCGGATCATCTGGGAGGGAAGCATCCCAGGCATGGGCGGCAGCGTCGATATCTGGTACATGACCACGGTCCCGCCGGAGGTGGATAAGGTGGAGAACCAGGCCTGTGCGATCTGGGACCAGAACGGCAACGGCCGCTTTGATGAAGAGGAGATCGCCGATCTGCCGGAGGTCTGCACCGATGATCCGGATACCGCAACGGGCGGTGATGCCACCGGATGGGTCGATCCCGGGTGCAGCCGGCGTCTGGACGGCTTTATCTGGAAGAATGCCTGCGAGGAATGCATCATTCCGGACGCGGTGGTCAAGCCGGGAAGCCCCTTGTCGGGATTCAGGGATCTCATGGAGAATTTCAGCGGGATCAACAGCGTTCGGGTGAATCTCTATGAGGATGTCGATGGAAACGGCATCTATACGCCGGGAACAGACACCCTCGCTGCATCGACGCACTCGATTGCCTCACCTGATGCGGCTTTGCCGGAAGGATGTTCGGACAGCAACGGATACTTCCTGTTTGACAGGCTCTGCTCAGGCGACTATATCCTCCGGATAGATCCGTCAGCATTTGCTCCCGGCGGAAAGCTGCACGGGTATGAGAAGAGCGCGGGGAATGCCGAAGTTCCGGTCCGGATAGCGGAACGCGGCGCGCCGACCTCCCAGCGGAATTTCATCATGGAGCTGCCGGAAGGGGCTGCGCCCGATGGCATCGGATCATCGGACGGCGGCGGGGGGCAGTGCTTCCTCATGACAGCAGGGGCCTCTGGTCTGAATCCGACCGCTTTTGTCAAAGGTCTTACAAAAGCTGCATGGTTTATCATGATGCCCCTGATCCTTCTCTGGATTGGATTCAGGCGCAGCAGAAAATAGTATATGGAAATCAAAAACGATATCGGAGGAAATATGCAGACAGACAAGTATCAATCATGGCAAGGGTTTATCGGAATGATCGCGGCTCTTGTCATGGGTCTGATCTTCTGCCCCAGTACCGGGGCATTTGCCCAGGAGCCTGTAAAACCCGTTCTGATCCTGGCTGATGTCTCGGGCTCCATGCAGGACCCTGCCCTGCCTTTTGAAAAGGAAGGGGAAGAGGAAGCGGAAGAGGGATCACCGAAAAAAGGGTACACCAAGGCCCAAGCCGTAAAGGAACTGCTGCTGCGGATGAGCCGCAGGGCTGCAGGATCGGAAGGGTGCGGTTTTGGCCTTTACGGGATGCGGTATCTCGCCGGATACGATGAGGTTTACCGGCCTATACTGCCCCTCGATTCCCGATTCGATCTCGATGCCCAAGAAGTCATCGCGGATGATTTTATCACTGATTATCCGGTCTTCAACCGGCGCAGCGCCATTGGCGGCGCATTGCGCCAACTGGACCCGAAGGAACTCGAATCCCTGGATGGCCGGATGACCATCGTGCTGATATCGGACGGCAAGGAGACCTTTTTCGACATCGAAGCGGATCTCAACGAGGGGGAGCCGGAAGGAGATGATGATCCCGTCAAAGGTCCCTTTACCGAAATCCGGCGATTGAAGAAGAAATACAGCGGCAATTTAACCCTGCATACGGTCTATTTCGAGGATCGTCTCACGGAGGGTGGGGACCCGGGGAGTGAAATCGGCACATATATCTCGGACAATCCGCAGGTCATGGAAAAGAATGTTCCGGGCGGGGGGCAGTTGCTGGAACGGATGGCCGGTGCCGGCGGGGGAAAAGGCTTCTCCGGAACCGCTCTGCTGCGCTCCGATGCGGCCATTGAAGCCTTGATGGCCCTGCTTTGCAATCAGTCCGAGTAACCGGTTCTATGGAAAGGATTTTCATTATGAAAAAAATGCGTCATATACAGCTCCTGTTCGTATTCCCGATCCTGCTGCTTCTCTTTACCGGCATCCGGACCGAGAGCCTCGCGGATGAATCGCTTTCCGTCTATGGTCTCAAAGGTTACGGCTATACGGTTTCTCCGATCATTGCCAGAGGCGGGTACGGACAGGCCGGGGGCATCCATTCGGTCTTCAGCGATAAACTCATCAACGGAGACGGCTACATCACGGCCCTGCCGGTGAGCTTTACCTATGGAGACGGAAATCTGTGGGAGGTTTCTGCGGCCACTCATTTCGAATCGTGGGAGAACACCGATGTGGATGTCAGCGAATCGGGCATTGGAGATATCTTCATCGGCGGGAAGATCGATCCTCTGGCAGGAATGGAGAAAACTGCTCTGGATCTGGCCCTGATGCCCTATGTGCTCATTCCCACCGGCGGAAGAGAAGATGGGATCGGGGATCTCTATTACCTGAACCCCTCACCCGAAGATGACCTCTCTCTCGGGCTGAACCTGCTGGCCGGTGTTCGATTTGACCGGTTTTATCTGACGGCCAACATAGGGATCAATTATGCGGATGTTGACAGCGAATGGATGGACACCACTTCTCTTCTTCTGGGGTTGGCCGTTGAGTATCAGATTGCAGAGACATGGACATCCTATCTGGAGTTCCTCCATGTCGGGAACAAAAATGATGTTGATTGCCAAGACTGCTACGAAAGCGATGCGGACGAGGATATCCGTGAAGTAGGTGCAGGCGTCGTATGGCTGAAGGATCGGTGGGCGATAAAACTTCATACCGGTTTCGGATTGACTGATACCTCTACCAGCTTCAGGGGAATGGTATTGGTAAACCGGGGATTTTGATCCTTTCACCTTGATCGTTTCCCCTTGATTCTTTCCCTTTGATTCTTTTTTTCTCCTCATAGAGACAAAAGTCCTTGAAAAGTTCACCCCATTTAACCATAATGGGGTGCTTTTTTTGGGGGAAGTTTTTTGACAAGTCTTTATGAAAGGGGGAAACATGAGACGTTTGTCGTTCTGGCTGGCCTGCTCTTTACTGCTCATTTCGCCTGCATTTTCCGGCGCGGCTGAATGGTGCGGATTTGATCATATCCACAGAGGGCTTATGGAGGCCGATCCGGAATACCGTACCCGGGTTTTTGAACAGCGGGAGGAGATCGCACGGCTCCTTCGAAACCGGTCTGTTTCCGATGATACCATCTATAAGATTCCGGTGGTGGTCCATATCCTTCATCTCGGGGAGCCGGTGGGAACCGGATCGAACATCTCCGACGAACAGGTGCGGAGTGCGATCACGGTACTGAATGAGGATTTCCGGAAGATGGCCGGGACCAATGGCGAGGGAAATGGTGTGGATACGGGAATCGAGTTCTGTCTTGCAGTGCGGGACCCGGATGATCAGCCGACAAGCGGGATTGTCAGGGTCTATGCCGGCGGAGTGGGAAGCGGCCTCACCAGCTATGCCGATTATGGCCTTCGCACTTCAATCAACGGTCAGCCTACTCAGCAGGAGTATGATCTCAAGGATTTGAGTCGGTGGAACAACAGCCGGTATTACAACATATGGGTCGTTACGGAGATCGACGATAACAATGGGAAATTCGGAACAATGGGATTTGCCTATCTACCCCCGGCAGATCCGGAAATTGACGGAATGGTAGTCGTTCACAAGGCGGTTGGAACGGTCGGAACTGCCGAAGGAACGCTCAGCCGGACCGTCACCCATGAAATGGGGCATGCAATGGGGCTGTATCATACCTTTGAAGGGGATGCCGAGGGCCTCGCGGGGGAGATAACATATGAGGATCTGCAGTGTCCTTCTGACCAGAAGTGCGGCTCTTCAGGGGATTGCATCGACGATACGGACCCGCACATCCGTTCCCGCGACGATTGTCGTCAAACTGATTCAAATGAATGCGTTCCGGGCAAACTGCTGGGACGGCTGGTGCATAATTACATGGATTATTCCAGCGAAACCTGCCAGAACGAGTTCACCGCAGGACAAAGGGAGCGGATGCGTACAGCCATTCAAAGTTCCCGATCCAGCCTGTTGACCTTGACCTCAAACGGCTGTGTGGCTGTGACGAAACCTGTTACCGATTTTTCTGCACCAACATATGCCTGCACCGGGAATATCAGCTTCAAAGATCAATCCACAGATGGGCCGACATCCTGGTCCTGGACATTTCAGGGAGGAGACCCCGAGACCTCCACCGAACAGAATCCGACCGTGGACTACGATACTCCCGGAACCTATGAAGTCACCCTGACGGCTTTCAACAGCATCGGGGAAGGGACGACGAAAAAACAATCCATTACCTTCTATAATTCTCCTGCTGATGCCTGTTCGGTTCAGACGAACAATTTGGGTACCGATTATGGGATGGGAATCTATAATGTTACTTTCGGAGATATCGACAATACAACTGGAGATTCCATTGATGACAAAGGGTATCAGGATTTTTCCTGTTCCAAAACGACTCTTTTAAATCCCTCTCAGACGTATGATATTTCTGTTACAGTTGGAACCCGTAATTTTGAAAATGTCCTTGTTTTTATCGATTTCAACAATGATGGGAATTTCAGCAGTGATGAGAAGGTATTCGAATCTTTCAGTAAAACAGATAAGATATCCGGTAAAATAACAACTCCGGAGAATCCTGTTCCTGATACACTACTGAGAATGCGGGTGATCAGTGATTATCATGCCTCGATTGATTTAGATGCCTGCACAAATCCGGAAGACGGCCAAGCAGAGGATTACGGCATTGTTTTCAAGAGCACAGCGCCAAATCCGACGCCGCAGATCGCCATTGGCAATCCCTCGAGTTCCATCACCGCAAATAATGCTGTCTCCTACACAGTCACATACACCGATGCAGAGACGGTAACACTATCTGCCGACAATATCACTCTAAATAAAACCGCAACCGCAACCGCGACTATCGGCGTGAGCGGAACCGGAACGACCTCTCGAACCGCCACACTCTCCGATATCTCCGGAGACGGCACATTGGGAATCACCATTGCTGCAGGAACCGCCACCAACCGCGGCAATTCCGCGCCCGAAGCAACGGGCGATACGTTTAAAGTCGATAATACGGCTCCGGCTATCGCGATCACTTCCCCCGCAGACAGCGCCACCATCACCGACACCACACCGCTTCTCTCCTTTCAAGTGACCGAAGAGAATTTGGGAACCGGAACGACCACTGTAAAGGTTGACGATGTTACCGTAAGCAAAAACAGTGGAGATGCTCTGGATGAATTGGAAAACGGCTCCTATACCGTTGCCGTCTCTCATACGGATGCCGCAGGAAATTCCGGAAGTGCCGATTCAACCTTTACCATAGACACAACTGCACCCGTCATGAAGGGCGATATCGTCAAAAACAATGTGATCGATCTCGAAGACGCCATCACCGCCCTGAAAATTCTTGCCGATATTCCACTGGACAAACCCGTTGAAATGGCCGCAGAGGTCGACGGCAACAGCGCCATCGACATGAAGGAGGCGATCTTTATCTTGCAATGGGT
>JAABSP010000072.1 GCA_011390345.1 Desulfobacteraceae bacterium
GAACACCCGTTTCGATCTCCACTGGATCAAAGAATCGGGTTGGGCCGAAAAGATTGCGGAATATGTCGGCGCCGGCGGCCATCTCCTCGGCATCTGCGGCGGGTATCAGATGCTGGGGATGCATGTCAATGATCCGGAGGGGCTCGAAGGGATTCCGGGGATGACCGAGGGGCTCTGTCTGCTGCCGGTGGAGACGATTTTAAAGGCCCCCAAGACCACCACCCTCACCCGGTTCACCTGGAACAAGGCCAGGGGATTCGGCTATGAGATCCACATGGGCCAGACCCAGCGCCTGGATGGGGAGCCCATGTTCAATATATTGGAACGGAACCGAACCGCGTGCCGGGGGGAGGATGGCTGCATCACCGGAGATGAGCGGATCATGGGGACTTACATCCACGGGATTTTCGATTCCCCGGGCATCACCAGAAAATGGCTGAAGAGCATCGGCCTGGAAGAGATCAAGGTCTCCCGGAATCACGGCCTTGTGGCCCGGGACAAGGAGTATGATCTTCTGGCCGAGCATTTCCAGAAGCATGTGGATATGCCGCGCCTTCTGGATGCGGTGGGGATCGAGCTGGAGCCCAAGGAGGCGCGGTGAAGGGGATCATCAGGGAGGCGCGGTGAAGCGGATCATTCTGGTCATCGGCGGGTGCCGCAGCGGAAAGAGCGGCCATGCCCTGACACTGGCCCGGAGCGAGGCAAAGGGAGAGCGGATCTTCATGGCCACCTGCGTTCCCCATGATCCGGAGATGGACCGGCGCGTGGCGCGCCATCAACAGGAGCGGGGGTCGGAGTGGAAGACCCTCGAGATCCCGGAAGAGCTTGCCGAGGCGATCCGGGAACATTCCACAGAAGATAACCTGATCCTGGTCGATTGCCTCACCCTCTGGATCAGCAATCTCCTCTTTAAAAACGAAGATGAAGATTATCTCATGGCCCGGGCTCAAGATCTCTGCAATGCCCTGACAGATGCCCCCGGAACCATCATTCTCGTCTCCAACGAGGTGGGTGCGGGGATCGTGCCGGGAAACCATTTGGCACGCGTTTTTCGGGACTGTGCAGGCGGGGTCAACCAGGCCGTTGCCGCGGTTGCGGACCGGGTGATCTGGACAGTGGCCGGGATTCCCGTAACCATAAAACCCCATCATTTTGCTTGAAAGGAACCTGGTGATCTCGATGGAGGAGGAGGGTTGAGCCGAGGGATGAAGGGTCTCTATTCTGCAATCCGTTTTCTAACGGTGCTGCCTGCGGGCCGCTCCGGAACCTTTGATCCCTGTGGAATGGTTCGGGCCTTTCCCCTGGCCGGTCTGCTGGTGGGCTTTCTGCTGGCGCTCTTTGATGCGGTTGTTTCCAGCCTTTGGCCCGCTCCGGCTGCGGCCCTGCTGGATGTTCTTTTTCTGCTGGTGATTACGGCCGCGTTTCACATCGACGGCTTAGGGGATTCGGCCGACGGGATGTACGGCCATCACACCCGGGAGCGGGCCCTGGAGATCATGAAGGACAGCCGGGTGGGGATCATGGGGCTGGTTGCGGTGGTATCGGCACTGGGAGTCAAATGGGCCGGCATCTCCGGGCTGGACGCGGACCGTTTCCTTCTGCTGACCATCATTCCGGCCTATGCCCGGGGGGCCATGCTCTTCGGGTTTCGGTTTCTCCCCTATGGCCGGCCCGGTGGGGGCACGGGCCATGCCTTTTTTGAGCGGCCACTGACCCCTGCAGATTTCCGATGGCTCCTTCTCCCGGTCATCCTCTCCCTCTTTGCCGGGCCCATGATGGCCCTCCGGCTCAATCTGATCTATGGGCTTTTTATCCTGCTGATCCTCTACTACTATCACCGCCGGATGGGCTGCATCACCGGTGACATGCTCGGCGCGATGTGCGAGGCCATCGAAGCCGGCCTCTTTCTGATGGTCGCTGCCGGAGGCGGAATATGATCCGGGGACACGGCGGAAATATCCATGATCTTGCCCAAAGGCTGGGATGCTCTTTTGATGAGATCATCGACATGAGCAGCAATGTCAATCCCTTTGGCCCTCCGCCGGGGCTGTTCGAGGTGCTGTCGGCGCATCTTGCCGATATCACCGCGCTGCCGCAGGTGGATGCCGAAGAGATGATCCATGCCTTTTCCCGGCATCATGGAATCGCTCCGGAAACCGTGATCGCGGGAAACGGCACAACCCAGTTCATCTACACGATCCCTCTGGCATTGGAGACAAAAAAAGCGCTCATTGCCGGCCCCACCTATTCCGATTACGCGGACGCCTGCGCCATGCACGGTGCATCGGTCGAATTCGAGATCGCTTCCCCAACCCGGGATTTCCAGCCGGATCTTCCGGGAATTGCCGCCCGCCTGGAAAAGGCCGATACCGCCTTTATCTGCAATCCCAACAATCCCACCGGCGCATTGATTCCGAAATCGGAACTCGAAGCCCTCTGTAGGGACCATCCCGCGGTCCGCTTCATCATCGACGAGTCCTATCTTCCCTTTGCCGGGAAGGGCGAATCCCACTCCATGATCCGTTGCGGACTTGAAAACGTCCTGACCCTCAACTCCATGTCCAAGATATTCCGGATTCCGGGGCTGCGGATCGGCTTTATCGTTGCATCGAAGGAGAATATCGAGACCCTAGGAACATATGCCATGCCCTGGAGCGTCAACGCCCTTGCCCAGCTTGCGGTTCGCCATCTGATGGACCCGACATCCCAGACCGACCGATTCATCCGGATCACCCGGGAGCGGCTTTCCGCTGAAAAAGCGGCCCTCATCCGGGCCCTGAAAGAGATTGCCGGACTTCGCCTTTTTCCCAGCCATACCTCCTTTATCCTGATGAAACTGCCGGAGGGCTTCAGTGCCCCGAGGATCTGCGACGCGCTCTGCCGGGATCGGATACTGATTCGAAACTGCTCGAATTTCTATGGCCTTTCCGATCAATACATCCGAATTTCATTGAAAACCCCGTCTGTAAACCGTATGCTGACAGAGAGACTCGTCCAATGGATGCAACAACCCCCGGAGTCGATATGAAACGATCAGGCACGCCCACATTTCTGCGCTTTTGCCAGTCGATCCTCGATGTCCTGAAGGATTCAGGCGGCTCTGCCACGCCTTCCGAGGTGATCGATCTGGTGGTGGAAAACCTGAACCTGACCGAAAATGAACTGGAGAAGCGAACCGAAAGCGGCCTTTTCTACATCAAGAATCAGATCTACTGGGCCCGGTTCCGGCTCTTGAAACTCGGCTATCTGGACCTTTCCCGAAAAGGGGTCTGGAGCCTGACCGATAAGGGCTTCAGAGCCAAGTTCCACGAATCGGATGCCGAGAAGATCCGGGATCTGGATCATAAGACCGAACTGCTCGATATCCTGAAGGGGCTGCCGCCGGACGGATTCGACCGGATCTGCCAGCGCCTGCTGCGGGAATCGGGCTTCATGCAGGTGACGGTGACCCGCAGAAGCGCAAACGGGGATATTGACGGACATGGCGTTCTCCAGGTCAACCCCTTTGTCAGCTTCAACGTCCTGTTCCAGTGCAAACGGGGAAACATAACCATCTCCACCGCGCACATTCGGGAGTTTCGGGGCTCGATAATGGGCAGGGCCGACCGTGGAGTGATTCTCACCACAGGTTTTTTTTCGACAGAGGCGATCAACGAGGCTCGCCAGTACGGGGTCCCCCCCATCGAGATCGTGGACGGCGAGAAGCTGGTGGAGATCTTCGAACAGTTGCGCCTGGGATTGAAGTCCAAGCAGATCTACATCATCGACCAGAAGTTTTTCGAAGACTTCCGCACCCCGGAAAACAAGGGATAGCCACAGCTTAAACGATTTTCTGGAATCAAAACCCCACTGAAAAGGGACAAAGTAATGGACGGAGTGGACAGAATGGACCGAGTGGAGGCTGAAACCCCGAGACCTTTGCCGGGATCTTCATTTCCGAAAATTTCCTGACTACAGCGCTGAAACGACAACGGAAACGGATATATGGACCCTTTTATTCTCTTTGTACTTCCTGCTGCCTTTTTCTGCGATCTGCTCTTCGGAGACCCGCCGAACCTTCCCCATCCGATCCGCTGGATGGGAGTGGCCATTGCAAAGGCAGAGCCCTATTTTCGAAAGCTGCCCCTGCCGATGGAGGCCGCGGGCACCATCTTTGCCGTATCGCTCATCTTTGGCGCATGGCTTTTGACATATCTTCTGGTCTCCCTTGCCGGCGCGATTCACCCGCTGATTCAGCGGCTCCTGGAGATCCTGCTGATCTTCTTCTCCCTTTCGGCCCGATCTCTGGAATCTGCCGCGATGGGGGTCTATCGCCTTCTGGATGCGGGGGAGCTGCCTGCGGCCAAGGAGAAGCTGGCGCTCATCGTGGGCCGGGATGTGGCCCCCTTGGACGAGGTGGGGTCCTCCCGTGCCGCGGTGGAGACCGTTGCCGAAAACCTGGTGGACGGGGTGATCTCGCCACTCTTCTTTGCGGCCATCGGCGGTGCGCCCCTGGCCATGGCCTATAAAATGGTCAATACCCTGGATTCAATGGTCGGATACAAAAATACCAATTACTGGGAGTTCGGAAAGGCCGCGGCCAAAATCGACGACGGGGCCAACTATATCCCGGCCCGTCTGTCTGTTCCGGTAATCGCCATTGCTGCCCAGATCCTCTCAGGCAAAGGAAAGCAGGCGTTTAGAACCGCCATGAAAGAGGGGGAGAGCCATACGAGCCCCAACGCAGGATTTCCCGAGGCCGCGTTTGCAGGAACCCTTGAGGTCTGTCTCGGCGGCCCCAGCATCTACGGCGGAAACCTGGTGGAGAAGCCCTACATCGGAAAACGCTTTGGCCGGGTCCATCGGAACCACATCCCCCGGGCCTGCCAGTTGATGCTTCTATCTTCGCTGCTCTGGTTCGGAATCGTTTGGATGGTCTCTCTTTTTTTGAAGTGAAGCCTCTCTCCAAATCCTATAAATCAGGTTTTCCTTTCAAACTCGCCACCACGTCATTTATCTATCCGGACAACATTCTTCCCAATGTGCGGATGCTTTCTCCCTTTGTGGATGAAATCGAACTGATCCTTTTTGAAAGCCGCAGGGAAAGCTTGCCTACGCCGCAGGATATCCTGGAATTGGCCCGAATCGGGGAGGCGGAAAACCTCACCTATAATGTACATCTGCCATTGGATATCTCGATTGCAGATCCTGATTCCGGAAAAGGAGAAACAGCAATCCGGGCAATGCATCAGGTCATGGATCTGACAAATTCTCTCAATCCATCCACTTGGACCCTTCATCTTCCCTGTGACGAGGTCGCAAACGGGCAGGAAAGCCTTGAAAAATGGCAGGGAAGGGCAAAAGAACGGCTTGAAAAATTTCTATCTCCAGGATATCCCGAAGCGCGAATCTCCATCGAGAACCTGAGCCAGCCCTTTGAATGGACGGCCCCGCTGATCTACGACCTGGGGCTCTCCATCTGCATGGATGTGGGCCATCTGATGACCAACGGCTTTGATGCAGAAGCCTTTTACCGACAATATCAGGAGCGCATCACCATCATTCATCTGTCCGGGGTGGAGAACGGCAAGGATCATCTCGGGCTGGATCGGATGGAACCTTCCCGCCTGGAAAGCCTGATGGATATCCTGAAAGGTTTTACCGGCGTTCTCTGCCTGGAGATCTTCTCCTATGACGATCTTACGGCCTCTCTCGATGTTCTTGAAAAGATGTGGCACAATTCAGGAAATTCAGGATGATCATTGTTGCAGACAATCTTCAGATCACGGACCCGGCCATCGACCACGCAGTTCGAGAGGAGAACCCGGCCCCGATCCGGGAGCTGGTAAAAGCTTGTGAAATGGCCGGGGCCCATGCCATCGACATCAACTCGGGCCCCCTTTCAAAAGAGCCGGAAAAGCGGATGACCTTCCTCGTGGAGACGGTCCAGTCGGTGACGAATCTCCCCCTTTTCATCGACACGGCCAATCCCGATGCAATGGCGGCCGGCCTTTCGGTCTGCCAAAACCGCGCCGTCATCAATGGCTTCTCTCTGGAGCCGAAAAAGCTCGATGCGATCCTTCCCCTTGCCGCAGCCCATGATGCCGACATCATTGGATATCTCCTCTATCCCGACAGCCATGTGCCGCCCGATGCCGCGGAACGCCTTGCAATTGCCGTGGAGATCCATGCCGCGTGTGCCGGGGCCGGCCTCGATCCGGCGCGGCTGATCATCGACCCCATCATCGCGCCTCTTGCCTGGGCCGACGGGACCACCCAGAACACCGAGATCCTCGCGCTCCTCCGCCAGCTTCCGGACCTGCTCGGCTATCCGGTGCGCACCATCGGCGGCCTTTCCAACCTGACAACGGGCCCAGCCCCCAGGGAAAAAAAGCGGCTCATGGAGCGGACATATCTCCCCATGCTGGCAGCATCGGGCTTGAGCTTCGTGCTGATGAACGTCCTGCACAGAAGAAGCATCGAAACCGCAAAAGCCTGCAATGCCCTGACAGCCGGGGGAATCTTCTCTTGGGCATCGCTGCCCTGATCTCAGGGCTTTATGGAGCCGCCATCTTTTTTTCCCTTTCCGTCCCTTTTGTCCTTTACGTCCTTTATGTCCCTTTGTCCTTTCACCCGATCATTGAAACCAGCCTACCCGAACCCGCAAAAATGATCAAGAAGGAACCCGCACCCAAAAAAAGACTTGCATTTTATCGCTTCGAATGAACGCTTGACGTTTTCATGAAATCGTCCTATTATTTCATGAAAACTAAAACAGGAGGCAAGTATGGCAAATCTTCAGATAATCGGAGGGATTCCAATTGTTTCTTCTCAATACCGATACCCCTGTATCCCATGATCGATACCGATAAACTCCCCATCAAAGAAGTCCTTCAAAATTCTCCGGAGATCGCGGCCGCGTATCTCTTCGGTTCGGCCGCCAACCGGGAGCCGGTGGTCAATGACATCGATATCCTGATCCTGCCGTGGCCCCAGCTCGATCCCCTCGGGGCCCTCTTCGATGTGAAGGCGCGGCTGATCGAAACTCTGAAACTGCCGGAGGAGAAGCTGGATGTTCTGCTCTTCGATCTGAAATATGCAGACCCGGAGGTGCTCTACAGCGCAGTCAATACCGGTATCCTGCTCAAAGACGAGGATACGGATTTTCTCACCGACCGGATCGAGGAACTCTCCCGGTATTTTTTGGAAAATGAATACCTGATCCGGCAGGCCGAACAACTGCGTCAGGAGATGCTGGATGAATTCTGTCGAGATTGACCCGAAGCGGATCAACCGTTTTCTGGATCAGATCACTGCCGAATGCGCGGATCTGTGCGACATCCTCAGCCATTCGGACGAGGAGATCCTTTCTTCGGACCATCTGATCAAAAGCTGCAAATATTCCATCATCGTCATTTCAGAGGCGATGGCCAATGCACTGCAGCATCTTCTCGCGAAAAAGTATAAAATTCCCATCAGCGGATATACGGAGGTACTGGTCAAGGCCGGGCAGCAGAAAATCCTCTCACAGGAGCTGCTGGTCCGGCTCCGCAGCTTTGTCAACTTCAGGAATCTGCTGGTTCATCAATACTGGCGGGTGGAAGATCGGCAATTCATAGGGAACCTTCGCGCCGGGATCGATGACTTCAAGGAATTCATCAAGGAGATAAGACGCTGCTTATGAAAAAGCTGCTGCCGGTAGGCATCCAGGATTTCGAGAAGATGATCCGGGGGAATTTCCTGTATGTGGACAAGACCAGATATATCCATGAAATGATCAAACCCCTGCAGGGCTTCTATTTCATGGCCCGCCCCCGGCGCTTCGGCAAATCCCTTCTGGTATCTACCTTGGCCAATCTCTTCAAGGGACGGAAAGAACTTTTTGCAGATCTCTGGATCGGAAAAATTCCGATGGAATGGATTTCCCATCCGGTGGTGAAGATCGACTTCACCCAGATCAACTCCGAAACTCCGGAAAAGCTGGAGGAGAGCCTGCTCAACCTGATCTACGGGATCTCGGCATCCGAGAAGATCGATCAGCCCCTGCGGTCCCTGCCGGACGCCTTTGTCCGCCTCATCACCGGACTGTTTGAAAAATATGATCAAAGCGTTGTAGTCCTTATCGACGAATACGACAAGCCGATCATCGACCACTTGGGGAAGGGGGAGGCGCGGCTCGAAATCGCCCGCCGGAACCGGGAGAAGCTGAAGCAGTTCTTCGGAGTGCTCAAGGGCGGGGATGTCTCGGCTGTGCTCCGGTTCATCTTTGTCACCGGTATATCGAAGTTTGCCCGGGTGAGCATCTTTTCGGATCTTAACAACCTCAACGATCTCTCCATGCAGGAAAAGTATGCCCCGCTGCTGGGATACACCGAAGAAGAGCTTCTTGCAAACTTCGATGACCATATCCGTGAACTGTCGGCCGCAGCCGGTCAAACCCGTGCGGAGATCATCGAAGAGATCCGGCGCTGGTATGACGGCTATCGGTTCACGGAGGGTGAGATCAATATTTACAACCCCTTTTCCGTGATCAGCCTCTTTGCCAATGGAAAATTCCAGAACTTCTGGTTCGAGACCGCAACCCCAAGCTTTCTGCTCGACCTGATCCGGGAGAGAGCATATCCGGTTGCTGATATCGAAGGGATGGAGCTGCCGAGGGAATTCTTTACGGTCTATGATCTCGATTATCTCATGCTCGAGCCGCTTCTGTTCCAGACCGGATACATCACCATTGCCGATTATGCCGATGAACTCTACCGAATGGCCTATCCGAACCATGAAGTCAAGACCTCTTTTCTCTCCTATCTGCTCAAGGGACTGCTGCAGCCGGAGAATTTCCGCCTGGCCCGAAGCTACAAACGGCTGAACCACTATCTTAATGATAAGCGGATCGAGGAGTTCATCGAGACGGTGCAAAGCATCATCGCTTCCATTCCCTATACCCAGATCGCAAACCGGAACGAAGCCTATTACCACACCATCTTCTATCTCATGCTTTCGGCCTCCGGCGTTCCGGTGCAGACAGAGGTTTTCACGGCAACCGGAAGACTGGATATAGCTGTGGAATTCACCGATAAAGTCTTTGTGATCGAATTGAAATGCAATCAAAGTTCCGAAAAGGCCATTCAACAGATCCTGGAGAAGCGGTATTATGAAAGATATAAATGGGAAAAGCGGGAGATATACCTGATGGGCATCAATTTCGATGCTGAAGCGCGGACGGTTTCCGATTGGAAATGGGGAGCGCTTGATCAGCTTATCAAGGAGAACTTTGATATTTGAAAGGGTTATTTTGGAATTGAAAAAATATTGGCCAAATTTTATTGCGCTTCTACAGGAGAACTGAAAACATGGACTTCAAACTGTCCAAAGAACTCGAAATGCTCCAAAAAGCGGTAAAAGAGTTTGCCGCAAAAAAGATCGCGCCCTTTGCCGATGAATGGGACCAAAATCACCATCTTCCCTATGAAGAGGCCATCCTACCTATGGGAGAGCTGGGTTTTTTCGGCACGGTGATCCCCGAGGAGTACGGCGGAGAGGATATGGGCTGGATGGCCGCAATGATCGTCTCCGAAGAGATCGCAAGGGCCTCCAGCTCTCTTAGGGTGCAGATAAACATGCAGACCATCGGATGCGCCTATCCCATCTGCAAATATGGCCCCGAGGAGATCAAGAAAAAGTATGTGCCCAAGCTGACCACGGCCGAATACATGGGCGGCTTCGGCATCACCGAGCCGGACGCGGGCTCCGATGTCATGGCCATGAGTTCAACGGCTGAAGACAAAGGGGATCACTGGCTGATCAACGGCTCCAAGACATGGATCTCCAACGCGAATGTCGCGGATGTGCTTATCTACTATGCCTATACCGACAAGGAAAAGGGCTCCAAAGGACTCTCCGCGTTCGTGATCGAGCCGAAGAACTTCAACGGCATCAAGACCACCTCACTTGAGAAGATGGGCTCCCACTCCTCCCCCACCGGCGAGATATTTCTGAGCGACACAAAAGTGCCCAAAGAGAACCTGCTGGGAAAAGAGGGAGAGGGCGCAAAGATCCTCTTCAGTTCGCTCAACCAGACCCGCCTTTCCGCGGCCGCCGGCGCCGTGGGGCTGGCTCAGGCATGCCTCGATACAGTGGTCAAATACTGCAGCACCCGAAAGCAGTTCGGAAAACCCATCGGGCAGTTCCAGATGAATCAGGACATGGTCGCGCAGATGTCTGCCGAGATCGAGGCCGCGCGGCTGGTGGTCTATAAGGCCGCATGGGCCAAGGATCAGGGGCATCTCGACAACGGCTTGGATGTGGCCCAGGCCAAATACCTGGCCGGAGAGGCCGCGGTCAAAGGGGCCAATTACGCGATGCGGATATTAGGAGCCTACGGCTATTCCACGGAATACCCCGTGGCCCGCTTCTACCGTGATGCCCCCACCTACACGATGGTAGAGGGTTCCGCCAACATCTGCAAATGGATCATCGCACTGGATCAGCTCGGCATCCGAAAGGCCAATCGCTAGAGCATTTTCTTTCCGGATCTTCAGCCTGTCATCCGCTTTATCCCTTCTATCCGCTCCATTCATGCCCGGAGGTTCGCTGCTTCTGACGCGGCTCCGGGCCATCGACATCCCGCCAGTCTTTCAAAACTTCATTTCTAGAGAAAATCCCCCATATTCTTTGGTTTTGCTGATCTAAAAGGAAAAAAATATCATTTTCTATTGACGGAAGTATAAATCCGGTCTAAATCATTAAAATAAATTCTTCGCAAATCAGAAGTCACTTTCGTTTTACCCAAAAAAAATGAAGAAAATCGACAGGAAGTGCAACCCCTTCAGAGAGGAGCTTTTGACATGAGCAGACCGGTCATCGCCATTCTTTTTCTAGCCCTTTCCCTTTTTGCTCTCTCTTCGGCCGCCGCGCAGAGCCCGTCTCAGAGCATCTACTACGACTTTGGCGTCTTCGCGTATGAGGAAGGGGACTACGAGGGGGCGTTGAAGAATTTCAACACCACGCTGGAATCCGACCCGGACAATCCGTATCTGCACCATTTTCTGGGAAAGACCTATATGGCCCTGAAACAGTTTGAAGCGGCCAAAGAGCATCTGAAAAAGGCTCTGGAGATCGACCCGGATATTCCGGAACTCAAGTTCGATACGGGAATGCTCTATTTCAAAACCGGAAAATACTACCGAGGAGCCGAGCTGTTTTCGGAGATCGTTGCATCGGAACCGGATAACGTCCGGGCCCATTACCAGGCCGGGATCAACTACTTTCGGCTGGAGGAGTATCAGAAGGCCGTGGATCATTTCGTCACGGCCGGAGAGAAGAGCCCCACTCTCACGGACAACAGCTTCTACTATGCCGGGGTCTGCTATTATAAACTCAAAGAGCTGGAAAAGGCCGTTGAGATGTTCGAGTATGTGCGGGACCATACAACATCTCCGCTGCTGCGGGGAAATGCCCTGGTCTGGCTGCAGAATGTGGACAAACGGCGCGCGAGTTTGAAGCCCTTCCGAATCTTTTTCAAGATCGGGCGCCAGTATGACGACAATGTCCGGCTGGAGCCCCTGGATATGGATCTCTACGCGGATGAGGAAGATTTTGCCACACAGCTCTACTTTTCCGGATCATACCAGCGCCGTTTCGGCACAGAGGATGAGATGGCGGTCAAGGCCGGGTACAACCATTATCAAATCTGGTATGATGACTTGGACGGTTATGATCTCACGGCAAGTCTGTTCGATTTTTCCGGGGACTACCGGAACGGCCCCTTGACCTACGGGCTCACCTATACCCCTTCCTACTTCTGGCTCGACGGGGACGGTTATCTCCAGCGTCACCGGTTCATCCCCCGGGTGCGCTGGCGGATGAAGGAGGGGCTCTTTTCCACCTTTTCCTATGGTTACAGCATCAATGCCTACGAAGATGATGAAGATAAGGATGGTCAGAGCCATGAGCCCCGCATCGATCTCATCTACGGCATCCCGGATCTGGGGCTTCGCTTCTTCGGGGGCATGGGGTATGAGATAGACAATGCCGATGCCGCGCACGAGTCCTATGATCTTTTCAGAACCAACATCGGTCTCACTTGGAAGATGTTCTGGAACATTAGTTTGACCCTTGCCGGAAAATACGAGGATCGGAAATATGACGGCCGGCATCCCTTTTTTGGGGTTGTCCGCAATGATCAAAAGTTCGGCCTCGATCTCTCTCTTTCCCGCAGGCTCTTCTACGACTGGCTCGGTGGGACCGTGGATTACGATTATACAAAGAACGATTCCAATCTGAAGGATCATCAGTATGAGCGGAACGTACTGGGATTCTCCATTTTTGTGATCTATTAAGGGGGTTAAAGATGAAAAATATCATGAAGATCGGAACATGCCTTTTTGCCGTCTATGCGGCGATGATTCTGGGAATTGTCGGAACCACAAATCAGGCCGATGCTGCGGACAGATGGGGGATCGAGATCCGGGAGGCGTTCGAGCCGGGGGTAGGGGACCCCATCGGAACGGTAATTCAGGTTCAGGGGGATGTGCTCATCCAGCACAAGTACTCGAATGTCGGCTATCTCGCGGCAGACGACCTTCCGCTTTTTATGGGGGATACGCTGATGAGCAAGGATCGCTCCAGAGCCCGCCTCACCTTTGAAGACGAAAGCATGGTCACGATCGCCTCAAACAGCCGCATCACCCTGACCCGAAGCATCTATGATCCGGACAAAAAGCACCGGAGCGGGTTTTTTCAGGTGGCCTTTGGAAAGGCTCGGTTCGTGGTTCGAAAGCTGAGCGGATACAAGAATTCCGAGTATAAGATCAAGACCCAGACCTCTGTGCTGGGTGTTCGGGGGTCGGATTTTATCGTCGAGGTCGGGAATTCCGAGAGTGCGGGAAGCGGATCTGGTACGAAAATAACGACCGCTGCCGATACCCGATTGGAGGTCCGCAGCCTGGATCAACCCGAAGCACCTGTATTTCTGGATTCTTACCAGCAGGTGCTCGTTCCGGTCGATGCCCCGCCCGAGGAGATCATCTCTCTCACACCTGATGAAGTCGATGCCATGATCGAGGATTTCGATTTGGATGCTCAAATAGCGGATGTGGCCTCGCAGATCCAGGAGGAGGTGCGCAGTGAGGAAAGAAGAAGTCCAGAAGGCACAACATCGGAAACTTCCGCTTCGGAAGGCTCGGAAGGCAGCCCCCCTGAACAGGGGAGCCTTGCACGGAAAGATGGGGAAGTCCAGGAAGGAGGAGGGGCCGAGACTTCATCGGCAGCCGATTCCGGAACAGGCTCCGGATCGGCTTCGGCTACGGAATCCGGGGTCATGGTGTCGGAGAATGAGCTGGTGCAGCCCCAGGATCTGAGCCCCATCGATGCCGGAGATGGTCTTGTGGTTCCGGAGATCAGCACCGAGATCGGGGATATCGGGCAGACCTTTGAAAGGAATCGGGAAGAGATCATCCAGGATGTTCACGAGGAGGAGATGGAGGTGATTCGGCCATTTCTCTTTCCGGACCCGCCGACGGATTAGGCGAACTCTATAAATGAAGGTCCTGATTTATTTTTGAACTCTGCCGCCTTGGGTTTTAATCCAAGGCGGCGGAAGTCGGTAAAGAAAATAAAATCAGTTGTTTTTTCAGCAGGGGAGATTCAGCAGCAGCAGAATCTCCCCTGCTTTTTTTGTTCGGAATCGTTTTGGCTTTTTTGAAGAATTACATGAGATATCTCTGTCTTTCTGCAAAAAACAGATATGACACCCAAAAATAACGAGACAATTTCTTTGTAATCTGGTATGAGTATGAGCTATATGTCGATATCATAAGATTGCAGTTTCTGTTTTTCCAGCAGGTAAAAAATCCCCCTCTTGTTCTTTTAATTTCCGGAAATCTCAAGGCTTGATGGAAAGCAGGTACAGGCGCAGAAGGAATTGGCGGCGCGTATGCGGCAGCAGCCAAATGAAATAAAACGGTCGTTTTAATAATGAATGTCAGGCCGTTTCCTGACACGATAATCCTCTTGATGAGGGAAAGGCGAATTTTATCATGAGGCGTAATCATCTGCGAACCTTAGGCATCCGTCGGGTGCTGGCATGTTTTTCGGTGTTGTTCATCCTGATGGTGATTCCGATGGCTGCCGATGGTGCTGAGCCCACGGCTCAGGCATCTTCTGTCAATTTTATCGCCGTAGGCACGGACTACATGAGATTGAGTTGGGAAAACGGGGACGGAACGAACCGTCTTGTCCTGATAAAAGAGGGGGCGCCGGTGAGTTCGGCACCGGTTGACGGCGTAAGCTATACGGCCAGTTCGACCTTTGGGAGCGGTTCTCAGATCGGAGACGGCAACTATGTGGTCTATAACGGAATCGGCAACTCCGTTACAGTTACCGGGCTGAATTACAGCACCGAATACCATGCGGCCGTGTTCGAATTCAATGGTTTGGGGGGGAGCGAAGATTATTATACGATTGAGTTTGACGGCGCAGATGATTATGTCAATGTACCCAATGCTTCCTCCCACATTGCCAACGGAAATATCAGCATCAGCGGATGGGTATATCCGACGACCTATCCAAGCCATCAGGGAATGTTCGGTTTTCGAAATGATACAGATGTCGATTTTTACCTGCTCAAGCTGACCGATACGACGAAATTGGAAGCTCGTTTTACAAACAGCAGCGGCCAGGAATATACCATCAATGTGGATAACCTCCTATTATTGAATGAGTGGCATCATCTCGCCATGACCTATGACGGCAGTATGCTGAGAGCCTACCATAACGGAACCGAGGTCGGCAGTATATCAGTATCCGGAGCGATAACCAACACATCGGAACCTTTTGCCATCGGAAGAGCTGTTTATGGTTCGGAGGGCAATAATTTTGATGGCAATATCGATGAAGTCAGCCTCTGGAATAAAGCCCTCACTCCGACCGAGATCCAGCAAATCATCAACAGTCAACCGGCCGGCAATGAGCCGGGACTGGTGGCCTATTATGATTTCGACGAGATCTCCGGCACGACCCTGGCCGACAAGACCGGGAACGGCAATGACGGCACAATGACCAACATGAAGGTCTGGAGTTCACCCAATACGACCAGCCGTTCCACCCTGACGCATCAGGCTTCTTCTGTGAGCTTCACGACCATAGATGAAACTTCCATGACGGTAAACTGGAAAAACGGCATCGGCACGAACCGGCTTGTCCTGATGAGAGCCGGTGAACCGGTGAGTTCTGCACCGGTCGATGGCGTAAGCTACACGGCAAATTCGATCTTCGGGAGCGGTGATGTGATCGGGAACGACAACTATGTGGTCTACAACGGAACCGACAGTGCCGTCACCGTTACGGGACTATCGCAAGGAACCACTTACCATGCTGCCGTTTTCGAATTCAATGGTTCGGGGGGAAGCGAAGATTATTACACGATTGAGTTTGACGGCATCGATGATTATGTGGAGATTGCCTATGCGGATTCACTGAATCCCTCGACATTCACTGTGGAAGCATTGGCAAGGGTTCAAGGGGGATCAGGTTCATGGAGGTCTGTGCTGACTTCAAGGGATGATGTTCCACGGAAGGGGTATATTCTTTATGCTTCCATGTCTGATGATTGGCAATTCTGGATTGATGACAACAATGTATGGCATGCGATTCCGGGACTGTCTGTTGTGACGGAGCAATGGACACATTTGGCAGGTGTCTATGATGGAACAAACATGACTTTTTATGTAGATGGTAACCTACAAGGCTCATCAGGGGCCGTTTTTTCCCGGAATATTGAACATCCGCTCCGAATCGGGGCGGGCGCAACCGAATCCGAAACCCCCGGTTTTTATTTCAATGGAGAAATAGACGAGGTTCGCATCTGGAATGACGCTCGCACTCAGACCGAGATTCAGAATGCTAAGGATACGACACTTTCCGGAGATGAAGCCGGGCTGATGGCCTATTATGATTTTGATGAGATATCGGGTACGACCCTGACGGACAAGACGGGGAACGGGCACAATGGCACAATGACCAATATGGAGGTCTGGAACGCGCCGAATACGGGCTTTCGCGCGCCCCTGTCTCCCGAACCCGCAACCCAGGCATCTTCCATTCACTTTACACCCATAGACGCCACTTCCATGACCGTGAACTGGACTAACGGAGATGGCTCGAACCGGATTGTCCTGATGAAGGCGGGGGAGGCGGTGAGTTCCACACCGGTTGACGGAAGCTCCTATACGGCCAGCTCGACCTTCGGGAGCGGGGCGGAGATCCGCAGCGGAAGCGGCAACTATGTGGTCTACAACGGAACCGGAAGTTCTGTCACCGTTACCGGACTGAGCCAGAACACAACCTATCACGTCGCTGTGTTTGAATTCAATGGATCAGGAGGAAGCGAGAATTATTACACCCTGAATTTTGACGGGATCGATGATTATATGGATGTGACCGATGATGTCTACTTCAACGGTGATCTGACGGTTGAAGGATGGGTTTATGTCCGCAGCTATGAAGACTGGTCTCGTCTGATCGACTTCGGCAATGGTATTGATTCTGATAATGTGATTTTAGCGCTGTCCGCTCACACAACCGGTCGGCCCTCTTTCCATATTTATAACAGCGAGAGAGTTCCGGTCGAGGTACGCTCTCCGACAGCGATTCCATTGAATACATGGACGCATCTGGCAGCCACCCTTTCCGGCTCAACAGGAACCCTGTATATCGACGGCGTTCCGGTTGCATCGGCATCCGGATTGGTCATACCCGCAAATGTGACAAAAACCAATTGCTTTATCGGCCGAAGCAATTGGAGTGCTGATGCTTATGCCGATGCCGTTTTCGATGAAATCCGTATCTGGGATTATGCCCGGACCCAGGCCCAGATCCAGAACGCCAAAGATACGACGCTGACCGGGAATGAAACCGGATTGGTGGCCTATTATGATTTCGATGAGATATCTTATTTTGCTATGCCGGATCGGACCAGCGGCAGTCATCGCGCCGGTCTGAACAATATGAAATATTGGCTGCAACCCAATACAGCCTCTCAGAAGCCGCTCTCTGTTGAACCTGCAGTTCAGGCATCCGCAATCAACTTCACACCCGAATCCGACACATCCATGACCGTCAACTGGACAAATGGCGACGGTACAAGCCGGATTGTGCTGATGAAGTCCGGAGCGCCGGTGAGTTCGGCTCCGATTGACGGAACCGGCTATTCGTCGAATTCGACCTTCGGGATCGGGTCGGAGATCCGCAGCGGAAGCGGCAACTATGTGGTCTACAACGGAACCGGCAGTTCCGTGACCGTGACCGGTCTGAACTATAGCACGACTTACCATGTAGCCGTGTTCGAGTTCAATGGTTCGGGAGGAACCGAGAATTATTACACCCTGCGTTTTGACGGTTTGGATGATTATGTGGAAGTCCCTTCTCCGAATTCACTCAACCCCTCGACATTCACTGTGGAAGCATGGGCAAGGGTCCAAGGGAACTCAGGTTCATGGCGGTCAGTCTTGACTTCAAAGGGTGGTTCTCCACAGGGAGGATATGTATTGTATGCCTCCTTTCATGACCATTGGCATTTCTGGATTAACGACGGCAGCAGTTGGCAGAAAATCTATGGCTTGCCTATTGAAACGGGGGAATGGACCCATTTGGCAGGTGTCTATGACGGGTCAACCACAACCATGACGTTTTACATAAATGGTACCTTCGCCGGCTCATTGAATGCTGATTTATCCCAGAATACGGGATATCCGCTCCGAATCGGTGTGGGGGATACCGAATCTGAACCCCCCAATTATTATTATTTCGACGGAGAAATAGACGAGGTCCGGATCTGGAACGACGCCCGCACACAGGCTGAGATTCAGGGAGCCATGAACAGCACCCTGTCCGGGAGTGAAGCCAACCTGGTGGCCTATTATGATTTCGATGAGATCTCCGGCACGACCCTGACGGACAAAACCGGGAGCGGCAATGACGGCGTCATGGCCAATATGAAGGTCTGGGGCGATCCGAATACCGCCTCTTCTGCCCTTGTCATGGCTTCGGAACCCACGGTGCAGGCATCGGCCGTCAACTTCACATCCATCACCGACACCGCGATGACCGTCAACTGGACAAACGGGAATGGTACAAACCGCATCGTCCTGATGAAGGCCGGCAGCGCGGTGGATGCGGCTCCCGCGGACCGCTCCGGCTATACGGCAGATACCGTCTTCGGCAGCGGCTCTCAGATCGGAACCGGCAGCTATGTGGTCTACAACGGAACCGGCAGTTCCGTCACCGTCACCGGGCTGACCCGGGGCACCACCTACCATGTTGCGGTCTATGAATTCAACGGTTCCGGCGGACTGGAGAACTATCTGACGACAACCCCTGCGGTGGGCAGCGAAACCCCGCAGATCGAAGCCCAATTCACTGCCGCATCCCAGAGCGGCGCGGAAGATGGCGGAACCCTGAACCTGACCATTCAGTTGTCCGCGGCATCGAGCGCCGAGATCAGCATCCCCTTCACCCTTTCGGGAACGGCACTGGAAGAGGCCGATTATGCCGTTACTGCAAGCCCCGTCACCATTCCGGCCGGTTCCATAAGCGGCGTTATCGCAATCAACCCGGTCGCGGACACGCGGTACGAACCGGATGAGACCGTGATCGTCACTATGGGAACGCCGACCAATGCGGTGGCCGCCGGAATCACCGAGCATACCGCGACCATCGCGAATGACGACCCCGTGCCCGCGCTTCAGTTTACCGCGGCCGCGCAGAGCGGCGCGGAAAACGGCGGCCCCATGTCCGTGACCCTTCAGCTCTCCAACCCGTCATATCTGGACGTGACCGCACCCTTCACCCTTTCCGGCACCGCAACAGACGGGATCGATTACACCATCACCGCCAGCCCCGTAACGATTCCGGCCGGCGACACTTCCGCGGCCCTGACCCTGACCCCCATCGATGACGACCAGTACGAGCCCGATGAGACGGCCGTCATCACCCTGGGAACCCCGACAAATGCCACAGCATCCGGAACAGTCGAACACATTGCGACCATCACCAATGACGAGCCCCAGCCGCCCCCGGTCATCGACCAGGGATCGTCGGTATCAGTCACTATGGACGAGGACGGCTCGCCCACGGCCTGGAGCCCCCCGACCCTGACTGCTACCGATGAAAACGGGGACCCCCTGACCTGGAGCCTGCTCAGCGGCCCGTCCTTCGGCACCGCAACCGTGGGCGGCACCGGCGCATCCCCTTCCACCCTGGACTATGCGCCCAATGCTGACTACAACGGCGCTGACAGCTTCGTGGTTCAGGTATCGGACGGCGCCGGCGGAACCGACAGCATCACGGTCAATGTGACGGTACAATCGGTCAACGACCCGCCGACCATTAGCGGAATCCCGGACACATCGGTCTCCGAGGGGGGATTCTACAGCTTCGCGCCTACGGCAACCGATGTGGAAGGCGATCCATTGACCTTTTCCATAATCAACAAGCCGGTATGGGCATCCTTCAACACCGCAGACGGGACTCTGAGCGGAACCCCAGGAGACAGCCATGTGGGAACCATATCCGGTATCGAGATCCGGGTCTCGGACGGGGAGGATTCTGCGATACTGCCGCCCTTCGACATCACCGTCTCCGAAGTCAACAGCGCACCGGTGCTCGACAACAGCGGCGTCATGGCCCTGACCGATATCCTCGAAGACGCGGCCGACGCGAACAATACCGGAACTTTGGTGGCAGATCTGCTGGCCGGGAGTTCCGCGATAGACCCCATCACCGATGAAGATGCCGATGCCCTGGAAGGAATCGCGGTGATCGGGGCCGACAATACCAACGGCCAGTGGCAGTACGATATCGGCGCCGGTTTCACGAGCTTTCCCGCGGTAGCCGAGACGGGCGGATTACTCCTCTCGGACGGGGCAACCATCCGCTTTGTGCCGGACCCCGATTTCAACGGGAGCATCGATCCGGGAATCACGTTCCGGGCCTGGGATCTCACGGCCGGGACCGAAGGCGGAACCGGCGACACCACGACCAACGGCGGGGAGACCGCCTACAGCACCGAGACCGAAACGGCCGGCATCACCGTAACGCCGGTGAATGACGCGCCCGCGTTCACGGCAACTGATCCGCCCGGGGCCGACGGGGACGGGACCAGCTACACCCATACGGGATGGGCCGCGTTTTCCCCGGGCCCCTCAGATGAATCGGCCCAGACCCCTACCTATACTGTCGGGAACATCAGCAATCCCGATCTCTTCGCGGCTCTTCCCTCGGTGGATGAGACCGGGACCCTGACCTTCAGAACCCGGGACCTGGTGGAAGGGGTTTCGACCTTCGATGTATCGGTCACAGACAGCGGCGGCGTGGAAAACGGCGGCATCGACACCTCTGGAATTCAGACCTTTACCCTCACGGTCAACGGGGTCAATGTGAGCCCGACGGCCGCATCCGATACCTATATCCTGGCGGAGAATACGACGTTCAATGTGGCCGCGCCCGGGGTCCTGGGCAACGATACCGATGACAACGGCGACAGCCTGACGGCCCTGCTGGTGGACGGCCCGACTATCGGAACCCTGGACGCGTTTGGGGCCGACGGCGCGTTCACCTACACCCCCAGTCCCTTTTTCACCGGGGAGGACACCTTCACCTACAAGGCCAACGACGGCGGGCTCGATTCCGGAACCGTGACGGTGACGCTGACCGTTACCAACGTCGCGGATGCCCCTGCGGCCTCAGACGATGGCTACAGTACGGACGAAGACAAGCCGCTGACCGTGGCAGCGCCGGGGGTTCTCTCCAATGATTTCGACGCGGAGGGGGACCCCCTTACCGCGGTCAAGGTGAGCGATCCGTCAAACGGCGTCCTGGACTTGTTCGGCAACGACGGCTCCTTTACCTATATCCCTTTTGCCGATTTCAACGGAACCGACAGTTTCACCTATGTGGCCAATGACGGCGGGCTCGACTCCCCGACGGCTACGGTCTCCATTACCGTTAAGAGCCTCAACGATGCCCCGGTTGCCGTATCCGACACCTATTCCACGGACGAGGAGACCCCGCTTTCCATCGCCGCGCCCGGAGTTCTGGAAAATGACACCGATGTGGAGGGGGACCCCCTGATCGCACAGATCGTCAACAATCCGGCAAACGGTGCGGTGCTCCTGAACAGCGACGGATCTCTCACCTATACCCCGAATCCGGGATTCTCCGGAACCGATGCCTTCACCTACAGGGCCTATGACGACAGCCAGTACGCCTCGGAAACGGTTTCCGTCTCCGTCACCGTATTTCCCATAAACGACGCTCCGGTTCTGGACAATACCGGTGCGCCCAAGCTGCCGGCCATCCTCGAGGATGTTCCGGATGCGGAGAATACCGGTATTCTCATCAGCAAGCTGCTGGCCAGCGACGCGGCCGTGGCCGACATGATCACGGACCCTGACCCGAATCCGCTGGAGGGGATCGCGGTGACTGCCGCAGATACCGCAAAAGGTCAGTGGCAGTATGATACCGGAACCGGATTCACCACATTTCCGGCCGTCTCCGAGACTGCGGCCCTGCTGCTCTCCGACGGTGCAACGATCCGATTCGTGCCGGATGCGGATGCAAACGGAATCATAGATCCTGGGATCACCTTCCGGGCATGGGATCAGAGCGCGGAGAGCGAGGGCACAACCGCGGATACGACCGCAAACGGCGGCATCACCCCCTTCAGTATCGATACGGAGACGGCCGGCATCACCATCAGACATGTCAACGACGCGCCCGGCTTTACCGCGACCGACCCGCCCGCGGTGAGTGAGGATGCAGGGGCCCAGAGCCTTTCCGGTTGGGCCGTCTTCAGTCCGGGCCCTGGAGACGAGGCCGCTCAAGTGCCATCCTATTCGATTTCCGGCATCAGCAATTCAAGCCTCTTCTCCGATCTGCCCGCCCTAGACGGGAGCGGGACATTGACCTACACCCCCGCGGCGGACCAATTTGGCGCCTCGACCTTTGCAGTGAGGGTTCAGGACAGCGGCGGCACCGCAAACGGCGGGGTCGATATCTCGGCCTCCCAGACATTCACCATCACCGTCAATGCGGAAAACGATATTCCAAAGGCTGGGGCCGACGCTTATACCCTGGATGAGGATACGGCTCTCGATGTTCTTGCGCCGGGCCTGCTGGAGAATGACACCGATCCGGAAGGCGATCCTCTGACAGCGGTTTTGGTGACTGAACCGGCAAACGGAACATTGACCCTCAATTCGGACGGCTCTTTCCGCTACGAGCCCAAGGCCGATTTCGTCGGGGACGACAGCTTCACCTACAAAGCCAATGACGGAGAGGCCGATTCAGAGCCTGCCACTGTAAGCCTGACTGTGGCCGACGTGAATGATCCGCCGGTGATCCTGCAGGGGGATGCGGTTTCAGTTGCAATGGACGAGGACGGCTCCCCCACGGCCTGGAGCCCGCCGACCCTCACCGCATCGGATGCAGACGGAGATCCGCTGACCTGGAGCAAGGCCGGTGACCCGCTCAACGGAATTGCTGAAGTCAGCGGCTCCGGGACATCACCGGCCATCCTCGACTATACCCCCAATCCCGATTTCAACGGAACCGACAGTTTTGCGGTAACGGTCTCCGACGGCAGGGGCGGCAAGTATACGGTGACTGTCAACATCGTGATCGCGGCCGTCAATGATCCGCCGACCATCACTGGCACGCCGGGGACATCGGTCTCCGAAGGCGAGCCCTACAGTTTCGTGCCGACAGCAGCCGATGTGGACGAGGATATCCTGACTTTTTCCGTGACCGGTAACCCGCCCTGGACTACGCTGAATCCAAATTCGGGCGTATTGAGCGGAACCCCTGGCCCCAGCCATGTGGGAACCACAACCGGCATCGAGATCACGGTTGCAGACCCCGGCGGAGCCACAGCGGCCCTTCCGCCCTTTGCCATCACCGTCATCAACGTCAACAATGCGCCGGTTCTGGACAGCAGCGGAGATCTTGCCCTGGACGACATCCCCGAGGATATCCCTAATGGCGACAACACCGGCAGCATTGTCGCGGATCTTCTGGCCGGTGGATCGGTCTCCGATCCCATCACCGACGCGGATGGGGATGCGGTTGAAGGGATCGCGGTCATCGGAATGGACGATACCAACGGCCAGTGGCAGTATGATACGGGCTCGGGTTTTACGACTTTTCCGATCCTTTCGGAGAGTCATGCCCTGCTGCTGACAGACGGGGCCGCGATCCGCTTTGTGCCGGACCCCGATTTCAACGGAACCGTGGACCCGGGAATCACCTTCCGGGCCTGGGACCGAACCGCGGGCGCGGAAGGGGAAGGCGGCGATACCACCGTAAATGGCGGAAGCTCCCCGTACAGCACAGGAACTGAGACGGCTCTGATCCGGGTGATTCCGGTCAATGACGCTCCAACAGCCGTATCCGATGCCTATACCCTGGCCGAAGGAACGAGATTTACCGTTCCCGCGCCGGGGCTGCTGGAAAACGATACAGATGCTGACGGCGACAGCCTCGAGGCCATCAAGGTCTCCGATCCTGCAAATGGTATCCTGGAGGCATTCGGGGACGACGGATCTTTCACCTATGTTCCGGACCCGGATTTCAGCGGAATCGATACCTTTACCTACAGTGCCGGCGACAGTTCGATCGAATCTGCCCCCGTCGAAGTGACCCTGACGGTTACGCCGGTGGCTGATGCGCCTTTTGCAGCCGACGACTTCTACTCCACGGATGAGGATGAACCGTTGATGGTCCCGGCGACCGAAGGAGTGCTTTCCAATGATAAGGACGCGGAGGGAGATCCCCTCACCGCGATCCTTCTGAGCGGCCCTGAAAACGGAACCCTGACCCTCGATCCCGAAGGCGGCTTTACGTATACACCCCATGAGAACTTCTACGGAACCGATCGATTCACCTACAAGGCCAATGACGGCGCCCTGGATTCGGAGCCCGGAACCGTTACCGTCGATGTGAAGAGCGTCAATGACCCGTCGGGAATCAACCCTGTT
>JAABSP010000073.1 GCA_011390345.1 Desulfobacteraceae bacterium
TCCGGATCATGGCCTCCGAAGATGGCCCGGTGAATCTCGCCGCCGATCTTCCATTTCGGGTCCGAGGCTCCGAGGAAATCATGGGTATATGCCGCGCAGACACCCTTTACCGCAGAACCGGGAATCATCGGAAGCCCGTACACCGGATGGAGCGAGATGCCGAACTCCAGCACCGAGGCCGAACCGAGACCGATGAAGAGCCGGTCCCGGGTTGCGAGGCGGATCTTCCTGTGCCGGATGCTGTCGGCCTCGAGCACCGCTTCCCACCGGTCGAATGCCTTCCGGTAGAGCGCCATAAGCGTTCCCAGCCCCTCGTTTTCCGCCAGGGCATTGATGCAGGCATCCCGATGCTCATATTTTCCGCTTTGGTCCACGGCCCGGTGATACCGGTACAGGGCAAGTCCCGGGTTCTCCGGGTTTCGCGGGCCGATGATCCGGCCGATCCGTTCTCTCATGGCAGGTATGCTCATGGTTTATTCCCTCCCGGCTCGACCTTGAGTACGCTCTGGGCAAACCGCTTGTGCCACTGGCAGAGCCCCAGCACCTCGTGGGTCAGCCGCATGTATTCGGTCAGATCGCACTTCATCAGATGCTCGTGAAGATCGGTTCCCTTTTGCAGAACTTTCAATTCAAACAGCTCCGTCTGAAGGTTTTCAAGAAACTTTCTATGGTGCGGATCATTTTTTGCCTTGTAAAACGCGACGGCCTGGAGCAGTCCTGCTGTCCTGATCAATGTCGGAGCGGACAGTACCAGGCTGCCGTATTTTTTCCCTGAATCCTCCTTCTGCAGCAGGAGGATATGCTCGTAAACCTTCTGCGCCCGCAACTGATCCCGAGTCTGCATCTCATTGCCCTCCTTTCCCGGAAAACCGGACTTCGCAGATCCCCTTGCCGGTGGTGGCCTTTCCCCCCAGTTGAAGGGTCAGGGGATCCGATGCAAAGTCGGCCAGGATATCGCCTGCGGCAAACCGTTTCTTTGTATAGGAATCGGCCGCGGCGATGACCCCCGAAAAAAGCGCCTCCGCGGGAATCGACTCCTCGTACCAGAGGGCCCCCTCCTGAACGGTTCCGGTCTCCTTGTTCAGCTTGATCCGGGCCGTCACCGGCAGGGTCGTTCTGCAGAGAAAGGAGAAGAGATCGTCCGGAACCAGCGCGAGGCGGGAGGAGACCACATCCGTTCCCCATTCCGCGGCAAAGGCCGTGTCCGTCAGGAATCCGCACCATTTCTTCCACCCCGGTTCCCCGGCCGCGGCATCGAGATCGAGATCCTCCAGCAGGAGCACTCCGTTGACGAGATTCGTATCCGCCGATACAAGCGCTTTTCCCGGCAGAACCTGCGGCACGGCCCCGGGAAGATCGATACCGGCCTGGCGCAGGTCCGCAGCGAACCGATGGAGAACCAGCGGCGCGGTCACATACGCGAAGACACCGGTGAAGGTCCGCACCGGAAGCAGTAGCATCCGCGCATCAGTGATCATCAGGGCCGCGGCGTACAGATCGGCATCCGAATCCGCATCGGAAAAATCGGGGCCGAACGCGGCCGCAAGATCGGTCTTGGGTCTTTTGCCGCAGTTGGTGAAATGATCCCGCAGCACTCCCTTCACGGTCGATCCCGGAACCAGGGGAAAGCCGGTGGCGGCCTCTCTTGCCGTGGGCAGATCCACATCTCCCACCCCCTGCCCCGTGCCGCAGTGGACATTGGTCAACGACTGAACAAAATAGAGCTTTTTATGGGTCATCCGTTTTTCCATGATCTTCAAATCTCCTTATGGTGAATGCAGCAGGTTTACCGATGCCAGTTGCCGACCAGTATCCGGCCCATACCGTCGTTTCGATGGGCTTTTGCGGTACACAGCGAACGATTCCAGAGGGCCTGCACCGCAGTTTTGCCGTCGGATCCCTTTTCCAGCTCCACGAAATAGACCGATCCGGCCGGGGCCGTCTTTTGCAAAGGCTTGGGGCCTCCTTTTTTCCCGACGGTCATGTCCCACCCGTGGCAGGGTTCCCAGCGCCGCACACACGCGGAACAAAGCCGCATGGCAATTCCGGTCTCCGGCATTTCCACGAATGTTCCGGTCTCGGCCGAACGGATCAGCCACTGCGGGGCCCATCCGCCGTCGAACAGCCCCGGTGTGATCAGCAGCAGACGCATCCCGATTCCGTCTCCGATCCCGCGGGGCAAAGAGGGCCAATCCACGAGATGCTCTCCCCACCGGAGAAAGACGGGCCGGCGGTCTCCGCCCAGGGTGTACATGTCCCGGTCCGGCAGAACATCTTTCTCTTCCACCCGCACCCGCACCCCGAGCCTGACATTCTCGGCAAACCGCAGCCCCAGGGTGGTGAAGAGCCGGGATTCGGCCGCGGCCCCGGTCTCCGGATCGATGCAGACATGGGTCCGCTCCTCCCGGTCTCCGCCCAGTGTGTACATATCCCGGTCCGGCAGAACATCTTTCTCTTCCACCCGCACCCGCACCCCGAGCCTGACATTCTCGGCAAACCGCAGCCCCAGGGTGGTGAAGAGCCGGGATTCAGCCGCGGCCCCGGTCTCCGGATCGATGCAGACATGGGTCCGCTCCTCGGACTGGGTCGGGGAGATGCCCAGCCCTTCCGGATCGATCCCGCTCCTGTTTCCGGGAAGGTTCCCGTGAATCAGCCATTCCCGCATTCTCTCCCACCGCCAGAAGATGGGAGCGCCCTTTTCCGGCTTGCGGACATCTTCTTTGATCTGCGGGTATCCCCATCGGGGCCAGGGCAGATCCGTGCCCTCTCCCGGGGCCGCATCCCGGGGCAGAAGCGCCTTAATATCCAGCAGCCCCTCCGCCCCTTCCGCGGGAAAGGGAACCGAATCGGCAGGCGCAGGCAAGCAGACATGGCGCTTCTCCGCGCGTTGAACCACCGGCAGATACCACTCCATCCCGATCCGCCGGATCTCTTCCACATGGGCCACCACTCCATCCCGATCCGCCGGATCTCTTCCACATGGGCCCCGTAGACCTGCGGATCTACTTTGAGAAAATATCCGGGATCCCGCAGCGATCCCACATAGGTGCGGATCATGCCGATCACGGTTCCGGGCCGGGGCCAGTGAAAGGTGCCGGCCTGGGGAACTCCCGACTCTCCGAAGGGGCGTCCGTCCCGCAGGACCATCGGATCTCTGGGGGTGATCAGAAGATCGGTCGGTTTCATCGCGCCTCCTTTTTTGCTGTTTTTCCCTTCCTATCATCGGCCTTTGGTGGTTCAGCCTGCTCCTTTGCCCGGGCCATCAGACGGGCCGCGATCAGCTCGCCGGCCAGTTTCTCCAAGTCTTTCAGGTGGGCCGCGGTCTTTTGAACCATTTCCCGATCCGCGTCCTTCAGTTCCCGCCGGCCCCGGTCCGAGCGCTTCCGATTCAGGGTCTGCAGGAATTCAAAGGCAAGGGGATTTGCCGGCTCGCCCTCCGGGGTCCATTCCAGCAGACTGCTGTCGAACTCCCGGCAGAGGCGCCGCAGCTCATAGCCCAGCCTGTCGGGAATCAGATCCCGGCGATGGCAGTCGGTCCAGGCGTCGAGCCGCGCTTTGATCCCTTCGCTCCATTTGCCGAAGATCTTCACCGGTGCGCCGCTGCGCTTTTCGACGATCAGCGCCAGCGCGTTCCGCCCCCCTTCATTCTTCGCCGTCCTCTCGGCCTGCCGGGCAACATCCAGTGAGCGGTTCATGGGGCTGAGATGGTGGACGATCCCGATGCCGACCGAAAGGGTGGGACGGGCCGCACCCGCGGGAAGGGCGCTGTCCATGCTTTTGAAAAACCGGCCCCGCAGATCATCCGCGCACTCCAGAACCGTATCCAGGGGAACGAATGCCAGCACGTCATCTCCGCCGCTGTAGATCAGGCTGCCGTGGTGCCGGTCCACGATCTCCTCGCAGGCATCGGCAAACCGGTCCAGGGCGCAGGAGAAGTTCCGGTGTGCGTCCATATCCGTCGAGTCCTTGTCATGGGACAGAATATCGATGATGGTCTTGCCCATCTCATCCCCGTCGGCCATCAGAATGGCGGTGTAGGGAAGAGGGCCCGACTTCATGCCGGCCGCCCCGTGAACCCGGCTTACCTGCCGGAGGATCTCCCTTTTTCCCTTTTCCGCCGCGGCCTTGTCGCCGTTGCTTTCCAAAAGGCGATCCTCCAGCTCTCCGGTCATCCGGGACCAGAAAAGGGCCTGGGGCGCGACCGGATCATGCGCGCCCAGGGGCCGCCGGTGTTCCCGAAAGGCGACTCTTGGCGGCTTCACGCCGTGCTTTTTCAAAATTCCCACCAGATCCGCCATCGCGTCGCATGCCTTTTTCCGCCCGGCCGCGCCTCGCAGAAACGGGTCTGCAGCAAGATCGGAGAGACTTTCGAAGACCGGGAGGTCATCCTTATCCCCGAGCTTCCTGCCGTACCGCTTGATCCAGCCGAGGGCATCGAGTTCCTCATACCGCTTGATGCCCCTTTTGGGCCCGGAGCCGCCATCCCGTTTCAGCACCGATTCCCGAAGCCCGTCCAGGCTCGATTTGGGAAGGCCGCCACCCTGCCCTGTCAGCATCACCGGCGGCAACTGCGCAAAATTCCGCAGGGATTTCCGGGAGGCCATCAGGTGGCCCGCCCGTTTTCGGGCCCGTTTGTAATCTTCATCCCCGTTCAGGGGGACCCAGACGCCGTAGATCTCCAGAAAATCGTCAATCTGCCGGTTGAAGAGGTCGATATTCACATCCCGTTTTTCATCCCCAAGGGTCTTTTCGGCAAGCTCACCCTTCCAGAAGCCGATGATTTCGGTTTTCACCCCGTCGAACAGGGCCCGGGGATCATCGGTATGAACTACGGCCAGCAGCTTGTTGGGCGCCTTCATCGCAGAATCGACGACAAGATCGACTTGGGCATCGGCCGGGGCCGGAAAGATCAGCGCCGCGTTCCGGGCGTCAAGGGAGCGGCCCGCCTGCTTTGCCAGTTCCGACAGCAAATAGGAGCCGAACCAGAGATCCCGCAGGCGCCGGGCCGCGGCGATGAAGCCCTGAACCGGGCCGATGGAAAGGCTCATCAGATAGGTGTTCATTTCGGGCCTCCGAGGGTGATGGGGGGTTTGTCGCTCATGCAGCGAAAAAGCGCGGTGTACGGGTCCTGATGGTTCAATGGTTCGCTGTTCCGGAGTTCATGATTGCGCAAGGGCGCCGCCGCATCGGGCAGTTCCTCATGACTACCGTCGGGCTTCTTTACGCAAAATCCGTCGGGAAGCGGCGAGTTGAGCTTGAGGCAGATCAGGACCCCCTTTTTCGAATCCAACTGAAACCCCTTGAGAATGACCGGGCTGGCCCACCGGTCCGATGCGTTTCCTTCCAGCAGAAAGGTCATCTCGGCCGAGTTCTGATAGAGATGGTTCCGGGGAAAGTGGAAATTGATCGGCAGCCCGAATGCGGCCCTGGGAAAAAAGGCCCCGGCATCGAACCCCCTTGTCATTTCGAGGGTTCGAATGGCTTTCGGTTCGGGCCATTTGCTGCTGCCGAAGGGACGGTTTCGGTGATCGGGGTTCCGGTTCTGCCGGAAATTCCGGTACCGGTCGATCCAGTCCTTCCAGGGGCCGAGGATGCCTTTGGGGCCGATCGCCACCGGCTCCGGCAGCACCTTGGCACCGATGAGGCTCGGCCAGGGCCGGGATCTCTTTGAATCGGCCGGAATGATCGCCTTCAGCCATTTGATGATCTCTTCTGCGGATTTCCATCCGGGCCAGTGCGGGGAATAAAGGGACCCCATCCCCCGCCGGGTTCTGGCCCCGATCCCGCCGAACAGAAGCCAAAGTTTGACACTCTTTTCCACATCCTCCCCGCATTCCGCAGGATCATAGGAGAGGCTCAGATCGAACTTCCCGCCCGAAAGGAGAGTAAAGCGGTCAACGTCCCTGGTATTGTCCAGGGGAAAGAGGACATATTTGGGAAGACCTGCCGGATTCTCTTCGGTATAGGTGATCTTCTTCGGCGCTTCGATCACCTTCACATCCACGGATACCTTTGATGCGCCTTCGGTGCTCCCCCAGATCCGGTTCTCCCGCTCCCGGAGTTCATCCACATCGACGCAGTCCTGGAATGTCCGCCACCAGAACCGGAGCTGCCCCCGGACCGACTGTCCCCGGACCGGCATCCTCTCGTCCGGAACCATCGATTCGATCCCGCCGCCGACCATCGGAACCGCCAGCGACAGGTCTTTCACCGTAAGCGTCTTCAACCTTCCCCCCTGCGTTGCGTCATACGCCGGTAATGCCTCCGGCACATCCGGCAAACCCTTCAACCGCATGGACAACCTCCTTTCACAGGTTCAACATCTCTTCCCACAAAGGCCGATCAATCCATCTCAACCGATCGGCGGCCTCTTCATCCTCTAAAAACGAAATACGGTTTTGACGACAATTTTTCCAAAAAGGGTTTCAAAAAAATGGTTTTGAGCAAATGCGTCTTCATAGCAGAAAAGATCCGGCCCTGTCAATTTGTCCTGTGGAATCTCTCCAACGCATCGCCGCAATCTGTCGATTCCTCGGAAATCTCCCAGTGGCTGCGGCAGCAGGAATTCTCCTATGCAAAGACAATACCAAAACAATTCCAAGCGAGATAATTTTATTATCAATTATGATATCAGGTTGTTAATTTTCAGAAGAAAAAAAGACGGAAGCCACGGTATTGATAGGAAACAGATTTAAAACAACTGTGGTTGATTTTTGCATCAACTTCAGTTGCCCAAAAAGGAGTTGGGGAAAGAAACCCTTGACCCTTCCTGGGAATGTAATTACAATGTAGATCCATTCTACCGAAGGAGGTACTCCATGAGAGCACGGATCATCAAAATCGGAAATTCTCAAGGTCTGCGGATTCCAAAACCCGTTCTCGAACAGACAGGGATAACGGATGATGTTGAAATCTCAGTTGAAAGGAATCAGATCATCATTCGTCCTGTCACCAATATTCGAAAGGGATGGGATGAAGCCTTTCAAAGGATGCATCGAGACGGAGATGACATCCCCCTCATCGATGACGAAAGCATATCCCATTCATGGGATGAAGAGGAATGGCAGTGGTAGTGAAGCGCTTTGAGGTTTATCTGATCGATCTCGATCCTGCCGTGGGTTCTGAAATCCAAAAGACCCGGCCCTGTGTGGTGATCTCTCCTGATGAGATGAATCGGCACATTCGAACGGTGATCGTGGCCCCCATGACGTCGGCACAGAAGGATTATCCGACCCGGGTAAATTGCATCTTCCGAAAAAGGGAGGGCCAGATCGTTCTGGATCAGATCCGGACTCTGGACAAAACAAGGCTCATCAAAAAAATCGGGATCATCAATCCAAATACCCAAGCTGAAGTGCTGGCGACGTTGCAGCAGATGTTCGCCTTCTGATGAAAAGGCCGAAGTGAATTGCCTCAGCCCCTTTTCAACCGCAGCAACCGCTCCCCGGCCGCGTGCAGGGTCTCCTTCCGCTTGGCAAAGTGAAACCGGATCAGGTGGTTTACCGGCTCATGAAAGAAGCTCGAACCGGGAACCGCGGCAACGCCGATCTCCTGGGCCAGCCAGCGGCAGAAGCGGGTGTCGTCTTCCGCGTTGAAATCGGAGATGTCCACCAGCACATAGTAGGCCCCCTGGGGCCGGGTGTAGGGAAGGCCGACCTGATCCAGATAATGTAAGAATACATCCCGAAGCTCGGTATACTGGCGCTGCAGCTTTTCGTAATATTCATCCGGAAAGCCGAGCGCGGTGACAGCGGCCTCCTGCAGCGGCGCGGCCGCGCCGACAGTAAGAAAATCATGCACCTTTTTGGCACCTCCGATCACCTTCTCGGAGGCGATCACATACCCGAGGCGCCAGCCGGTAATCGCGTAGGTCTTGGAAAGGGAAGAGCAGGAGAGGGTCCGCTCGAACATTCCCGGAAGGCTTGCGATATAGATGTGTTCGTTCGGTTCGTAGACGATGTGTTCGTAGACCTCGTCGGTGATGACGAAGGCGTCGAATTCGATGGCCAATTCCGAGATGAGCGTCAGCTCTTCTCTGGTGAAGACCTTTCCGGTGGGGTTGGAGGGGTTGCAGAGTACCAGGGCTTTGGCTCCCTGCTCGAATGCCCGGCGCAGTTCCGCCGGATCGAAGTTGAAATCAGGGGGAGTGAGGGGCACATAGATGGGAACGGCGCCGGTCAGGATGGTGTCCGCACCGTAGTTCTCGTAGAAGGGGGAGAAGACGATGACTTTATCGCCGGGGTTGCAGACGGTCATCATCGCGGTCATCATGGCCTCGGTGCTGCCGCAGGTGACGACGATGTTCGCATCCGGGTCCAGATCGATGCCCATCCACCGGCGCTGTTTCTCTGCCAGCGCCTTCCGAAATCGGGGGGAGCCCCAAGTGACCGCGTACTGGTGAAAGCCAGCATCCAAGGCCGTTTTGGCGGCTTTGACCAGCTCGGCCGGCGGGTCGAAATCGGGAAATCCCTGGGAGAGGTTGATGGCCCCGCAGCCGTCCGAGACCCGGGTCATCTCCCGGATCACGGATTCGGTGAAGTTGTCGAGTCGCTGGGAGATGGAAGGCATGGTTCTGGTGCTGCTCCTTTCTGCGCCTTGGGTTGAAACCCCAGGCTAAATTTTGGAAACCGGCTGAAAGCCGGTTCGGGATATCGAATTACCGCCCCTGTCCCCATTCCCCATAATCGGCTTTCAGCCGGTTTTTGGTTCAGCCTTGGGTTTCAACCCTAGGCCGCGTGGATAACTGCATCGAACTCGTTGAGGACTTCCAAGGGAATATGGCAGAGGATATGGTGGCCCGGGGCCGCCTCCTGCCAGGGCGGAATCTCGATCTCGCAGATCTTTCCGTTCCCGGGCAGCAGCTTTCTTCTGGGGCATCGGGTGTGAAACCGGCATCCCGAAGGCGGGTTGAGCGCGCTGGGCACATTTCCCGAAAGACGGATGTGTTTCTGCTCCGCATCCGGGTCCGGGACCGGAACCGCGGACAAGAGCGCCTCGGTATAGGGATGGTAGGGCGGCGCATATATGGTTTCGGCTGGGCCCATCTCCATGATCTGTCCCAGATACATCACCGCGACATCGTCGGAGAAGAAGCGGACAACGCTCAGGTCGTGTGCGATGAAGATGAGGGATGTGCCGAAGATCTTCTGGATCTCCAGCAGGAGATTTAAAACCGCAGCCTGCACCGACACATCCAGCGCGGAGACCGGCTCATCGCAGATCACCAGATCGGGCCGGCTGGCCAGAGCCCGCGCGATCCCCACCCGCTGCTTCTCTCCGCCGGACAACTGCCGTGGATAACGATTGTAGTAGCTCTCCCCCAGTCGAACCGATTGGAGCAGACGCACCACCTCGCCATAGACCTGCTCCTTTTTCACGGTCTTGAAGCGCCGGATGGGGCGGGCAATCTGCCGGCCCACACTGTAGGCCGGGTTCAGGGTCGCATCGGGATTCTGAAAGACCATCTGCATCTCCCGGATCACCACCTGATTCCGTTTGGAGACCGGTTCCGCCACATCCATGCTCAAAAAGACCATCTCCCCGTCCGTGATCTCTTCCAGACCGATAAGCCCCTTGACCAGGGTCGATTTTCCGCACCCGGATTCGCCCACAATTCCCAGGGTCTTCCCCTTGGAAAGGCAGATGGAGATATTGTCCACAGCCCGAACGAACTGCTCCTCTCCCATTCCCAGAAGGCTCTTCAGTGATCCCGATTCCTGCTCATAGTAGACCTTGAGGTTCTCCACATCCAGCAGAGGATCCTCTTTGCAGGAGAGGCCATCTTCCCGCGTCTCCGGTTTCTTCGATGCAGACCTCTTTTTCTGCACCGGCAGGGGCGATCCTCCCGCGCGTTTCACCTTTTCGGCATAGAAGCAGCGGGCGATATGATCATCTCCGGCGTCGAAGAGATCAGGACGGGACGCGGTGCATTTCTCCGTGGAATAGTCGCACCTCGGGGCAAAGACGCACTCGTCTATGGGCCGGTCGGCCGGGGCCGGGACTCTGCCGGGAATCGGATATAGACGGGAGGCCGATTTGCTTGCGCCGAGTTTGGGCACGCACTTCAAAAGCCCCCGGGTATAAGGGTGGGAGGGATGGTGGAAGATCTCTCCAACCGGCCCTTTCTCCACCACTTCCCCGGCATACATGACGCAGAGATGATCGCTCACCCTTGCCACCACCCCGAGATTGTGGGAGATAAAGAGAATGCCCGTGTCGAAATCCCGCTTCAGATCCTCCACCAGATCGAGGACCGCGGCCTCCACGGTCACGTCGAGCGCGGTGGTGGGCTCGTCCATGATCAGCAGGGCCGGCTCGTTGAGCATGGCCATCGCGATCACCACCCGCTGCTGCTGTCCGCCCGAGAGCTGGTGCGGATACCGGTTCATCATGTCTTCGGCATCGGGCATATGGACTCTTCGAAGCATCGCAACAGACCGCGCCCGGGCTTCCTCTTTTCTGATCTCCCGATGGGCCGTCAGCACCTCGTAGAGCTGAACCCCGATCCGAACCGTGGGGTTCAATGCCGCCATCGGGTCCTGGTAGACCATTGCGATCCGATCCCCCCGGAGCCGGTTCAGCTCCTTTTGGGATTTTCCCACAAGCTCCTGGCCTTCGAACCGAACGCTGCCTTTTGTGATCCGGCCGTTTGTCCCCAGAAAATTGACGATGCCAAAGGCAACGGTGCTCTTGCCGCAGCCCGATTCTCCGACAATGCCGATGGTCTGCCCCGGCCCTACGTCGAATGTGACCTCTCTGGCCGCTGCCAGCAGCCGCTTTCGGGTTTTATAGGCGATCGAAAGATTTTCAACGGCTAAAATCGCGCCGCTGTCGGCTTCGGAATCCATATATCCTTTCCCCCTGTCTCTATTTCAGGGATTCAGGCGTCTCATAGGGAATGAAATTTTTAAAGACCCCCACAGATTTGATCTTCTCTTTGCCCAGATCGGTGTCGAAGATGCTGAAGAAGACATAGTTGGCCCTTGTGGTGGTCTGAACCAGGATATCCCCCGCCAATCCGCTCACCAGAACGCCGATGGCTCTTTCCAGGCCATCCCCCTTTTTTTCCAGTTCCGCCTTGAGTTCTTTTTCAATGAATTCTTCATAATCATCCATCGTGGGGTTGGTATAGGCCAGCAGTCCGAACAGCCCCACAACGAGGATGGAAATCGCGATTGCCTTCATAATTCTGTTTCCTTCCGATCTCTTCTATTGATACCGCTCTATTGATACCGCATGGTCTCCTCCCGCAGCCCGTCAGCCAGAAGGTTCAGCCCCACCACCAGGGATGCAATGGCAATGGATGGCCAGAGCGCTGCCCACGGACTTCCGGCAAGGATGAACTCCCGGCCTTTGGCCACCATGCTCCCCCAGTCCGGTGACGGCGGCGGGAGCCCCAGCCCCAGAAAGCCCAGCGTTCCCATGGCAAAGATCGCATAGCCGACCCGGAGCATCGCGTCGATGATGATAGGGCCTTTGGCATTGGGCAGGATCTCCGCGAACATTATGAAAAAGGTATTCTCTCCCCGGGTTTCGGCCGCGCGGATATAGTCCCGGGTGCGGATATCCAGAGTCAGCCCCCGAACGAGTCGGGCGATGCCGGGAGTTCCCACGATGGCCATAGCGATGACCACATTGACCGCGGATGCGCCGATGGCCGCGACAATGATAAGGTAGAGCAGAATGACGGGGATCGACATCATCGCGTCCAGAAGGCGCATGATGATCTCATCGAGCCATCCGCCCCTGTAGCCGCTGATGAGACCCAGCGCAGCCCCGATCAGCAGCGCGACCGCGACGCCCCAAATTGCAGTCCCCCCCGGTATCCAGAAGCGATCGGATACCGGCAGGATCACCAGAACCACCCGGGCGCCGTAGATGAGCCGGGACCAGAGATCCCGGCCCAGCTCGTCGGTTCCCAGAGGGTGGCGCCATGTGGGGCCCTGGTTGGGCGCCATCCAGTCCTGCTCCGTGGGGCTGTAGGGGGTTAAAATCGGCGCAAAGAGCGCAACGAAGACCCAGAAGAGCACCAGCACCAGGCCCACAGTCGCGGTCTTCGATGCCAGAAGGATGGAGAGGGCATCCCGCATCCGCTGGATGTTTCCGGCCTTTTCCGGTTGGAGATCCACGAATTCCGATGTTCGTTCATTGACGGTCATGGGAAGTTTTTCCGCAAAATATCCTTTACTGTGGCCGCAATCCGGAAACCGTTTGCAGGATATAGAGGAGTTCCGGATAGCCGACGCGGTCGTCACCGTTGATATCGGCCCCGGAACCCGCATAATTGGTCCGCAGCCCTGATGGTTCGATGCCGGCAAGCACTTTGAGGGCAACAATGGCATCGCTTAAGTCGATGGTTTCACTGTTGTTTAGATCTCCGGGAATGGCTGTTTTATACCGCAGAATCGTAAAACCATCGGGGCCTTCGGCCACATAGAGACGGTCATTCTGGACATAAATTCCATAGTTGTCACTGTCGGAGGCGTAATAGCCGGCCATAACTGGAGCAGTGGGATTGCTCACATCAATGACTCTGACCCCCGTCTGCCAGTCAGCGACAAAGACGTTGTTACCGGAAACATAGAGATCCCGCACTTCGGTGGGCGTCGTAATGGATGCAGCAAATACGGGCCCTTCGGGAACACTTACATCGAGAATCAGAAGACCGTTGGTCCAGTCGGCCACATACGCGTAATTTCCTTCCACATGGACAGCATAGGCAGAGCCGAGGGTATTGTATGATCCCACACGAATCGGGATTTCAGGATTTGAGACATCAATGATGGTCACCCCCTGGGCACCGTCAGCAACATAGGCATGGTTTCCGGAAACAAATACGGCCCCGGCCGAACCAGGAGTGTCATAATATCCTACTTCATTGGGCAGAGTCGGGTCGAGAACATCAATGATGCGAAGTCCGCCCCTGTCTCCATCTGCTATATAGGCATAATTTCCGGAGACAAAAACCCCGCGGGAATCGCCGACCGTATCGATGCTGCCGATTTCTATGGGAAGAGATGGCGCACTGACGTCGATAATTTTCAGCCCGGCGTTTCCATCTGCCACATATGCATCGGTTCCGGAAACAAAAATTCCGCGAGCCGTCCCCGATGTCTTGTAGGTACTCTCCAATTTCGGGGAAACAGGATCGGAGATATCCGCAATGCTCAGTCCCTGCTCATCATCGGCCAGAAAGACAAGTTCGCCAGATGCGAATATATCGTACATCCAGCCTGGCGCATTGAAAAATGACTGAATTTCCAAATCAGGATGATCAATGATGAACAACCCTGCTTTATCATCGGCAATATAAATGGCATTTCCGGAAGCGAAAACCGAACTGATGCTTCCCATACCCGATCTGGAAAAAGTTGTCAGCATAGCGGGATCTGTAGGAATTCTGACATCAATGACATGAAGAACACCAAACTGATCGCCGATATAGGCATACCCTCCCGATACGGCCAATCCGCCGGGAATGCCGGCGAAGGGATTATTAAATGATCCCAAAATCTTCGGGGACGTTGGAGCGGTAATATCGAATATGCTGAGTCCCAATCCCGGACGCTGCTCACCGGATACCGAATAGGTGACATAGGCGTACGGGTAGGATACCGTAATTCCGTAGGCTTCTCCCGGAAGATAATCGTAACCGGCTTCTACCGGGGAAGCAGGGTCCGTCAGATCGACAATGCGCAACACACCGATCCTGTCGATGACATATCCGATACTGCCAATGATATCAGCATCGACAATATGCCCATCTGAATCGTAGAACCCGGAGGGGTCCGGCGCAGGAGATATCATACCGCCTTCCTGCCACTGAGAGGTGTATAGAATACCGTTACTGCTGACGACATAGGGTTCACCGCTATAAACATCGACTTTCTTCACCTGTTCCGGATACGCCTTCGTATAAATTGTCGAGGGATTGACCGGATCGGATACATCTTTTGCGGTAAGACCTGCGGCTCCATTGGCAATATAGAGTATCCCCCCTTCGTAATGGAGATCTTCCACAGGCCCCGCTGTTTTGAAACGTTTTATTTCCACTGGATTGGAAATATCCCGGCTGTTTAATATCACAACACCACCGCCCGATCCGAGAAATGTAAGTCCCCTGGCCACATCCACAGCTACGGCATTTGCCGGACCATAGGGCCAGGAACCAACCCATTCCACATTTTCAGCATTCTGCGAATAGCCAGAAACAGCAAAAAGAACAAACAATACAGCAATAAGAATAATCTTGTGCGCTTTCATATTTCCCCCTTTTCGATCGACGTTATGAATGAACCTGTCCTTCACACCGTCTGCAGTTATACCAGATTTGAGAGGGATCATGCAGGAAAAAAGCAGCTATCCATACCGAATTCTGGGGTTCAAGAACGTATAGATGACATCCGCGATCAACTGGGTCCCCACCGCCACCATCACCATGATCATGGTCCCGGCCTCCAGCGCGTTGATATCTTTATACAGCGCGGAATCGAGCAGATACTTCCCCAGTCCCGGATAGCCAAAGACCACCTCCACGATGACGATGCCCCCCATGAGCCAGTTGACGTGGAGCATGATCACCGTGATGGGAGCGATCAGGGCATTCCGCACCGCATGGCGGAAGACGACCCGCCAGTAGGGAAGGCCCTTTAAAAATGCGGTGCGGATGTAGGAGGAGCGCATCACCTCGGCCATGCTGGCCCGGGTGATCCGAAGGATATACCCCAGCTCGATCAGGGTCAGGGTCAACACCGGCAGGATCAGCATGTCGATCCGCTCCCAAGGCGCCTTCTCGCCGAAGACCGTTGCCCCGGGAACGAGGTCGAGCCAGTGGGAGAAGATCAGGATGAGAAATATGCCGGTGGCAAATTCCGGGATCACGGAAAACATCATCCCGGAGATGGAGAGGAACCGGTCCGGCAGGGAGCCCTCCTTCAGTCCCGCAAGGATGCCCAGAAAGAGGGCAATCGGCATGACAATGGCAAATGCGATTCCGGCCAGCACCAGGGAATTCCGCAGCCGGACAAAGATGCTTTTCGAGACCGGACGGCCCGTGCGCAGGGATACGCCCGGATCTCCCCGGACAAACCCCTTTTTCAGAGGGATATATTCCGCAGGGCCCCCGGTGGCAGCCATCCAGCCGCTGCCCATCACGAAGTTCCAGACCGTCTCTCCCGACCCCTTTTCCCAGCGGACCGCATGATTTGCGGTGTCGATCCCCCAGAAATAGCTTCCCCCCTCGGGGTAGGTCTGCCATCGGTCATTGGCGGGCCTCTCAAAAGTTTCACTGTCCGGGGGTTTCACCACCGCGATCAGATCCTCTCCCTCCATCTTCCAGCGCAGGAGATTTCCTCCCTCTCCAACGGCCCACCACTCCTCAAAGCCTTTGGGCGTGGTGATCCGTTTCAGGGGCAGGCCCACCTTCTTCTCCGCATGCCAGTCAGAGCCGGTCAGCCAGTATAGATACCGCTGCCAGATCGGCTTGTCCAGCCCCATCTGCGCGAGAAAGGAGGCCTCCTGCTCCGGGGTGATGAAGCTGCCCAGCACGTTTCGGGCCACATTTCCGGGGGAGGATTCCGCGATGAGAAAGACCGCAATGGAGACCAGGAACATGGTCAAGAGCAGCAGAAAAAAGCGCCGGATGATGAATTTAGCCATTTCAGCCGGATCTTTTTATGATTTTTTCAGCCAGACCGTGTTGAAGAGCATATAGAGGTTCGGATGGGATTCGACATTCTCCACCCGGCTCCGGGTCACCATCCAGACATTGCGCCAGTAGGGGATGCCGATGGAGCCTCTCTCCATCTGGATATCTTCGAGCTTGCAGAAGATTTTCCGCCGCTCATCCACATCCAGGGTTCCGTTGGCCTGGTTGAGCAGCTTCGAGAACTCCTCATCCACCCAGCGAGTTTCGTTCCAGGCCACCGGCTTTCCGGCCTCATCGGCCGTGAAGGCAAGATTCAGGACCATTGTGCCGAGAGGCCGGTGGGTCCAGGGGGTGATGCCGAGATCGACCTCGGTCCACTTCTCCCAGTACTGGCTGTTGGGCATGGTCCGGATGTTGATTCTAAAGCCTGCGGGGGCCGCATCCTGCTTGAGCACCTCGGCAAAGCGGACCACATCGGTCCACTCGCTGCCGACAGCGAGGTTGACATCGAGGCCGTCCGGATAGCCGGCCTCCTTCAGAAACTGTTTGGCCTTTTCCGTATCGTATTGGGGCGTATCTTTTTTGCAGTATTCCGGATGTTTGGGATAGACATGAAAATCCTGCCCCTGAATCCCCTGCCCGAAATAGGCCAGCGCGAGGATCTTCTCCCGGTGCTGGCAGAGCTTCAATGCCTTTCGCACCCGATTGTCTGTCCAGGGCTTCAGATCGGCCCGCATCCGCAGCACCCGTGCCTGGCTGGTGGTGGCCGGCTGAATGTTGATATCCGGATCATCCTTGAGGGCCTGATAGACATCGGTGCCGCCGGCATCGCTCAGATCGATGGTGTCGATCTCTCCGGCCCGGATAGCCGAGATCTGTGCCGCCATCTCCGCGCCCATGTCGATGAACTCGATGCTGTCCATATAGGGCAGCGGCTTTTGATCCGCACCCATCTGCCAGTAGTCCTCCCGCCGCTTCACCACGCACCGTTCCCCCTCCCGGTACATCTCCAGAGTATAGGGGCCCGTGCCGTGGGGCCTTTTGATGAAATCCCCTTCAAAGGTTCTGTGGTTTAAAATCAGCGCGGGATAGTGGAAGAGATGTTCGGGAACCGCGATCTCGGCGCGTTTGAGATGGAGAACCACCTGATGGTTCGAGGTCTTTTCAATACCGGTGGGATCGAGGTAGTGGCCCACCATCCCCATCAGTGAAGAGCCCACATCCTTGTCAAGCCACTGATTCATGGTAAAGAGGACATCGTCTGCCGTAAATTCGTCGCCGTTGTTGAACTTGATCCCCTGGCGCAGGTTGAGAGTCCAGGTCTTGAGGTCTTCGCTGGCCTCCCAGTTCTCCAGCAGATAGGGGCGGGTGATGTTGTTGCTGTCGGTCCAGGTCAGATATTCGGCCACCTGGCGCAGTTGCTGGGAGGGAGCGACCCAGGAGAACTGCGCGGGATGCGTCACCTTCTGGATCGGAGAGGAGACCTTCAATGTCCCGCCTCGGTGAATGATCTGGGCGGCTAACAGTTTTCGGGGAGAGGCCAGCCCGGCCATTCCAAAGGCAGCGGTCGCGGACAGCCCCACAAGGGTGGAATACCGCAGAAATTCCCGCCGGGAGAGTTTGCCGGTTTCAAGATCGAGCTTCAATTCCTTTACCAGTGGATGGAGCTTTCCCTCTTGTCTCATCGTTTCCTCCTTTTCGGGTCCGGGTGGTCTTTGGAACGCTTATCGCAATATTTTGCTCTTATTCCAAATAATTATATAATAGCTACACCAGAAACGATGGGCATGTCAAGAGATATATTTTTAATCCATTGGAATGATTTCAAAAAATCAATCAAAGAATATTTTAAACCGCCTCGGCCCACAATCGCTCAAATCCCAGACTCACAACCGCAAAGGATTTCAGGCGCAGGTTCCCATGCTTTTTCATCAGATCCCTGCCATACCGTTTTGCCTGTTCCCGCGCCGCTGCCATTTCTTTTTTCATGGCCGGTATTTCCTGCAGTTCCGCCGGTGTTAATTTTCGTGCATTTTCACCAGTCATTCCCGCATCCGAAAGCTTTACATATTTGAACTCGATGAGTACATCCAGCAGCTCGAATTTCCGCATGTCGGGACGGATGATCATGGTCAGATCCACATATCCCCGGCCTATCTCCCGCTCCGAATCCATGATGTACCGGATATCGTCGTAGAGCAGGGTCAGAAAGGCCGTCTTCACCGTCAGTTCATTGGCCCATTTATAATCCGGGTTGTGAAAGACCTGGAAATAGCGGCTTTCAACGAACTCACACAGGGGCACGATATCCCCTTGGGTAAAGACCTTTTCGGCCGCGGCCCGGCCGTCATCCCGAATCCCGGGGTCTGGCAGCAGGAACTGGGCAATGCGGTTGACATAGAGGCCCCGGGTCACGAGGTTGGGAACCTGAAGTTCCAGTTTACCCGCAGCGGTGAGATTCGTAATGCTCAGCACGCCGAAATAGTAGAGAAAGGAGATGAGAAAATCCTGTGTCTTGGCCGCGTCATTCAATATTTCGGAGACGCCGAAGCGGTTGGATATACCGGATACCGTTACCGGCTCCCCTTCCCGGGTGATATCGAGCAGCAGTTGATTGCCTCTGGGCAGCCCGGCGATAAAAGCGAGTTTGGCATCGTCCGTAGCCAGATTGGCATCGAGCATCTCCCGGGGATAGGTTCCGGTTTTCTGGAATCTTTTAAAGAAATAGAGCGCCAGTGTCGGATTGTAGACTTTCTGCTCCAGGCCCGGGGAGAAGGTATAGCCATTGTAATAGGCTCGCATCATCTCCATCCCTTCTTCGATATCACAAGAGGGACATTCCTCCCCGACTTGCGCCAACGTCTTTCGGATCTCATTTTCGGTAAAGCCGCACAGATCGTTGAAATCGGCGTAGAGATATATGTTTTCCGCAATATTGAAGCCCGAGGTGATGTCACTCATGACCACAGGGGAGACACCGGTGATAAAGATTTTATCAAGGCTTCCTTCTCCGGCAGAGGATTTCACGGATTTGAACAGGGTTTTCAGAGGCCCTTTTTCATGAACAAGGGCATTATAATCGTCCTGTTCGCTTCGGATTCCCGACATCATCTCATTGGCGAAGTTGTCATATTCATCGATGAGGAGATAGAGGAGATAACCTGCAGCTCGTGTTTCACCTGCAGCTCGTGTTTCCGCCAGCATTATCTTTAGGGAACTGAGTGCATCTTCCTGCAACAGATCGGAAAACCCGGGAAAAATTTTCCGGTATTTGCTGTAGAAGTTGTAAATGGAGGCATTTACATGGCCATACAGAGATTGCCGTATCTGCTCCACAGTACCGGTCGGATCGACACATGAAAAATCCCATTTAAGAATGAGATATCTGTTATGCAGCGGCGTCGGATTCCGCCCGATGGCGAGACCTCCAAAGAGTTCTTCGAAACGGTCTTTCTCATTGATATCATAGTAATGGCAGAGGATGGACATCCACAGGCTCTTACCAAACCGCCTCGGACGAATAAAGAGCAGATAATCCCCCGCATCCTCAATTTCCGGAATTCGATCGGTCCGATCGCAGTAGAAATAGTTCCCCCGGATGATTTTGTTGAAATCGCTAATGCCATAGGGAAATTTCATGGGTTCTCCTCCGTTGCGGAACCTGCGGTCAATATTTTGCACCCCCCTCCTCTCTATTCAATTAACCATACGAAAATTGAAGAAAAAAAGCAACCGCAGATGCGGGGATCCAATCACCGTACCTTGACCTTGAGGGATGCGGTATTGGTGAGATATACCCCGGTGACCACAAAGAGCGCACCGGCAAAAAGGGAGGAGGTGAGCGGCTCTTTCAGAATGAAATAGGCCAGTATAATGGCGCTGATGGGGACAAAGTTGATGAAGAGGCTGGCCCGGGTGGGTCCCAATGCCCGGATGCCCTCGTAATACCAGACGAACCCGAGAACGGTTCCGAAATAGCCGAGATAGAAGATCCCGAACCAGTCCAGAAATGAATAGCTTCCGATGGTTTGAAGAAGCCCTTCGGAGAGTGCCGGTATCAAAAGGCAGAGGGTCCCGATGGCAGAGGCATAGGCGATGGAACAGAGGGGGGAGATTTTGGCAATCACCGTCTTTCCGATGATCGAAAAGGCCGACCAGCTCAGCACACTGCCGAAGATGAAGATCTCACCGATCCCGATGCCGCCCCGGAAAATGGCCAGAAGATCCCCCCGGGAGACCACGATCATCGCGCCCGTCACCGAAAGCAGGATTCCTGCGGCTTTGATCCGGTTCATGGACTCTTTGAAAAGGATAGCCGACAGCACCGCGATCAGGATGGGGTTGTTTGCGATGATCAGAGATGCGCGGCTGGCCTCGATGAGCTTCAATCCCTTGAAAAAGCAGACATTGTAGGAGAAGATCCCGGTCATGCCGAGAAGCACCAGGGGGAGGATCAGCCGCTTTTCCACCATTGGGAACTTTCCCTCGGCCCTGCGGATGAAGAACAGAAGAAAGGTCGATGCGATCAGAAAGCGGAGGAAGGAGGCCGAATAGGGCCCTACATCCCGCGCGACATATCGGCCCGCGATAAAGGTTCCGCCCCAGAAGATCGCGGTCAGCAGCAATTTGATATAGATGAGCATTTCCTACCTTACCTTTTGGATGCCTGTCATCCTTTTGCATTTCGTTCGTATGGTCCGGCACTGACACAAAGCCTCCCTCTTTCCCACTTTAGAGAAGCTTCGTCAACCGGAAATCGAAAAATCCTCTCCTTGATTTTCCAAAGGAATTGGGATAGGCTGAAATCACATGCAGCAGAACAACGATTGATCATCTTTACAGACTTTTCCAAATCACAGAGACGGGAGCTGCCATGAAAACCCCTTCGATTCACACCCCCCTGCCGGGCCCCAATGCCCGGAAACTTATTCAACTGGACGACACCTATGTTTCCCCCTCCTACACAAGAGATTATCCCCTGGTGGCCGACCAGGGAAAAGGTCTCTGGATCACCGATGTGGACGGCAACGAATTTCTCGATTTCACCGCAGGGATTGCGGTCTGCTCCACGGGCCACTGCCATCCCAAGGTGGTTTCGGCGATCAAGGCTCAGGCGGATAAGCTGCTCCACATGTCCGGCACCGATTTCTACTACACGCCCCAGATCCGGCTGGCCGAGAAGATCGCGCAACTGGCCCCCGGAGAGAGCATCAAGCGGGTATACTTCGGCAATTCGGGCGCGGAGGCCGTGGAGGCCGCATTCAAACTGGCCCGGTGGCACACCCGGCGGGAGCTGAACATCGCGTTTTTCGGCGCGTTTCACGGCCGGACCATGGGCGCGCTCTCCCTCACGGCCAGCAAATCGATCCAGAAGAAGCATTACAACCCGCTGGTCCCGGGCATCACCCACATCCCCTACCCCTACTGCTACCGGTGTCCATACAACCTTTGCCATCCGGAATGCGATACCTTCTGTGTCAAATGGATCGAGGAGACCCTCTTTCGGACCACCATTCCGGCCGAGGAGGTGGCTGCCATATTTGTGGAGCCGATCCAGGGAGAGGGGGGATACATCGTGCCGCCGCCCGAGTTTCATCAGAAGATATTCGAGCTGACCCGGAAGTACGGCATCCTCTATGTGGCCGATGAGGTGCAGTCGGGGATGGGCCGCACCGGTAAGATGTTTGCGAGCGAACATTTCGGGGTTGTGCCGGACATCATGTCTCTGGCCAAGGGGATCGCATCGGGCATGCCCATCGGCGCGATGGTCTCCCATACCGATATCATGAACTGGGAGGCCGGCTCCCATGCCTCCACTTTCGGCGGAAATCCCCTCTCCTGCCAGGCCGCGCTTGCCACCATCGAGCTTCTGGAGACGGAGCTGATGGAGAATGCAGTCGTGCAGGGGGATCGGCTGATGGCCGGGCTGAAGGAGCAGCAGAAGAGCCTGGAGTGTCTGGGGGACGTGCGTGGCAAAGGGCTGATGGTGGGGGCCGAGATCGTCAAGGATCGGGAGAACAAGATCCCGGCTCCGGACTGGCGGAACCGGATATTGAACCGGGCTTTTGAAAAGGGGCTGCTGCTGCTGGGGTGCGGGCAGAACACGGTCCGATTCTGTCCGGCGCTGACCGTGGATGCGGATGAGATCGACCTGTGTCTGACGATCTTCGAGGAGGTGGTCCGGGAGGTAGCCGGATAGTCCCGGATTCAAACAGGATTCAAACAGGATCGGGCAGGCGCATAGGAATGAAAACGGCCAAGAAAAGGGGGACATCTTGAAGGAAATTCTGGAAAGACTCGGCATCACCGGTGAACTCTCGGGTGCGGGCACAGGTACATCATGGCTCGATGCCCGGGGAGATCTGCTGGAATCGACATCTCCCATCGATGGAAAGACTATTGCAAAAGTTCGATGTGCGGATGCAGGCGACTATGAGACCGTGGTGAAAAAAGCGGTTGAAGCCTTTGACCATTGGCGGATGGTTCCCGCGCCCAAGCGTGGGGAGATCGTGCGTCAGATCGGAGAGGCCCTTCGGGAGCATAAAAAGGATCTGGGCGCGCTGGTGACGCTGGAGAACGGAAAGATCCGGGCCGAGGGTGAGGGCGAGGTTCAGGAGATGATCGACATGGCCGATTTTGCCGTGGGGCAGTCGAGGATGCTCTATGGGTTTACCATGCATTCGGAGCGGCCCGAGCATCGGATGTATGAGCAGTGGCATCCGTTGGGCCCGGTGGGGGTGATCACCGCATTCAACTTTCCGGTGGCGGTCTGGGCATGGAATGCCATGATCGCGCTCATTGCCGGAGATCCGGTGGTCTGGAAGCCTTCTTCCACGACGCCGCTTACGGCCATCGCCTGCATGAAGATCGCCGGGGAGGTGCTGAAGGAAAACGATGTTCCCGAGGGCGTACTCAACATCGTTATCGGAGACCGGCAGCAGGTGGGTGAGCGGCTGATCAACGATCCGAGGATTCCGCTGATCTCCGCGACCGGTTCGGTTAATATGGGTCGCCATGTGGCGCAGACCGTGGCGGGCCGGCTTGGGAAGACCATTCTGGAGCTGGGGGGCAACAACGGGATTATCGTCACCCCGGATGCGGACCTCGATCTTGCGGTCCGCGCGATTGTCTTCGGCGCGGTGGGCACGGCCGGGCAGCGATGCACCACCACTCGGAGGATCATTCTGCATAAAAATATTTTTCAGGACTTCTCCGAAACCCTGGTCAAGGGATATCAGCAGGTGAAGATCGGTGATCCGCTGGAGGAGGGGGTTTTGATGGGGCCTCTGATCAACCGTGAAGCTGCCGAGACCATGCAGAAGGCGATGGAGACTTTGAAGAGCCAGGGCGGAAAGGTTCTCTACGGCGGGGAAGTTCTCAGTGGCGGAATTTACGACAAAGGGGCATATGTCACGCCCTGCATCTGCGAAGCCAGTGCCGATATGGAGATTGTGAAAGAGGAGACCTTTGCGCCGATCCTGTACCTCATCCCCTATGAAAAGACAATCGAAGAGGCCATCGAATACCACAATGCGGTCCCCCAAGGGCTGTCATCGGCAATCTTTTCGCAGAACCTGCGGGAGGTCGAGATGTTTTTGAGCCACCGGGGCAGCGACTGCGGAATCGCAAACGCCAACATCGGCACATCCGGGGCCGAGATCGGCGGCGCGTTCGGCGGGGAGAAGGAGACCGGCGGCGGTAGAGAGTCCGGGTCAGATGCTTGGAAAGCTTATATGCGGCGGCAGACCTGTACCATCAACTGGTCCAAGGAGATGCCGCTGGCGCAGGGGATTGTGTTCGATATCTGAGCTGGGATTGAAATCCCAGGCTGAACCCAAAAAAACCGGCTGAAAGCCGGTTGCCGCCATCTGCTGTACGCAGTGCGCTGCGGCGGATTTAGAGTAGAGCCCGGTCATTGAAGAACCGGGCTCTTTTCTACTTATATACAATCAGGCTCCGGGAGGGAGACCTGTTAGGGGAACTGGATGATGGTGTAGGTATAAGGCTTGACGTTGACGCACCGGTTTCCGCTGTAGCGGTAATCGTTATAGGTGACATTGTAGTTGTAGCCGGCATTTATCGGAATAAAAACGGGGCCGCTGAAACTGCTGGAGTAGTTCCGGTTGACGAGATTAATGGAATTACAATTGACCCTGATATTTTTGGTATAATGCGTCACATTGACATATACGACAATATAACCGGGCCAATATTGCATGAAGCACGAGGAACAGGTAGTATAGCTGAGGGCATTGAATGATTTGAGATCT
>JAABSP010000074.1 GCA_011390345.1 Desulfobacteraceae bacterium
GCCAAGCTTCTCCGACAGCAGGGAAGGAACCGCATTGCCCATTTGACGCTGGATCTCCACCCTCGGAGAATCGATTCGGAAGGACTTGGGAAAAGTCTGCAGGGCCGCCATCTCGGTCCATGACAGCTTTCGGTTTTCCCAGTGAAAGGGCCCCACCGCGGACCCCGGCTGCGCCTGAATGGTCCAGGAAGGCCGGTTCTTGGCCAGCTTGAGCAGAAAACACCAGAACCGGGTCCGCCAGCCGAACAGGGGCAGCCCGCCCTTCCGGTCCGTATGCCACAGATAATTCTCGCCCTCGGGAACGGACGGCAGCAGATCCGCCCACTTCCCCCCGACCCCGAGCTTTTCCCTCTCATCCGGCAGAACATCCCGCAGGGCATCCCAGGCCGTTGCATAGGAGGGGCGGTCATCGTGGAACAGCCCCGGGGCTTGGGCATCGACCTCTCGGTGCGTCGGTTCCGGAAAACGGAATTCTCCCCCATCCCGCAGTGCTATCAGAAAAAACCGGACCCGGATCTGCGGCACCCCGTAATCGGCCGAATTGATCACCCGCCAGCAGGGCCGGTAATCGGTCCCCTTTCTGCGGTTGATCTCCCGAATCCGCCGGAGGAGATACAAAAACCCCTCCTCTTTTCCGGAGTAGCGGATACCGTGGACATTCTCCAGCAGAAACGCCCTGGGCGTAAAATCTTCAACAATCCGAAAATACTCGGCAAGGGTATTGGCGCGGGGATCATCCAGGCGTCGGGTATCTCCCCGGGACCAATAGGCCGATTTGGAAAAGCGCTGGCAGGGAGGCCCGCCGACCACCAGATCCGCAGCATCCCTGCCGGAACCGATGCGCTTCCGGATATCTGCGGACGAGACCTCCTCCAGCGGTGCGCACAGGACATCCCCGCCGCGGTTCAATCGAAGGGTATTGCAGGAGTGATGATCCGAATCGTTTCGGAACGGAATCTCCCAGCCGGCCGCCTCGATGCCGAAATCGAGCCCGCCGCATCCTGAAAAAAGACTGATGACGCTCATGGGCTATACCTCGGGGTCTAACCCCATAAGGCTTGCGGCATTTTCGAACCGCGTTCCGGCATTCTTGACATTGACCGGCAGTTCAAGATCGCCTTCGACAATGGTGAAATCGACCAGCGTATGCCCCGTAAAGCGGTTATCCCGATAGGAGATCCCGAACCTCGCATCCTGAAGACTGTCGAGCTGATCCAGAAACTGCCGCTCCGTCACCGCGGCCGGGAACATCTTGGTGATCGGATTCTCAGCCGAACCAGTCCGTTTTCTGGGTTCCAGAAAGCTCTCGAAATCCCGATCCTGAAGGTTCCCGACGATCTCCCGGCTTCGCTTGAGGGTCAAAGCGCTCGATTCATAAAGTTTTCGCGCGGCCGATTCCTTATCCACACCCTTTCTTAATGACACCTGTGCCGTGGCAATTTGTGCCCCGACCCATCTGGACTCGCCCAGTATTGCAGCGACATGTTCAGCAGACATTTCTTTTCCGGTAAGAGTGGATTTGAATTCGGACGACCAGCCTATCTTCAAGGATCTTCAACGATGCATCATTATGCCAAATCCGGCAAAATCCTGCAACCCTTTTGATCCCCATCTCAAAAATCCCAAACCAAAAGCGCATCCGCACCTCCGAAGGCTTCAACATAGGGAGGCTTTGATTTTCAGAAGCGGGCCGTTTTCCAGTGGAAAGGATACCCCCATCAGGTTTTCCGCTTCAATTCCCTGTCGATAATCTTCTTGATCAGCGCGGACAACGCCTTCCCCTGCGCCATTGCCCTTTCCTTCAACATCTCATACTGCTCCACTTCGTCTCCCTGCCACAGCAGATCGACCCTGCGCAGTTGCCGCATGGCAACATGGGAATACGCCTCGGGATATGCCCAGTAACAGGCCATGCAGATATCGGGCTCTCGGATCTCGATCCAATTCCGGCAATGCTCGCAGGCCCAGGATTTTGCCCGGTTCGCAGAACCGGACAGCAGCATGAAATCCTCCGGGTCCGGCGCATCCGAAATCCCGTTCCCCCGGATCTCAAAAGGGATTCGATGGTCGATCTGGAGCTGGTTCTCATCGACCGCCTCCAGGTAGATAAAGCATGCGGATGATTGTATCCGTAGATATCCTTGAGTTCCTCCGTAGTGACCTGACCGTGGAGCAGGATATGCTCAATCAAGGTTCTGGGCCGTTTTGCGGTGACCGACCGGCACAATTCAAGAAATTCTTCGGAATATTCAGGCATAGGCCGATTCTGCTTCCGGCAGCATCAACTGCTCCCAGCCTCCCATTTTCCGATGCTGCGGTTCTCCATGCAATCGTTCCAGCAGCGCCTTGGAAAGATAGAGAGATTCAACGGTGATCTGTTTCTTCCCCAGCAACGTGGCCTGGGAAGACCTGCCGGCTTCGATTTCGAGCCTTTTCAGCCCCAGACTTTCCGGAAGATCCCTGCCGTACTTTTTATTGCCGCATCTGCCGTCATAGCTGATGAGATAGGGGACATCCTTTTGGTTCAGCGCAGCCAGGAAATCGACAAATTCACCCTGATCGATATGGGAAGAATAGCGATGATCCTTATCGCTGCACACCCCCTGATACGGCGGGTCCATATAGACCAGATCCGAACTTTCGATCTTCCCGATCATCGCTTTGTAATCCAGGCAGGTGACCCGGGCCTTCTCTTTCAGCAGAAGGGCGACCCCGCAGATATTCTTCCTCATATTCTCCGGCTTTGCCCCTTTTCTTCGCTTGTCGGGGCTCTGGTTGAAACGGCCATCGCTGTTATATCTTACAGAGCCTTTTACGCAGCGGGAAAGGAGGTAGAGGAACAATCGGGGATCATGGGTTCTGTTGAATTGGTCTCTGACCTCATAATAATGGGCAACGCTGTCAGCATGCTGCCGGTTCCACAACGCTTCATAGAAATCAGCCAATTCATCCGGCTGATGGATCACCAGCTCCAACAACCGAGATAACGGTCTGTTGGCATCATTCAACCAGTATTCCTTTGCAATTCCGGCAGATGCGCAGGCAATGCTGATGGCGCCTGTTCCCGCGAATGGTTCAACGATTCGGTCTGCATTGTTGGGGATGTATTTTATGATAGCAGGGGCTAAATTTCTCTTGCTGCCCTGATATTGGATCGGATGGGGGATTTTCATTTCATGGTTTCTTTGCGATCATCCATCGATTCTCATCTGCTCCAGGTCCCCCTCCCACTGAAGCCTGCCGCGGTATTGTCGGATATCGGCCTGTTTTTTGAGCCGGATCAGCAGTCTGAGGGCTTCTTCAACGGCTTCTTTTTTGGTTTTGCACCCGGAAGCGGCAAGGGCTTCGCGCATCAGATCATCATCGATGACGATATTGGTTCTCATGGATTCCTCCCGATGTGTACGGTACTGTTTCATCTTACACATTCCGATTGAGAAGTCAATCATCCGTTAAAATATCGGCTGATTGGCAAGCCTTCATTTCCCTGCAAGCCGCCCGGCGCTGAAATCTTACCGCTCCCTCACTTCTCTGATAAAGCTGACGATTTCATCTCTGTCCGGCCCCAAATCAAGATCGGGCAAATTGTATGCCGAACCTTTTTGGGAAGCAGGTTTCAAGATGAAAAGTTCGCCGTCTTTGCTTTTGATCATGACCTTTTTCTGCTTTCCGGCTTCATCTATGATAGAGGAACATAGGCATCCGGGGTCTTTTTTTCACGATCCCCCCTGGCTTCATAAAGCTGTCGGACCGTTTCTTCATCGAGATCGAGCCCCAGCATCTCCTCGATCCGCCTGAAGTCTTCAACGGAGATGATCACCGCTTTGGGGGAGCCGTTTTCATCTACGATATATTCTTTTTCGATATGCATTCTTCCTTCTCCGTATCCACAATCCTTTCAAACCCCTTACCCTTCCAGATCCCCTTCAGACTGCCTTTTCGGGGCTTCGGGATATCGGCTTCCGAGATCATCGCATCAATACAGCTTTTGATCGTATCGAGGCTGTCATCGGGAACATGGGACAGGGAATTGATGATTTCCATTTTTTTGATAGCGGTCGGGTTCATTTGATTTCCTCCTGCATGGTTGCATATACAAAAGGAATATACAAAAAAATCAAATGGCTGTCAAAGCACTTTTCCGTTGAAGAGATCGGACGAAAGATCCGAACCGCTGCACTGCTCCGCCTTTTTCCGGTACGAAGGCCATTTTCCGGTCCCCTGATGCACGGAATCTGCCAGTTCTGTACGATTTCATCCATCTCGGAGACCGCCCGATTGATCTGGCCGATCCCTTGGGAGAGTTCATTTGATGCTGCTGCGATCTCCTCAATAAAACTTCCGACCCTGCCCGATTTTTCAGATACACTGGAAAAAGCCCCGGCAGACGCGATCTCTTTCATAGAACGGTTCAACTGCTCCATCGAGGTCTTTGCATTTTCAATGACGGCAGCGGCCTCCTGACGCAGACGAGCCGCGCTTTGGGCGTTTTCGGTGTTATGACGGGTCATCGCGGCCATTTCCTCCAGGGAATCTGTACCGGCCTCTTTCCAAAAAAAGAGGAAAATCATGCAGGCAAAGGCTTTATCCGCTCCCGAATCCGCCCGCTCGATACGGTCTCCATAAACTCCTCGGCCAGCATCCGACTCCGTTCCACAACCTCCTTCCAGGCCGCCACCCGCTCCATGTCCCGGTCTTGATATGCCCAGAAATCGTTCCGGTCCGGAATCTTCCGGTCCGGGAGAAGTTCCAGGAATTCCTGTGACGGTGAGACCATCAGGGTTCGATCCGCATTGACCGGATTTCGCCAGAAGAGCTTTTTGTCCAGCCAGCCCGGGATGATCCGGTCCATATAATGGGGAAAGAGGACGATGCCGTGGGACAGTCCAAAGGGGATGTCCATGTGGTAGTCGATGATGCCGCCGTCCCGGTAGACCCCCGGGGGCGCCTGGGGAATCGAATCGATGCCGCACATGATCAAGGGTATGGCGCCCGAGGCCAGCAGCGCCGGGCCCAGATTCTCTTCCGACAAAGGAATCTGAACCGGAGGAAAATCCTTCATCTGAAAGTAGGGGGGAAGATCCCGTGGATCGTAGAAGAGCACCCGTTTGAAAAAGAGCCCCAGTGCCTTTCGAAAGACCGCATTGAAGAGAATGGCCGTGGCAAATCCGAGCCCCTGCAGGGCCTGTACATCCTTTTTCAGCAGGGGCCCCCGGCAGAGAACCGCCATCACATTCAGCCGGAGAAAAGGGTGGCTCAGGATCTCGGACGCGCCCTTTTCCCCCAGGATCGCAGCTTGTATCCGCCGGCCCTCCGCGGTGATCTCGGCCGGCGTCGGATTCCCCTCATAGAACTGGTGGATGTAGGCTTCTTCGAACCGGTCGATCCCCGCGACCGGATCATTTTGGGCTGCGGACGCAAAGCGCCATGCCCCGGAAGAAGATCCCACGGTAAAGAGCGGCTCGGTTCTCCCCTTGAACCATTCGGTGAAAAGCATCCGGTCCAGATGCCCCATTACCAGCCATTTGGGGCCCCCGGCCGCACCGGCCATGATCTTTACATCATCCGGAGCCAGCCCCTTTTCTTTGATCTGTTCAAAAGCACGATCGCCTGCAAAAAAATTGAGATATCTGCTGTTCATTCGGTAGTTTGATCCTCTGCAATTGAAATGTTCGTTTTCTTCATTACGCGATCTTTTCGATCTCGCCCCCCTTTTTCCGGAGCCGCCATTCGTGAACCGGCACGAAATCCGTCTCAAGGGGATTCTCTTTTGCTTTTCCGGCATAGACGGTCAAGAGAATGCCTTTGGAATCGGCCTTGAAGAGGGCCGTTGCAAATGTGTTCTCCCGGTCCGGATCATTCGGGTCGGCGCGATAGATCGGAAGAACCGGATGGGCTCTATCCCCCAATATCCGCAGAATCTCCTCTCCCGAAGCGGAAAGGCAATCCCGTGCCGCAAAGGCTTCCATCCGCTCCTGACGGGCTCGGGAGGAGTCTGTGATCCGCTGTTTTTCCTCCTTCATCCCTTCATGGATGAGATGGTTGGTATGAACATAGAGCCCGTGTAGTTCAAGGATGCCGGCCCCCTTTCCCGAAACCTCGATCGAAAGCATGACAGCATCCGCCATCTGTCCGATCAGGTGATGGAATCCGCCGGCCTTTGGATATCGATGGAAGATATTTCGAACCGCAGTCAGGTCCGGGGCATCCAGTACAGCCCTTGCGAGGAAATGCCGGGGAACCCCGAGGCCCGGCTCTGTAATCCGGATGTTGTTGACCGTCTGCACCAGGCCGTTTGTGGTGAGGGCGAAGGTATTGCCGTTGAGGGTTCCGGGATAGGTGAAGCTGACATAGCCCGGGCGATTCGAGCCCGCATCCGCGCGGGAGAAGAAGCAGTACTCTTTCAGATCCGGACTGCCGTCCTCGTTATGGCCGATGCAGAAGCCGTCGGAAATGGGCGCATAGACCGACGAACAGCCGCGGTCGGAAATGGGAAGGAGATCCCCCCGAGCGTTCCAGCAGAAGGCCGCATCTGGTGAGATGGCGCACCCGTCGGCAATCCCGCGGATCTCCTCCATATACTGCGGAAACGCGGAGGCCGCGGCACTTTTCATGGCGCAGAGCCGGTCCGAGCCGAGCCATTTTTCCAGGGTTTTCCACATCTCCGAGCGGAGAACCACCGACTGCACCGCGTCCCGGGATCTCTCTCCGATGGCCCGTCCAGCCCCATAGGGATCGCCGGGCAGATGAATGATCTGGAACATGGCCGGCTTTCCCGGATTTCTATGTGACATGGCGCAGAAAGTTCTGCAATCGCTCGGTCCTGGGAGATGCCATCATCGCCTTTGGATCTCCCTCCTCGATGAGATACCCCTCATCCATGAAGATCAGCCGGGTGCCGGCCTTTGCGGCAAAGCTCATCTCATGGGTGACGACGATCATGGTCATCCCCTCCTCGGCCACCTTCTGCATCACCGTCAGCACCTCCTCCTTCAATTCCGGATCAAGGGCTGAAGTCGGCTCGTCAAAGAGCATCAGCTTTGGCTTGACCGCCAGGGCCCGCGCGATCGCCACCCGCTGCTGCTGCCCCCCTGAGAGCTGGGACGGATAGTAGCCACTCCGGTCAGCAAGCCCCACTTTGTCCAGCAGATCGGCCGCGATCTCATTGGCCTCCTTTCTGGAAAACCCCCGTGCTTTTCTGGGGCCGAATGCCACGTTTTCGAGCGTCGTCATATGGGGGAAGAGGTTGAACTGCTGAAAGACCATCCCGGCCTCAAGCCGGATCTCCCTTGCCCTGCGCTTCTGTTTCGGCATGGAGATCCCGTTGACGATCAGCTCCCCTTCGGTGATCAGCTCCAGCGCGTTGATGCAGCGCAAAAGCGTCGATTTCCCCGAGCCCGAGGGGCCGATGATCACCACCACCTCACCGAATTCGACCTTCATGTTGATCTCCCGCAACACCTCCAAATCGCCGAAGCGCTTGCCCACATCGATGAATTCCACAACCCGGTTCATATGATCCGCATCTTTCTTTCAAAAAATTTCAGCGCAAAGGCCAGAATCGAAGTCATGATCAGATAGATGACGGCCACCGCAGACCAGATCTCCAACGCGCGGAAGTTGCTGGCCATGATCTCCTGCCCCTGCCGGGTCAGCTCTCCCACGCCGATGACGATAAAGAGCGATGTATCCTTCAGGCTGATGATGAACTGGTTGCCCAGGGGCGGGATCATTCTGCGCAGAGCCAGAGGGCCGACGATGTTCGCGTAGAGCTGAAACCGGGTGATGCCTGTGGCCAGGCCCGCCTCGATGAGCCCCTTGTTGATGGAGAGGACCGAGCCCCGGACGATCTCCGCGATGTAGGCCCCGGCATTGATGGCGATGGTGATGACGGCCGCGGTCACCGCATCCAGCCGCACCCCCCGCACCTCGAAAAGGACTTCAAAGAGCATGGGCATGGCAAAGTAGATGAACATGGCCTGCACGATGATCGGGGTTCCCCGGATCAGCTCCACATAGGCAAAGGAGACGGTCTGCAGGGTTCGATTGATCGCGATGTGAATCCCGGAGGCCGCGATCCCCACCTGCCGGGTTCCCGCTGTCCGGCCAAGGCCGGCCAGAACCCCCAAGGTCATGCCGCCCAGAAGCCCCAGCAGGGTGATGTACCAGGTCAGCTTGGCCCCCTCCAAAAGTGCGGGAAGGGCATCGATGATGATGTCGAATTCAAAGGTCATGGCTTTCTCGCTTCAGCTCATCAGTCATAAGAGCCTCAAGGCTGTTTCCATTGCTCTCTCGGAAACTATTAGGGCGGGGTATAATAAAACCCCGCCCTAATAGCATAAAACGATAGAAAAATAAATTTATCGATGGTTCAATAGGCGAATCCCTTATTTCCAGGCACTTTCGATAAAGCAACCACCATTATCGCTGTCGTTATCATCTTTTTCATTACAATCCGGAATTCCGTCACCATCGCTATCCGTATCAGCGATTCCGCAGCCGCATTCACCTGGCTCAATTTTGCTCGGATCATTCGGACAGTTATCACTGCAATCCGGAGTCCCATCAGCATCACTATCCGTATCCGGAATGCCGCAGCCGCATACTCCCGGATCAGTCTTATTCGGATCGTCCGGGCATTTATCTTCCGGCTCAATAAACAGCGGAGATAGTGCTGTTCCGAAATCTGTGCGCGCCTGGTAATTATCCCACGCAGAGATAAAATATTCTATCCCTGATAAAGTCAGATTATCTACAGGGATTTCAGCATGATAAGATACGGCATCAGTGCTTGTCATTGTTATGGGCAGATAAGGGGTGTTGATCGGATTCGGATCCGGTATGCGATAATATAGAATAACTTCACTCACACTGTCGTCGGAATTGTGTTCGACAACATCGACAGTGATGGCGAGGGGCTGATTTTGATCATAGATAGTTACCGGATTATGGGTCACTTCCGGACTGTTATTCGGCCATATCGCTATGGAATATGGAAGCTTGTTAAAGTTAAACGGTAAATAATTTTCCTGAATCCCGTCCGTTGCATATATATAGTATTGAACGGCAGGTTCCTGAACATATTCACCCGGAATAACGCCTTCATAAGCATAAACGCCATTGCCCTGAGCCGTTATTTCCAAAGGAATATTTGAATATTCAGTCTCATTCACATGCTTATAGAAAAGATTTACCTGCAATGTCTGCCCTTGGGATTGAGCGTCGTTATCAGCAATCGTGCCTGAAATGCGCAAACCAGCATCCGCGGACTGCTGCTGAGTGCTTAGCTGTCGGGTTGTATCGTCGATAGAAATTACAGGCTTGGAATTGACCACATAGAGGCCTGTCCCTCGCGTCCCGCCATATTCGACGGTTACGGTTCGAATCGTACTGTCAAAAGCCGGATTGTGAGTTGTATATCCTATGGTATATTGATTCCGGACATTCTTTCCGATATCATTATATATTACAGCCATATCCTGTGCAGTTGGCGCATAATAATATGCTCCTCCGGTAGCACTCGCCATATCCTTCAAATTCTGAGGATCGATGCCCAGTCCTATGGTATAGAGGGGAACTCCTTCGTTGTTCGCTCTGACGATAACGTCATTCATGCTGTATGACTCATCATCATTCGTATCCCCATCAGTAAAAACGATTACTGCTTTGGGAGAGGGTTCCTGGGAAAGGTTTTCAATTCCTTTTGCGGTTCCGTCATATACGGCTGTAGAACCTCTCGTATCCAAACCATTTATTGCTTCGGTGATATCGTATACATTGTTGTTGTTCGAATCTGTTGCAACCCAGTCTGAAGCCATCACAATTCTTTCTGAACCGCCACTGGAGAAAATTACCAATGCGCCTCTGTCATTTGGATTGGCGTTGCTGACAAACTGATTTGCGGCATCTTTTGCATCTGACAGTCGGGAACCGTCCATACTGCCGCTTACATCGAACACAAGAACAAAAGAGATTGCAGAAGAACCGGCCGCCCCGGTTTCGGTGAAACTGGTTATAGCTTCCGTGGTTGGGGATGCTTCATTTCCAGACTGTTCAGTTACTGAAAAATCATTCTGCGTAAGCCCTTCGATGGGATTGCCGCTGTCGTCGAGAACGGTGGTATAGAGAATGATATTCGGAAAATCGGATGCCAGAGGATTTACGATAATATTTCCTGCGGAACGCGCAAGTCTCGGAGACATCTGTGGATTGAACGGTTCTTGTGATTTTTCGGAAGGAACGATATATCCTTCTCCCTCATAATAGATTTCATTTCCCCACGAGGCAGATGCCGCTGTCAAGAAAAAAAAGAGTATAGCCATTGCGGAAAAAAACCTTTTCATTACTGTCTCCTTTCTCTGTGATTGATATTCTCCGGAAAAAAGATTTTCTGTCCTGCTGTACAGGCATCCTTCTCCCAAGCTTTGGACAAAAAATTTTACTCTGTATTAATTTGTGCTAAAAGAGAGCCGCCTTTTGACAGGCCATACTCTCTAAAGTATGTAATATCTTATAACTCTATTCAGATGTCAAGTGAAAATGTAACAAAAAACCTTCGGCAAAGTGGGATGAACCGTTATGATAGAAGCCAACCAATACAATGTGCTACAATCTTCGGCGGCATCTGTTTTTCAAAACTGCTGAACTCGAAGATGAAGAATGAGAAAGGGGCATACGGACGCAAAGCCTTCATCTCCTCCGTATTTATTAAAAAACGATCCTCTTATTCCGGAACCGTGCCGAACCATTTCTCGTAAATCTTGTCATACTCCCCATCCTCGATGAGCTTGAGCAGTGCGATGTTGACCTTCTCTCTCAACGGGCTGCCCTGGGGGAATGCAATGCCGTAGTAGGCCGCCTTGACATCGGGGCCCACCACCTTGACCCGGCCCTTGCCCGCGGTGCTCGCATAGTAGAGTACGTTGGGGGTGTCGTGGATGGCCGCGTCCGCGCCGCCCGTCACCACCTCCAGATAGGCCTGGTCGATGTTGGGGAACTTCCGCAGCTCTTTCGCGTTCAGGGTCTCTGCAAAGGCCACTGTCGCGGTCCCGGTCTTCACTGCGATGGTCTTTCCGGCCAGATCTTCGGGGCCATTGATGTCCTTGCTGTCGATGGGAACCAGGATCTTCAGGCCGGCCCGGAAATAGGGATGGGAGAAGTCGATCTTCTCCTCCCGCTCCGATTTGATGAAGATCGCGGCCAGGGCCACATCGATGTTTTCGGTGACCAGTGCGGGGATCAGCCCGTTGAAGTCCATGGGCTGGAGTTTGTACTGCACCCCGATCCGGTCCGCGATGGCCTTCCAGAGGTCGATGTCAAAGCCGGTATAATTCCCGTCCTTGCCCTTGAACTCGAAGGGCACGAAGGCCGTATCCACCCCCACCACCAGATCCTTTGCCACTGCCGCGGATGAAAAGCCGATCAGAAGTGCCGAAACCACCGCGATCATCCAAAAGAATTTCTTTCTCATGTCTCCTCCTTACAGATTGAATAGGGTTCACCGGATAACTGCAACTGCCGTTGAAGACGATCCTGCTTCGCGTCCGTATCCCGTCCAGATTTCCGTTTACACTTTCTAATGGTTAGCACATCCTGATGGATCTGTTCAACATCCTTTTGGTTTTCGGCCCGGTGCGGCCTCTTGTTTTTATAAGAATATTGATCAGACGGCCCGTTCATGGTATTGCTGTGAAGAGCTGTAAAACAGAGCAGACCCATTCTCCTTCTTCATGGGGATTAGGGCTTTTTGTGGAGAAGATAAAAGAAAAAACCCGCAGAAGAGACGGCAGGATTTTTTGAATAAGGACGATAAAAAAGAGGCAGAGAGCGGCGCTGATCTTTCAAGAACAGGTCTTTCAAGAGATGATCTTTCAAGACAGGGGAAAGCGCATGGAGGGGATCATTCGGGCGAGGAACGGGACGGAGCGGATCGGCCCGAAGATCCCGGGGCCGGCCATGAGCTGGCGGAACTGCGGAAGCAGATCGATGCGGTTGACGAACAGATCGTCTCGCTGCTGGCCCAACGCCAGGCCGTGGTCGATGGGGTGGTTCAACTGAAGAAATCAAAGAACCTGCCGATTTACCATCCGGCCCGGGAGGAGGATCTCATCTCCAAACGGCGCCGCCAGTCCATAGGGGCTGGGCTGAACCCCGATTTTGTGGAGGATCTATACAGAACCATCATCCGCAGATCCCGGGTGGAGCAGACCTCCCGCATGGCCATGAAGAACCTGCGGCCCGGCGCGGCCCTGCTGATCGCGGGGGGACGGGGGCAGATGGGCCGCTATTTTGTCCGCTGTTTTGCCGAGGCCGGGTATGAGGTCCGGGTGCTGGAAAAGGAAGACTGGCCCAATGTAGAAACCCTCTGCCGGGGGATCGACCTTGCCATCGTCAGCGTTCCGATCGACCGGACCGAGCGGGTGATCCGGCAGTTGGCCCCCCATCTTCCCGAAGATGCGGTTCTCTCGGATCTGGCCAGCATCAAGAAGCGTCCCGTGAAAGCGATGCTCGACGCCCATCCCGGCCCCGTGATCGGACTCCATCCGCTCTTCGGTCCCTCCACATCATCCTTTGACAAGCAGATCATCGTGGCCACCCCCGGCAGGGATTCGGACGCGTGCCGGTGGGTTCCTGACCAGCTTGGGGCCTGGGGGGCCGTGGTGGTCAATGCCGCGCCCAAAGAGCACGACGAGATCATGGACATTGTCCAGGCCCTGCGCCATTTCGCCACCTTTGCATTTGGCCGGTTTCTGCACCGGAAAAAGGTCAATCTGGCCAGAAGCCTCGAGTTCTCCAGCCCTATCTACCGCCTGGAGCTGGGGATGGTGGGGCGGCTCTTTGCCCAGGACCCGACCCTGTATGCAGAGATCATCTTCGCATCACCGGAGCGGCGGGCGCTGTTGAAGGACTTTGTGGAGTCGGTGAATGAGAATCTGGAGATGCTGGAGTCGGGGGACAAGGAGGGCTTTCAGGAGGCGTTCGGGCAGATTGCGGCGTGGTTCGGGCCATTTGGGGATCAGGCGATGCGGGAGTCTACTTATATTATTGATAAGTTGATTGAGCGGTTTTGAGTTGGCTATTGAAGAAGATTTATTTTTGACGGAACTCGGCCAGTTTTGCAACAGGCTGTTGCAAAATTGTCTCGCGGGGATGCCCCGGTAGGAAAAAAGAAAGGAAACAATATAAGCGAAATGGATGATAACCTTCGCCCCGAATATGATTTATCAAAATTAGAAGGTGGCGTTAAAGGCAAATATGCCTCTAAATATCAAGAGGGCACCAATTTAATTTTATTGGAACCGGATGTGGCCGAAGTTTTTAAAGACAATCAATCGGTAAACGAAGCACTGCGGCTGCTAATCAAAATAGCTGGTGAAAAACATGCAAAACAGGATCGACCCGTCCCTACATCGAACTCGAACCACTCCGTGCGTTAAGTGGAAGATACTCTAAAAGATCCAGATAAAAACATCAAAATCCCCAAAGATCTTCCTTTTCTGAAATCGATCTGCTGGCAGACACAGGACATAAGAAACCTGACATTATCCGAAATGCTCAATCGCTATGAAAGAGGCTGGAGATATCGCGGAGTTTTAGCAGACCTTGAAGGAGAAGAATTGGATTTTGTCCGCAAGCTTGCTGAAAGCAATGATTCCTGGATCGCAAACGATGTTTAAACATGAGCATCATCAAAAGGTGATCACCATCCTGAATGCCCTGAGAGCAAATTTTTTCAGTGAAATCTCGGCATATTTTGGTGGAGGAACCCTTCTTGCGCTTTTGTATGGCGAATACCGGTGGAGCAAGGATATCGATTTCATCTGTCCTGTGGGCGAGGGTTATCGAATGCTGCGCTCTGAAATATTTGATAAAAAATACAAAGCGATTTTCAAGGACTTTTCCCATATCACCCTCCCACGGGATATCATGGCAGATCAATACGGTGTCAGATTCGTTGTCAAGGTCCAGGATCTTTTGATAAAATTTGAAATTGTGGCAGAAGCCAGAATTGCACTGGAACCTGCCCAATATCATGATTGGTCGGATGTTCCCTGTTTGAGTTTTGCAGATGCCTGTGCTGAAAAACTCTTATCCAACTCTGACAGATGGGCGGACAGAGGGGTTGAATCCAGGGATCTGATCGACTTGTCCATGTTGAGACGCCAATCAGAAATCCCGGTGCTTTCGATCGACAAAGCGGAATCCGCCTATCCTGTCCTGAAACCGCTTGAAAAATCGATCCGTTTTTTTCAATCTGAACCTGCTTACAGAAGCAATTGCTTTTCTTCGCTGAAAGTTCAAAACAGAGCAGAAATCATTGACGGACTCGATCTTCTTGCCGCTGATTTTGCCATATCTTCAACAAAACGGACAGATGACGAATATGCGGATTTAGACCCCTGATCACCAGAAGAAAGGCCGTATCGTTAAACCTGCCGAGAATATGGAATTGAAATCGGAGGATCTTCATGCCGGAATTCAAGATAACAAAGGGCTACGTTCCGGGTTCCATCGGACGCGTTGCCGAACTTCACGGTATTTACTACCACAAAAACTGGAACTTCGGTCTCTTTTTCGAAGCCAAGGTCGCATCGGAACTGGCTCAATTTCTGGGGCGGTATGAAGAGGGCCGGGATGGCTTCTGGACCGTGTCGGTAAAGGATCGAGTGGAAGGCGCGATCGCAATCGACGCCATTCATGGCATGGAGGAGGGGGCGCATCTACGATGGTTCATCGTTTCGGATGAACTGCGGGGAAAAGGTGCGGGCAACCATCTCATCGAGACCGCGGTCCGTTTCTGCCGGGAAAAAGAGTATGCAAAGATCTATCTGTGGACCTTCGCGGGGCTCAACCCGGCAAGGCATCTCTATGAAAAGGCCGGTTTCAGACTTGTCGAGGAACATCAGGGAGCCCAGTGGGGAACAGCCGTCAGGGAACAGCGGTTTGTGTGTGATTTGACAGATGTTCCATCATCGACTGGGTAGATTCAAAGATCAATGGGTATTGTGTGAAAATAGAAAAGGCCATATACTGAAGAAGATGGGACACCTGTTCTTCTGACGGAATCATTTTTTTTGAAAGATATCATGAAATGCTGAAAACGGACAATAAACATCTTACAGTGGAAGCCTATTTCGAGCTGGCAGAAACCGCCCAAGGCAGGATCGAGTATTGTAACGGGGAAGTCTTTGCAATGGCGGGCGCGCCTTTGAATCATAACCGGATCACCATCAATATCAGCAGTCTGCTCAACGCCCGATTCAAAGGAGGCCCCTGCGAAGTCTTTGCCAGGGATCTGCGGGTGCAGATCGAAAAGGACCGCCACTATCTCTATCCGGATATCGTAGTCGTCTGCAACGGGCTGGATTTGATGGAGGGCCGTTTTGACACCATTGTCAACCCCGCGGTCATCATGGAGGTGCTGTCAGATTCCACAAAGGATTATGACCGGGGCTCGAAGTTTACCCCATACCGGACCATTCCGACGCTGACCGATTATATTCTGATCGACCAGGAGGCCGTTCACATCGAGTATTTTTCCAGGGAAAGCCGCGGTGTATGGCGGCTGAGAGAACTTTTCGACATGGATGGAGTGCTGGCGATCGGTTCCATCGATACAATCCTGCTGATCAGCGAGATATATGATCGTGTTCGGATGCCCGGGATGGACAGATCTTGAGCCAAAACAGCAATCCAGCAGGCCGTTTCGGAACCTTCTCCGGAGTCTTCGTCCCCACGGTTCTGACGATCCTCGGGATCATCCTTTTTTTAAGAACCGGCTGGGTGGTGGGCAATGCGGGCATCTTGGGCGCATTTGCCATCATCCTCCTCTCCAACGCGATCTCCCTTTTTACCGCGCTCTCCCTCTCGTCGATCGCGACCAACATGAATGTGCGCATCGGCGGGATCTATTACATGATCACCCGAACCCTGGGATTGGAGATCGGCGGGGCCATCGGCATCCCCCTCTATCTCTCCCAGACCATATCGGTCTCCTTCTATGTGATCGGCTTTACCGAAGCGCTGGTGACAGTGGTTCCGGGGCTGCCGCCGAAATTGATCGCCATCGGGATCGTTCTGCTCTTCGGGGGGCTGGCCTACTGGGGCGCGGACTTTGCCCTGAAGCTTCAGGTGATCATCCTTGGAATCCTTGCTGCCGCCATCCTCTCCTTTTTCGCCGGAGGCTGGGGCAGTTGGTCTTCTCCGACGCTCTTCTCCCCGGAGACCTCCCAGGTTCCTTTCTGGGAAGTCTTTGCGGTCTTCTTCCCGGCCGTCACCGGCATCGCGGTCGGGGTGAGCATGTCCGGAGATCTGAAAAACCCGGCCGTCAGCATTCCGCAAGGGACCCTGTGGGCCGTGGGCATCACCTGCCTGATCTATCTGGCAACCGCATTCTGGCTGAGCCTCCACGCAAAACCCGAAGCCCTTATTGCGGATTATCTGATCATGGAAAAGATCGCCCTCTTTCCCAGTTTGATTCTGGCCGGGGTCTTTGTCTCCACCCTATCCTCCGCGCTGGGCAGCATCGTCGCGGGCCCACGCACTCTTCAGGCGCTGGCGCTCGATAACGTAGTCCCCAAAATCTTCCGGGAACAGCTCGGCAGCCCCACAGAGCCCCGGATGGCCATTATCGTCACCACGGCCGCAGCCGTTTCCGTGATCCTGATCGGAGATCTCAACTTCGTGGCCGAGCTGATCACCATGTTCTTCTTGAACACCTACGGCATGATCAACCTGACCGCGGCCGTGGAGACACTGGTGCAGAACCCGAGCTTCCGGCCCACCTTCAAAACCCACTGGAGCCTCTCCCTTCTCGGCGCGGTGGGCTGCTACGGCGCGATGTTTCTGATCAACCCGGGGGCCACCGTCATCGCGGTCGTGGTCAGCTACGGCATCTATCTGATCTTGAAGCGCAGGGCTCTGAAGCAGGACTGGGACGATGTTCTCATCGGCCTATGGTATCGGATCGCGCGGTTCGGGCTGATCCGGCTGGAGTCGGTCCCCTGGCGGGCCAAGAACTGGCGGCCCAATGTCGCGACCTTTGCCGGAACCGCGGGGACCTCGAAGACCCGTGAGCATCTGCTGGAACTGGGGGCCTGGCTCAGCTCGGGACTCGGCTTTGTCTCCTTCTTTCACCTGCTGGTGGGCCCGATCGAAAGCCTGGCCGAACGGGGGCTTCGCACCACCTCCTGCCGACAGCTCCGGCGCTATCTTGACGACCGGCGGATTCTTGGCTTTGCCGAATGCAGCATCGTGGAAGATTTCTACCAGGGGATCATCCAGATCATGCAGACCCACGGCGTGGCCGGCATCGAGCCGAACACCGCCATTCTCGGATGGAGCCGGAAGCCGGAGATCCAGCAGAATCACATCCGGCTCATGCGAAATCTGGTGTCGCTGAAAAAGTCGATCCTCTTTCTCAAATATGACGAACAGCGGGGATTCGGCCGGAAAAAGCGGATCGATATCTGGTGGCGGGGCCGGGATCGAAACGTGGAGCTGATGCTGCTGATGGCACACTTTATCCGGAAGAGCGACCCCTGGCTGGGGGCAGAGATCCGTGTGCTTCAGGTGATTGAGAGCCAAAAGGGCGTAAAGAATGCCGCGGAAGTGATCTCGGCATTTCTGAAGGGGGTTCGCATCGAAGCCGAGCCTGTGGTGATGGTCCGAACCGACCCGGAGCAATCTTTTGGTTCCATTGTTCTGGAAACGGGCGCGGATACGGATCTGGTCTTCTTCGGGGCCCGTCTGCCACAATCTGAAGAGATCGACGACTTCATCTACAAGCTCAACACTCTGCTGGCCTATTCCGGAACTGCGATCATCGTCCGGAGCGGTGAGGTGGAGGATATTCTGGAGACGGATTGAAAAACTTTTGAAATTTTCAGCAGCGACTCCTAAAGATCCCCCCTTGACAATAACGCAGAAATAGTAATAAATTTGAGCAGAAAAATTGAAAAAATCGCATGCGGTATAAAAAGAGGAGAAGCGATCCATGCCGACATATGAATACGAACATCTCGATACCCCCTGCAGCGCAGGAAAAACCTTTGAAGCGGTCCAGTCCATCCGCGATGATGAGTTCACAACCTGCCCCCACTGCGGCGGAAAGGTTAAAAAGCTCATCTCCCGCCCCAATATCAACACCCCGAAGACGAACAGCGAACTGCGGGATCTCGGCTTTACCAAGCTGGTCCGCCGGGATGACGGGGTCTATGAGAATGTGACCCAAAGGGACAAGGACAGCAAATACATGGTCCGGGGCAAGCCCGAAACGGTTCCGGATGTTTCCAAAATCGTGAGCGATTAAGCCTCCCTCTATTCCGAATAGACTCTCATTCCTCCTGAACCGCAATGGGAATCACCTCTCCCATATCCTCCACAAAGGCAATCCGAAGATCCTTTTGAACCTCTTCGGGAACATGGAAGAGATCGGGAGCGATTACAATCTCTTCATTGCGAACTGGGATCGTCCTTCTTATTATCCTCCCAGTCAGCAGATCTCCCGCACTTCAGCCACCAGGTCCGGCAGCACTTGGCCGGCCCTTCCCCGGATCAGCACATCGGCCATCCCGTCGCAGGGGGTCTCCGACAGGTTGATGATCCCCAGAAAAGCCCCGGCCCGCTTGGCGTAGACCGGCATGCTCGCGGCCGGCTGCACCAGCAGGGTCGATCCCACCACCAGAAAGAGATCACACCCCTTGGCCAGTTCCACGGACCGCTGAACCTCATAAACCGGCATGGACTGGCCAAAGGAGATGGTATCCGGCTTCAGATATCCGCCGCAACCGCATTCGGGCGCAGTATCGCCGGCCGCCACCCGTTGGTGGGCCTCAGCCTCATCACAGATCTCCCCGCAGCTCATGCACCGAATCCGCCGGGTGTTGCCGTGCAGCTCGATGATCTTATCTTCAGGAATCCCCGATACCCGGTGCAGGTCGTCGATGTTCTGGGTGATGACCCCATCCAGCAGCCCCATCTCGTGAAGCTCGAAGAGAGCCATGTGCGCGGGGTTGGGCTTTGCCTTAACCAGACCGTGATACATCTCGTTCTTCTGCCGCCAGTATTCGATCCGGGATGTTTTTGACGACATGAACTCGTCGAAATAGACGGGCCGGTACTGGTCCCAGATCCCGCCCTGACTCCGGTAGTCGGGGATGCCGCTTTCGGTGGAGATGCCGGCGCCCGTAAATACGATATGCTTTCCCCGTTCCGCGATCTTTTCCGCCAGTTTTCCAATATCAGATTTCATGGATGATCCTCATGTCCGATGTTTCGATTTTCCTCCGGAGCCGTACTGACCCAAAGCTGTTTGCCTTCAAAGGTTCACCTCGGCCGATGCCGTTACGATCTCCCGAATGAAGAGGCTTTTATCGACGTAATGGCAGCCGCTTTCCCGGAGCTTTTTGAAGTCGGAGATGCCGATGGGAAGCGGTTTATTCATGGTAAGTCTCAACCATCTCTTTCACCTTCCCAACCAGCCTCTTCCGCAACCGAACCGGCTTCACCAACTGCGCCTCCTCCCCAAAGGAGAGCACCCACGCCATCACCTCGCTCTCCGAGGAAGCGGAAAATTCCAGCCGTATGCCCTCCCCGTCTCTTTTCCGGACGATCTTCTGGTCCGGGCTCCAGATCCGCTCTGCAACATAGCGGGCGCTCCATCCGGTGAATTCGACCGCGGCCCTGAAGGTCTTCTCCTTGATCACGCCGAAGGAGGCGGCAAAGGTCGTTTCAAAATCGAAATCATTAGGAACGGAAAAGGTCGCCTCCAGCACCCGGATATCCCGGAAACGGTGAAGGGCCAGCAAGGGGGCATACGCATCATCTTTTTTGGGAAGGCCTTTTTCCGTGCATCGCCGGGAATGGATGTAGATGGTATCCTTGTGCGCGAATATCTTTATGGGCATGATGCAGAAATCCTTTTCCGCATCGGCCATGAGGTTTTGGTATCGAATGCTGCAGACCCGCTTTTCGGAGACGGCCTTGATCAGGCTGTCCAGCATCTCCCGGAAAGGAGAATAGTCGATATGGCCGCTGGCAAGGGAGCCCAGTTCATCACCGCAGGAACGGATCTTTTCAGGCGGAAGCATCCCGATGCTCTTTTGAAGACCGGTCATCGCGGTTTCATAGTTCTCCTGCCCCAGAAGATTCCGGGAAAAAGCCCGGCTCATCTCCAGGGCCGCAATCTCCGGGCCTGACAGGGGCAGGAGGGGCATCTTCTCGGGCCGCTCGATCCAGAAAAAGTTCTGGCGGCCCAGTTTCTCCTGCAGGATGCTCACCGAATACAGGACGGTGATATCATCCACCAGCCGCGCCACCGTCTGTTTGGAACAGTCCAGCATCTTCGACAGTTCCGTCAGGGAACGCTTCCTGCCGGTGAAGAGCAGCTCCGCAAAAAGCCGGATCAGCTTCTGGCCGTATGTGGCATCCGGGTTACGTTTTTTCGGCATGGCATTATCCTTTCCGGTCTTTTGCAGAAAATCCCTATCGGGCCGAGATGATCCGGTCGATCGGCTTGGGGCTTTCGGTGAAACCGGCCACAGCCCTTCCCTCTCTTTGGACCTTGACCCGGCTTTCCGCCTCCAGAGCCCCGATCAGTTCCCCATGAGAGAGCCGGCCCTGGGCCGCATCGAGAAAGTGCTGGTTCCGGACCACCTTGAAATCCCCGGGCGTCAACTGCGGAATGGCCCAAAGGCGCCGCTTCTCCGGATCATCCATCTGCTGCGGGGTATAGGGCCCCAGCAGTTTTTCGTAGAAGAGCAGCTTTCCATCGGCCGTGAGGTAGTCGAACCCGATTTTCCGGTTGAAGCGGCGGGACGCGGCCGAATCGAGCTTCGGCAGCCGGTTGGTGGTGCAGACCAGGATGCCCCTGAAGTTCTCCAGTTGGGTCAGAAACTCGTTGGTCTGAGTCACCTCCCATGAACGGAGAGCGCTGTCCCGCTCCTGGAGAAAGGAATCGGCCTCGTCGATCAGCAGCACAGCTCCCCGGTCCTCGGCCCGGGAGAAGAGATCGGCCAGGTTCTTCTCGGTCCCGCCCACATACATGTCAAGGATGTCGCTTGCGCTGCAGAGCATCAGATCCCGGTCCACGACCTGGGCCAGGTATTTAGCGGTTTCGCTCTTTCCCGTGCCCGGCGGCCCGTAGAAGAGCATGTTCAGCGAAGGCCTCTCTCCCATGAGATGGCGCCGCCAGTATGCGTCATAGGTGCGAACATCTCCGATCAGCGCGGGCAAATCGGCCCGGACGTTGAGGCCATCCACCAGGAAACCGGCATCTGCTCCCGGGGGCCGGGGCGGCTTTCCGCCACCGTTCATCAGGGTCAGGTGGGAAACCATCACCTTTTCCAGAAAGTTGAGGAAACTCTTTCGGCCCTTGATGCCGGCCTCCACTGCCTTTCGCACCGCCAGGTCGATGCCGCCGGCGCTGGCCTCGTAGCGGCCCGCCAGGGTTTCGATCTCGTTTGGGGGCAGCATCCGGCCTTTTCCGTAGCGCGCCAGAACGGTCTTCCAGACCGAAATCCGCTGCTTTCGGGTGAAGGGGTGGAACTGGATGCTGTAGGCGAAGCGGCGATAGATAGAATCGTCCATCGCGAGCCTGTTGACGATCCAGATCATCCGCAGCCCCTTCTCCTCCAGAAGGTGATTGACCCACCCCTTGTCACGGGTTTCACCGGCCTCGAACCAGGAAGAGCGGGTGTTCAAAAGGTTGTCGGCCTCGTCCGCCACGATGATGGACCCGTCGCCGCCGTTGGTGAAGTGGATGCAGGAGAGGATCGCTACCCGGCGGAGGATGCTGCTGTTCTGTTCGTTGTTGACGATCTCGTAGGCCGGAGCCGACATCTCCGCGGCAAGGGCCCGGGCATAGCTGCTCTTGCCGGTTCCGGGGGGGCCGTAGAGGAGGATATGGGTGGAGGTGTCGGGCTTCTCATGCAAAAGCTTTTTCAGAATCCGGGTATGGCCCGGACCCACCAGGTGCGCATCCAGAGGGAGCCCCGGATCGGGGATCGGAATGAAGGAGCTGCTGCTTGTCAGAGCCTTTTCCGGATTTTCGAGGATCTCGATCAAGCCGCTGTTCAGGGAGAGGTCCCCGCTTCCCACGGAGATCATCTCCAGCCGGTGGAGGCGGCCGTACAGGACATCCCCCAGCCGGTCATGGTCGATGTCGATCAGCTTTGTCAGGTTCTGACGGAAAAAGGGCTTGTCACAGTGGAGATGGGTCATGAAGTAATAGTCGGCCTCGTCGAACATGGCCAGAATCAACAGAAACAGCAGCAGAGCCCGCTCGTCCGGGGCCAGTCCAAAGATGTCGGCCACGGTCTCGATATTGGTCTCGATCCGGGAGGTTCCCTCTCTTTCGAGATCGGAAATCCGGTTTTTCAGTTCCGCTTTCAGGGCCTTTTCAAACTTCCGCCGAACCGATTTTCTCTTTTGCAGAAAGCCTGCCAGAGACTGACCCACATCATCCATGTCGTCGGCCTCGTCGATCTGCTCCCGGAACCGGCAACTGAGGGAGGCCGGCAGATGCTCCTCCATAAAATCACAGAGGCGTCCGGCCCCTGCCGATCCGAGGACGAAGCAGGTGAACTCGAGGGTCTCCCTGTCCGGGGAGGGGCTCTGCCGATGAAAGAGGCGCCGGAGGTAGACCGCAAGCTGCCGGGTCAAAAACGCGCCGTTATCTTCGGTACTCCATTCGGGTTCGGCAACAGGAAGCCGGCTGTCCCCATCAGCGATTTTTTCTTCTTCAGGCATGATCGTCTCCTTTGATTTGGATGTCTCATCTTTTTAAGGGATTCTACCATACCATCGTTCCATCCCGCGGCAGGTTTTATTGATCTTTATTCTTGGGTATTGATCTGATTTTATTTGAAATAACTAAATGTTTTTGAAAAGGGTGTCTTTTGGTTCGCGATCCGGGTCAGCGCGTCGGAAACCGCTTTCTTTTCAGCACTTTTTCATTCTCTACATACCATACTCCGCCCCTTTACCTCAATCGCTTCTGCTATTTCGTCACCAGCTTGATTCCGGCCCGCAGTTCCGAAGGGGGCTCCTCCATCAGCTTGACATAGGAGAGCTTCTGCGCGATCCGCTCCACCCGCGCGGTTCCCAGTTCCATCACGTCTGCGCCCAGGATTTCCCCGGTGTCCGGATCTTTCAGGGGTTCCCCCTCCTCAAAGAGGATCGAGTGCATCCCCTTTTTGATCCGGTGGTTCTCCCCCAGATTGACGATCACCTCATTCCCCTTCACCTTGATCACCTTGCCTTCCACGATGGGCAGGGAATCCGAGAGTTTGACCACAAGCCCCTGGCACAGGTTTTGGATCATCTTCTCGTCCATCTCCTCGCCATAGACATCTTCGTAGGTGAGCAGCAGACCATCATGGGCCTCCACCACCCGGGTCGAGATCTGGACTCCGCTCTCTTTGGCCACCACCGTGCCGAGAAGGGCGAACTCCGCGCCGAGATCCTTTGCGATCTTTCGCGCAGCATCCTCCTGGGCCTTCTCATCCGCACTATCCCCGCCGAATTTCGCGGACTGCCGCTCCCGCATGTCGAAACGGTTGGAGTTGATGAGCTGTCCATGGAGAATATGCTCGATCTCCAGCTTCTTGGCCCCCTTCTGGTCAAAGGGAAACAGCGCCACGGACATTCGCGCGCCCAGATCGTAGACGCTGGGAACCTTCCGATGCACCATAATCTCCCGGCGGCTGACGTTTCCCATCGGGTCTGTCGATTCGATCACAAAGGCATTCTCCCCTTTCTTCAGGGG
>JAABSP010000075.1 GCA_011390345.1 Desulfobacteraceae bacterium
CCCCGATCTCCTCCCCGTTCGTTTCAGCCGTTTCAACTGTCTCAACCGTTCTTTCAGCCGTCTCCTCAACCCCTTCCTCCCCGGCATCCAGCTCCTCTTTTAAGGTCTCTTCGGTCTGCTTTGCCTCGACAATGGGCCCGAGTTCCGGATACTCCTCAACCGCCTGCTCCAAGGTGTAGCGATCCTTTCCCCGCTTCAGGGAGAGCCACCGGGCCTGCTCCGGGGTTAATGATCGGGCCTCCTCCACCATCTCATAGACAAAGCGCCGGCCATCCTTGCGGCGGTCGATGAAATAGCCCAGGTCGGTCTTTACCAGCTTGCCCAGGAGGGCTGTTGCCTCTGCGTCGGACACGGTGATGTCGGGGGGCGCTGAGGCTTTTTCGGCAACTTCGGGGGCGGTCAGGGCTCCGCCTTCCAGCAGGACGTTGATGATCGCTTCGTTCTTGGTGATGTTTTCGGCCATTGGGTTTCCTTTCGAGTGGGTCAGGGTGAAGGTTGTTATCTCAGGTCAGCATAGGGGATGGGGGGAGGATGTGTCAAGGTATTAGGAGGTTGGTGGGGCTATTGAATTATATTTTTTTATATTATGAGATATTATTTCTTGACATTTTTCCACATTGGGAGATATCTATCAAGTCCGGGTAGCCGCGCCGTCGCTTAATGCTACATTGGGCAGTGACCGAATGTATTCACACATGTAAGGAGGGTTTCTTAAAATTGGATATTCCACGGATCTTCAACATCACCGAAAGTGCGCATCGCATCCATAATCCTTTCACACCAGAAAAGCTCGCCACTCTCGGCGCGGTGTTGCGCTTGGAGCCGGGGACTCGGGTACTCGATCTCGGCAGTGGTTCGGGCGAGATGCTATGCACCTGGGCACGCGATTACGGAATCACCGGCGTGGGCATCGACATGAGTCAGTTGTTCACCGAGCAAGCGAAACGCCGCGCGGAAGAACTTGGCGTCGCTGATCGGGTCGGGTTCATCCATGGCGACGCTGCCGGCTATGTAGCCGATGAAAAGTGCGGTGTGGCAGCCTGTATCGGCGCCACATGGATCGGCGGGGGAGTCGCCGGCACCATCGGGCTTCTGAGGAAGAGTCTTCGCGCCAACGGGATCATCCTCATCGGCGAACCCTACTGGCGGCAGTTACCACCGACGGAAGAGGTTGCCAAGGAGTGCTTAGCCGATTCTATCTCCGACTTTCTCATGCTTCCCGAACTTCTCGCGTCTTTCGACGAACTCGGCTACGACGTTGTGGAAATGGTTCTGGCAGATCAGGAAGGCTGGGACAGGTACGAGGCAGCCAAGTGGTTCACCATGCGTCGATGGCTCGAAGCCAATCCCGAGGACGACTTTGCCAAAGAGATTCGGGCCCAACTGACCACGGCGCCGAAACGCCACGCCGTTTACACTCGTGAATACCTTGGATGGGGTGTATTCGCTCTGATGGCACGGTGATGAGGGAGAGTCGGGTGACTCAGACAGTGGGGAGAATCCAAGTGGCCTATGGGGATAGGAAGAAGCCTTACGGCTCTTCCCTCCCACACTGGAAGGATTGAGCCAACAAAAAAAGGCCGGGGTTCCACCACCCGGCCTCCCCCACTCCTTCCCATCCCCCTCAAACCCTCCGCTTCTCCCCGATAACCTCCTCCTTCCGCTTCCACCGGTGGGAGTCGTGGGCGTCCACGATGATCACCTTCTCCTTGTGTCTCCGAATGTAGGGGGAGACGATCACCGGGGCCAGCGTCAGCCGCTCCTTGTCCAGCTCCCGGCCCTCTGCCCCTTCTTCCTTCCGCTCCACATGGCGGACCGTCATGTCCCGGTAGCGCCAGACCGAAACGGTTTTCCCCTTGCGCTTCACCGGCTTTCCCTTGGGGTTCCGCTCGATGGGGCCCCCTCCGTCCCGGATCTCCACCCGCTCCGGCTTGTCCGCATAGTAGGACATGGCAAAGACGAACCGGATGCAAGCAAGGGACTCCTCCAGGGCTTCCTCGTTCCACTCTCCCTTGAGGTCGAATATATCCGTCCGCAGCATGGGGGCATCGAGGAGCCGATCCTCAGCCAGGTTCCCGGCCTCAGCCTTGATGGAGAAGATCCGGATGCCGTCGGGCCGCTTGAGCATCACGAAGAAATACCGATCTTCATCCCGGGTTACGGCAGCGGTGCGGTAGGCCATCACCGAGAAGACGTTTCGGAAGAGGCAGTGTTCCCCGGCAGCTTCGGCAAGGATCGCATTCCCGCTCCATGATCCGGGCGGATGCTCCGGAATGAAGCCCAGCCCCACGGTTGCCAGATAGGTTGCGGTCGGTTCCATGATCCGCCAGACGAACCGCTGCGCAGGCCGTGCCCGCCACCAGCAGACAAAGCCGGCACCGATGTTGACCATCTCCTGGGACTGGTAGTTTTGGGGCAGCTTTTTCAGGATCTCCAAGGCCATGTTCGGGGGCTGGAGCTGGGGCCGGTCTTCGATGACGCCAGCCATGGTTTTGAAGAAGTCCGAGATGCGCAGGAGTTTCATGGGCTTCGGGTTCCTTTCTGCAGGGGGTCAGGGTTCAGGATCAGGGCAGACGAGGAGAGGATAGCTTTGATGGGGTGGGGTTGTCTACTGCTGATTGAGCGGAAGGAGGGAGAGAAATTTCTTGACTTTTCCCTCTTGTTGGGAGATATGTATCAAGTTCGGGTAGCCGTCCGATTGTCCATTCTGGTTCCAACTTATTGATTTGACAATTGTTTTGAGAAAGAAAGGAGAAGCGGACATCCTGTACTGCCGTTGTCTGCTACCGAACTCAATTGATCGAATATCAGTCGATTCCAAGGAATATTAGCGTCAGAACAATCACCGGTATTTACGGGAAGATACAATAAAACTTCTGCTGTCGGCTAACATGAGCGTCTTCAGAATAACCGACATCCCATGAGATAATCCGACATCCGGTTAACCTTAAAATCATCATGTTAGCCGACATTGATCTTATATAAGAGAATCGATCATCAACCCCAAGATTCCAATGGGTTAACAAGATATTTGATATTTACAGGGGATTTCTCCTCCGGCATTCTGAGCGTTAATCTGTTGTGGCCGGAGATGAAGCGGATATTAGCCGGAAATCGGATAATCACTGGTTAGCCAAGAAAGGACAAAAAATGCATCCGACAACCTCAGTACCTGAAACATACCGAGTGCAGTTCCGTTCATTTACACCGTTTTTGCTGATTTCGTTCGGCATCGCCTGGGGTATCCTTGGACTGTATATTCTTCTCCCGGATCTTATGGGAAAGGTGTTTGGCCAGCTCACCGGCAACCATCCGCTTTTTTTCCTGGCCGTTTACGCGCCTGCAATCGCAGCGTTTATTCTTGTCACCAGCAACGCTGGCTTTGGCGGTCTGCGTCGTTTCCTCGGTCGGGCATTGCTATGGCGCTGCAGCTTAGCCTGGTATGCCTTTCTTATCATTGGCATGCCATTGATCTTCATTGGCGGTTCGGCGATTAGAGGTAACCTTCTAACGGAACCTTTTCCATTTTCTTCCTTTCAGGCTTTGCTCGTGGCGTTGACCCTTGCCGCCATCAAGGGCCCGATCGAGGAGTTCGGTTGGCGGGGGCTCGCACTTCCTCTTCTGCAAAGAAAGTTCGCTCCGCTTTGGGCCGGGCTGATTCTTGGAGCCATCTGGGGGCTTTGGCATATGCCAGCCTTCCTGTTGAGCGGAACCCAGCAGAGCGAGTGGTCATTCGCGGCATTCTTTGCTGGAGTCCTGGCGATCAGCGTCATCGCAACTGCACTTTTCAACAGCTCGAGTGGCAGCATCCTTCTATCGGGGTTCTTCCACTTTTCGCTCATGAATCCGATTTTCCCAGATGCGCAACCCTATGACACATACCTGCTAATCGTTGTTGCAACCTTTATCGTTTGGTGGAAACAGAAGGATATGTTGTCAAGGGAAGGGGCTGTCACAGAAGTTATTCCCCGACCGAAACCCCTGTGATGTTTCTTGATTCCGAACGTGACGGCACCACCGATTTGAGGCTACGATGAATGAAAAGGAAATCAGAATGCCAACGATATTTAAAACGATTTTAATTGCTTTTGCGGGGACTCGTATTCGGATCGCCATATTGGCCTTCTTCCCACTTCTGCTGATATCGGCAGGGTTTTATTTACTTTTGATCACCTTTCCGGCTATTGCCGATTGAATTATGCGTGGCACATCCGGGACATTGACCCGAAGCGAGCAGCGGAGTGTTCTGAAGCCGATTACAAGGAATGGTCCAAGTTTCCGGTAAACGACATCAACGAGTATGAATAGAACTTCTATGGGGATAGGGAGAAGCCTCACAGCTCCCCCTTCTCACACCATTGAGTGCCCCGGATATGTAGGGGATGGCCCACAAAAAGTGAGCGGCAAAAATCCCGGCAGGCAGTCCAGGCGGCCGCGCCTGATCCGGAGGCGAGTGGAGCGAGCGACGTTTTTCAAATGAATAGCATTTATTTAATAAATCATTATCAAAAAAACCTGTGATCTTACCGCCCATACATAAATTATGAGATATCGACACAATTAACATTTCTATTGACAAATTTTAACTTATAGGTTAACTATTTACATGGATATCATCGAAATAGTATCTGGGTCAACTTTTAGATTATACGGTATTGTCGAAAAAGATAAGTGTAAAGTTACAGAGTTTATTGATGATCTTCCTATGGAAGATCAAGAACAAGTTATTGCGACAATGAATCTGATCATTCAAAGAGGTGATCCTTTTAATAAAGAAAAGTTCAAACACATTGGCAATGATATTTACGAAATAAAGACCCGTAGAGGAATTAGAATATTGTGTTTTAAAGGCAATAATAATTCTTTAATACTTATCGAAGGTTTTCGTAAACCCCAAAAAAAAGTATTAAGCCGAAAAAAAAAGATAGCTGAAAAATGCAAGGAAATATATTTTAGTGGTGATGAAGAAATAAATATTATTGAACATGAAGACACTTAAATATCTTAGAGGGAGCGCCATGAAGAGTAAAAATTGGTTTAAAAATAAACTGAATAAATTCCAAGATAGCTTCAACTTTCAATTAGAAACATTGATTTTAGATGTTACAGAAAAAATATGTGAATCCATGGAAAGGAAGAAAATCAATAAAACGGATTTAGCTGAAAAGCTTAATGTCTCAAAACCAGCAGTCACTAAAATATTAAATGGAAGTTCAAATTTTACCCTGAAAACGCTTTTATCTTTGGCTAACGCATTAGATTGTAAATTAAAAATATCCTTCATCCCCAAGAAAGAGGACTTCTTTGTTCCTTTAGAAATCAGCCAGGCAAATAAAGCTAAAGCGATTGCATATTCTGATTCTGATAATGAGTAGATCTGAGATCAAACCCAAAAAAGAACCTATTTTTGCTCTATAGTTGAAAAAAAGGTTATAATCACCCTCCACTCTATTGCTCCTGCGATTCTTTTATTTCATCCCAGATATCGGTCAAGATATTGAGCCGGTCGATTACGCTCAGCCTCCTGATCTCCTGAACGATTTCCTCCTTGCTCATCATATGCTGCATATCGGATTTCCTTTTTCTGCCTCACATTTTTTTATCCATCCCTTCTTTCGAAAAGATCCTGCCCCGTCTCCTCGATCAAATCGGCCAGCTCCAGATCCTCCAAAAACCTTTTGGGAATCGCATCCTTTCCCAGCATCGCGCCGCAGATATTCCCGGCAATCGATCCGGTGCTGTCGGAATCTCCGCCGTGATTGACCGCAAGCCGGACACACTTTGCAAAATCATCCCCGGCCGCCAGAGCGCAATAGAGGCCGATCGCCAATGCCTCTTCCGCGATCCAGCCCCTGCCTAAGCTTTCCACGGTCTCCGGCGTTACGGGCCGCCCCTCCTCCCATGCGCGAATCGCTCGATCCACCGCATCCAAAGTCTCCTCATGGCGTTCATATCCCAAAAGAATCCGCTTTGCCTCTTCGACCGCATCCGAAAGTTCCCTTCCGGAGATGATCTCATGGATGATCTGCGCCTGAACCCCCGAGGCGAGATAGCCGGTCCGATGGCCGTGGGTGATGGCCGCGAGCTGACAGGCCGTATCAAAAACCTTCTCCTTTTTCAGAAACAGACCTGCCGGCGCGATCCGCATCACCCCGCCGCACCCCTTGCTGTCATTGATGGGATTCTCCATCGTCCCCATATCTCCGCTGGCCAGCGCGGAAAGGCAGCTCTGTCCCGGGGCCCTCTGGGAGTGAAGATTTTTGTATCCCATCAGCACGCCGTCGGTGGAGCAGTTGCCGAACCGCTTCATCAATGAGCCGGTATCGATGACCTTCTGGGTCACCAGCCATCGCTGATAGGAATGGTAAACCGCGACCGCTTCGGGTTCTTTGTCGTATCGAAGCCCATGCAGAATCAGCCCTTCTGCGGTAAAGAGGGTCATCTGGGTATCATCGGTGATCCCGCCCCGCTTGCCGTAGGCCCAATCATACCATTCAATGCCATTCTCCCCATACCGGTTCAGGATCTGAGACAGGGACATGAATTCAACGGGCGCGCCCAGTGCATCGCCGACCGCGCCGCCCAGTAAACAGCCTGTAAATCTGGAGCAAATCTCTTCCATCCGGGCCTACTCTCCTCTCTTCCGTCTTTCCGTCACTGTTTCGCCGCCGATCCCCCAGTTCTCCGTCTCCACCTCGTCGATCACCACAACGGTCGTCTGCGGGTTCTTTCCCAGCACCTCCTGCAGCAGATTCGTCACCCCTTTGATCAGAAGCGCCTTCTGGTCCGAAGTCGCATTCTCCTTCGTGATCCTGATATTGACATACGGCATTGGTCAGATCCTCTTTTCCATAAGTATTAACGTATTAACCAAAAGTATTATGAGGATGCCGCGCTCACATAACCGTGGCGCTGGGCCAGCTTTTCAAACATCTGCGTCAGGCCCGCGCCCAGGGAGAAAAGAGAGCCGATATCGAGATTCTCATCCGCGGTGCTGTCGAAAAAGATATTGAGGCTCGATCCGAGTCCTTCTTCAGGAGCCCAGTAGCAGACCATGATCGGAACCTTGGGCAGGGGATGGAGTACGACGGAGATATCCGATTCAAACTGCTCCTCCACCTGTTTTCCGTTGAAGATGTGAACCATATCATCGAACAGATCGGTATATTGATCCGCGATCCGCTTCATTGCCTCCTCGCACCGTTTCTGAAAAAGCGGATACCGCTCCTTTCCCTCCTTCAACTCCCGGAAGGAGAGCCATTGGCCGGCCGGTTCCAGACCTCTGCTATCGATGACATAATTCAAAAACGGAACTGCGACCCAAGGGTTGACGTGGATGTCTGCAAAGAGATTGCCCTCTTTATCGACGCTGAAATCCTTGCCCATCACCTTGAGGGTCAGCTTCTTTCCGTTGAATTCTCCTCCGACCCGCTGGGCCGCCTCGGCAAGGTCGATTTTGGGGATCTCCTCTTTTAAGGAGCGCAGATAATCATCCCTGTTCTCCTCAAGGGTCCCCTCGCTTTCCGATTCGGAATACTTCTCTATCGTCTCCTGATCCAGCCTGGGACATTCATCCAGTCTTCTCTGACCTCTGAAAACCGCTCCGGCAAAGGCAAGGCAGGTCTTTTCCCCGCAATCCCGACAGTTGGACTTATCCAGAAGCTGGAAGATCTCCATTGCATTCTTCGGCTTTGGCATGATGCTCCTCTTTCCTTATTTACGGTTACAGGAACGGCTTTGCAGAGAGAAGAGACCTTCTGTAAAGCCGTATCCAAAAATTTCTATTTTGGTTTATCTATTCAGTTTATCTATAAGGATGAGGCATCAACATGTCAAGCCAGCCCCGGCTCGGTCTCCGATACGGAAAACAAAAATGGTTCATTCCGCGGGAACGTAAACCCCCTGCTTCATATTCCGGATTCTCCCCTGGCCCCGCAGACGATGGACAATGCCGTGGAGCTTCTTCTTTTGGATGCCGGTCTGCTCCTCGAGCTGGTCGATATGGATGCCGCTCTCTGCATCGATGACATGCTGAAGCACCACATCGGTCATGGTTCCCTTCCCCTTCTTTTTTGCTGTTCTTTTCCGGGGAGCCGGTTTGGCCTTCTTCTCTTGGGCCCCGGTTTTCGGTGCAGGGGTTTCTTTTTCACCCTCCTCCTCGGGGACATTGGCATAATTTTCAATCATATCGGCAATTAAATCGAGGCCATTGGAAAAGATCTTCAGGCCCACCGAAACGGTGCTGACAAACTTCTTCGCGTCGTCATTCATTTTTCTCTCCTGGTTTATGGGTTCTTCTGATTTTGCAGATTCTTTATCTTTCAGCGCCCAGGTCTGATTTACTCCGCCTTCTTCAGCGCCTTTACTCGCGGATCATCAGTGGATAGTATATTGCAGGTTTCCGTGGAGGTATCATAGAGGATTATCGCCTTTTTGGTTCTCAAGGCACGGATCACCTGATCCACCTTCTTTTCCGTAGGAATTTCCTCTTCTCCGTAGTCGGTTCCGATTCGGGTGACAACTTCCTCAACCAGTCTTTGCAGTGTCTCGGAGCTGAGTCCATCGTAGGGAATTTTGATTGATGCCAATCCGAAGTCTCCTGCTAATAATTAGCATACATGTTTTTACTTATATTAAAAAGCTTTTTTTGTCAAAAAAACAGTGAAAAATGAAGAAACTTGACAACAGAGAGGTGAAATCGGAAATAAAAAACAGACAGAAGAATTACGGCAGGCGGTATGGAAACGCAAGTCTAACCACAAATATAGCCAAAGGAAGAAAAAAAGGCCGCCTTTGGATGGCAACCTTTACGGATTTGAATCTGGTGCCGGGGGCGGGAATCGAACCCGCATGGACGTAAAGCCCGGAGGATTTTGAGTCCTCTGCGTCTACCAGTTTCACCACCCCGGCAATCAATTTCCCCTGTTTTATAGAAAAGATTGATCCTTTTGTCAATCGTTTTGCAACCACAATCCTATTTCCGATCAAAAAAGTTCGGCGATCGATGCGGGGGGAACGCTCCCCTCCCGCAGAATTTGAGGCGGGTCTGCTGTTACGTCCACAATCGTGGAGCCGGGGCCCCCGGCAAGGGGGCCGCTATCGATGATCATATCGACCGACCCACGGACGCGGTGATCGATATCGGATATTCCGGAAGCGCCGGCCTGGCCCGAAAGATTGGCGCTCGTTCCGGTTATCGGCATTCCCGCGGCCTGAACAAGAGCCGCGGCCGCGGGATGGCTGCAGAGGCGTATTCCGATCTTGCCGGTCCCGGCGGTTAGATGGGAGAGGTTTTTCCCCTTTGCCCGGAAGACAAGGGTCACGGGGCCGGGCCAGAATCGTTCCATGATCCGCACTGCATGCGGCGGAATCTCTGCTGCCAGATCCTCGAGATCCGATCTCTGGGCGATGAGAACCAGAATCGGCTTTCTGGAGGGCCGGCCTTTGATCCTAAAGATCCGCTCTCCCGCATCCGGGTCAAAGGCAGATGCCCCAAGGCCGTATAATCCCCGGGTGGGGAAGATGATGACCCCGCCCTTCTTCAATATCTTGCCTCCTGCCCCGATGATCTCCGGTTCCGGGTTGTCCGGATCGATGGCGAACAGAAGCTCAGAGGGCCTTTTCAATGTCCTTTGCCTTCTGCTCCACCTGCAGCGCCATTGCCGATTTGTAGGCATCAAACCGCTTGGCCAGATCCGCATCCGAAAGAGCGAGGATCTGAACCGCCAGAATCGCGGCATTTCGGGCTCCTGGTTTTCCGATGGCCATTGTGGCGACCGGGATTCCCGGCGGCATCTGAACCGTGGAGAGGAGCGCATCGAGCCCCTGAAGTGCCGATGAATCGATGGGGACGCCGATCACCGGCAGAGGAGAATGGGCCGCGATCGAGCCGGCCAGATGCGCGGCATGTCCTGCGCCTGCGATCAGCAGTTTCATCCCCCGCTCTCTTGCTGTGGAGGCGAACTCGGCCGAGCGGGCCGGACTTCTGTGGGCCGAGGCCACTGTCATCCGGAAGGGGATTTCAAACTTTTTCAGAATGGCCGCGGCCTCTTCCATCACCGAAAGATCGGAATCGCTGCCCATGACGATTCCCACCAGCGGCGCGATCTCCATCCGGCGCAGAGCCTTTACCCCGATATCCTTCCGATAGAAGACCTCGTCCCAGTGAATGGCCGAAACCGCTTCATACGCGGTTGTGATGGCTTTGCCCACGGAATCGCCCAGGGCTGTCACCCCCAGGACCCGTCCGCCGCTGGCCACGATCTTTCCCTCGGCCTCTGCGGTTCCGGCATGGAAGACCATCACATCCTCCATCTCTGCGGCCTTTTCAAGACCGGAGATGGGAAGCCCTTTTTTGTATGATCCGGGATAGCCGCCGGCAGCCATGACCACGCAGACCGTGGCCCGGTCATCGATCTCCAGCGTGCATTCATGGAGCCGATCGTCGATAATGGCCTCCATCACATCGACGATATCGTTTTTGATGCGCATCAGCAGGGGCTGGGCCTCCGGATCTCCGAACCGGGCGTTGAACTCGAGCACCTTGACCTGATCCCCTTTGATCATCAGCCCCGCGTAGAGAACGCCCTTGTAGGGGCAGCCCTCCTGTGCCATCCCCTTCACCGTGGGCAGCATGACCGTCTGCATGACCTTCCGATGGAGATAGCCGTCCACCACGGGCGCGGGGGAATAGGCCCCCATGCCGCCGGTGTTTGGGCCTTTGTCATCATCATAGATCGGCTTGTGATCCTGGGAGGTCGGCAGCGGCAGGACCGTCTTGCCGTCCGTAAAGGCCAGAAAGGAGGCCTCTTCGCCGACCAGACGCTCCTCGATCACCACATGGTCCCCGGCCTCGCCAAACTCCCGGTCCACCATGATCCGCTTCAGCGCAGAGAGCGCCTCCTCCTCGGTTTCGCAGACAATGACGCCCTTGCCGGCAGCCAGACCGTCGGCCTTGACCACGATGGGCGCGCCCATCTGAAGGATATAGGCTTGGGCCGATTCCGGATCGGAAAACCGGGACCCTTTGGCCGTGGGGATCTTGTACTTCTCCATGATGGCTTTGGCAAAGGATTTGCTCGATTCCAGGCGGGCCGCGTTTCCTGATGCGCCGAAGATCCGAAGCCCTTGGGCCCCAAATCGATCCACAATCCCTCTGGAGAGGGGATCTTCCGGGCCCACCACCGTCAGATCGACCAGATTCTTTGCCGCGAACTGGGCCAGCCCGTCGATATCATCGGCTTTTATGGGGACACATTCGGCCAGTTGGGCAATGCCCGCGTTTCCGGGTGCGCAGTAGATCTTCTCCACCTTGGGGCTCTGCGCGATCTTCCAGACCAGGGCATGCTCTCTGCCGCCGCCGCCGATGACAAGTACCTTCATGCTGAACCTCCCTCTTTCTCTTCTCGGATCTTTCCGCCGATCTTCACATTATACTGCATCGATGATTGCCGTTTTTAAATATGAGAACCCCTGCCGGATTACCCATTGGATTACCCACTGAATTAACCATTGTCGCGCCTCTCCATGCTCAGATCGATGAGCCTGTCCAGAAGCTGGGAAAAGTTCATTCCTGCGGCCTGCGCGGCCTGGGGAAAGAGGCTTGTGGGGGTCATGCCTGGAATGGTGTTGGTTT
>JAABSP010000199.1 GCA_011390345.1 Desulfobacteraceae bacterium
AGTTCATTCCTGCGGCCTGCGCGGCCTGGGGAAAGAGGCTTGTGGGGGTCATGCCTGGAATGGTGTTGGTTTCGAGTACATAGATCTGTGCGCCTTTCAGGATCATGTCGGTTCTGCTGTACCCGCGGCAAAAGAGTGCCCTATGAGCAGTCAGGGCAGACTCCTGGGCACGCCGGGTCAGATCTTCATCGATCCGGGCCGGGCAGATCTCCTTTGTCCTTCCAGCCACATATTTCGCCTCGTAATCAAAGAATTCATGGCCCTTTTCGGGGATGATCTCGATGATCGGCATGGCTTCCAATTCCTGATTTCCCACAACACCGCCGGTCAACTCCAGCCCGTGGATATGGGACTCGAAGAGCAGCATCTCATCATAGACAAAGCCCTTTTCCGCAGCCCCGGTGATCTCTTCCGCGTTCCGAACCAGAGACATGCCGATGCTCGATCCGCCGCTGACCGGCTTGACCACAAGGGGAAGCCCGGTTTGGGAGACGATAAAGGCCGGATCGATTGCCTCATCCCGGCGCAGGGATACGTAGGAGGGGACCAGAAGCCCGGCCTTTTCATAGATCTGCTTTGCCGCGAGCTTGTTCATGGCAAGGGCGCTTCCCAGAACCCCGCTTCCCTGGTAGGGGATATGGAGCAGATCGAGCAGCCCCTGGATCGTGCCGTCTTCCCCGTAAGGGCCGTGGAGAATGACGAGGGCCGAATCGATTTTATCCGCATCCGCGACAAGACGCGCGAGATCCGTTTTGGGATCATACCGGATCACGTCATATTTCTCTTTGTTCAGGGTCTGATAGACCTGCTCGCCGCTTTTGAGCGACACTTCCCGCTCCGAAGATTCGCCCCCGGAGAGCAGGGCAATGGTTGGTCTGCTCATGTCGGTTCCCTTCCTATCCATTTTTTTGATCCGGTTTCAAGCCGGTTTTCATCCATGATCTTCTATCCGTAGGCTTTGAAGATCTGCTGCTTGACCTTGTTGTACTCCTCCCGGGTGATCAGATCCTCCTCCAGCAGCCGGGCAAGCGCGCTCAGCTCCCGGATGCGTGCAGTGGTGGGATCTTCCAACTGCCGCGCGGGTTCCATTACGCCGCTGCCGTCAAGAGCGGGGTTCTCGGACGGGCTTTGGGACTGGCCAAGTTTCACCGAAGCCATCCCCCCCAAGAGGCTGATCTCCACGGATCTGCCCCGAAAAGCAGGGGATCTGAGGGTATCCCCCAGGGCATCTTTCTCTTTTCGGAAACGGCGCAGGAAATAGAGGGCCGATGCGAGGATCAATGCGGTTCCTCCCAGAAAGATCCAGAGCATATACTGCACAAATCCCCGGAAGAAGAGGACCAGGCATCCCACGGCCCCAAGCAGCACCACATGAAATATCAATATGAAATAGGCCATGAAGACCCCTTTGAAGAGGCCCTCTGTCTTTTTCTCTTTTTTGGGCTTTCCCATAGTCGGACCTGTTCAGCGGCCGGAAGTTCTCTTCTCTCCGAATCGGTCTGTCAGTTTTCCCAGATAGACCTGCGGCATTTCAAAGTGGATGGAGGTGTTTCGGAGGGTGTTGAGCTTCATGATCAGATAGTTGAGCCTCTTCAGGGTCTGATACTTCTCTTTGGTGTCCGCCATGCCGGTCAGAAGCTCCTCGGTCTGCCAGATCTCCTTTTTCAGCTCGATCTCCGGCGGAAGACAGTCTGCATTTTTCAGGATCTTATATCCCATGCGCAGGTCATCGGGAAGACTGCACCCCTCTTCCATTCGCAGGGGCTTTCCGTGGCCCGGAAGATTGTCGAACTCTCCTTGCCGCTGCGCCTTCAATATTCGTTCTTCTATAATCTTTTCAAAGCCCGTAAGCATTGCAATCCATTTCTCTATAAGGTCATCTAAGGATCTTCATTCTGTTTTTAACAACAGCTTAACCCTATACAATCTTCTCTTTCTTTTCAAGTGATAACGCCCTTTGGCAGAAAAAAAGCATTCTTTCGGTCCAAACCGGATCAATCCCCATACAGATGGCATCGAACCCCATGAAAACCTTCTTCAGCTCCCACTGAAAATTCATCCGGGGAAACATTTCGACAGATCTCCATCACCGATGGGCATCGGGTATGGAAGCGGCAGCCAGGGGGCGGATTTTCCGGATTGGGAGGCTCGCCATTGAGCAGGGGCCGTTGGGTGCGCTGGCCCGGGTGGTCCAGGCGGGGAATCGCGGCCAGCAGTGCCCGGGTGTAGGGATGTCGGGGCGATGAATAGAGATCTTCCACCGGAGCCGTCTCAACGATCTGGCCCAGATACATCACCGCGACCCGATTGCAGATATGCTCCACCACCGTCATATCATGGGAGATGAAGAGGTAGGAGAGCCCCAGTTGCTTCCGCAGATCCACCAGCAGGTTCAGGATCTGGGACTGAATCGAGACATCGAGCGCGGAAATTGGCTCGTCAGCCACCACGAGCTTCGGGGAGAGGGCAATGGCCCGGGCAATACCGATCCGCTGGCGCTGCCCCCCGGAGAATTCATGGGGATAAAGGGCTGCGGCCGAAGAGTCCAGCCCCACCATCTCCAGCAGCTCGATCCCCCGATCCCGCCGCTCTTTCCGATTCCCGATACCATGTACCTTCAGGGGTTCTTCGATGATGCTCCCGACCTTCTGCCGTTTGTCCAGAGAGGCGTACACATCCTGAAAGATCAACTGCATATCCCTGCGGGCCATGCGCAGTTCACGGGGGGAGAGGCCGAGCAGATCCCTGCCGTCGAGCCGAATCTGACCAGCGGTCGGCCTCAGCAGGCGGAGAATCACCCGGCCCAAAGTCGATTTTCCGCACCCGGATTCTCCCACCACACCGAGGGTCTCTCCGTGGCGGAGGCGGAAAGTGACATCCTCCACCGCATGCACCACCCGCCGGCTCCCCTTTACCGGAAAGTATTTCTGCAGCCCGTTCACCGCTAGCAGATCAGGATTCACAGGGGTTCCAGCAGGCAAGGTCATGATTATTACGCTCTTTTTTCAGGGGGGGAAACTGTTTAAAACAGATCATTTGAGACTGAAGACACCGGCCGGCAAAACAGCACTGATGGACCGATCGGTTTTCCAGGCTCGGAACCACCCCCGGAATAGTGGGCAGGTATTCGGACCGGCGGCCCAACTGGGGGATTGCCGACATCAGACCGCAGGTATAGGGATGCGCCGGCCTGGAAAAGAGTTCAGCCACCGGCGCACTCTCCACCACCCGTCCCGCATACATCACCGCCACATGATCACAGGTCTCGGCCACCACGCCAAGATCATGGGTGATCAGAAGCACCGACATGTCGAGCTGCTCCTGAAGCCGGGCCAGCAGATTGAGGATCTGCGCCTGGACCGTCACATCCAGTGCGGTTGTCGGCTCATCCGCGATGAGGAGCCGGGGCTGGCAGGCCAGGGCAATGGCGATCAGCACCCGCTGCCGCAGTCCCCCGGAGAGCTGATGGGGGTATTGGTCCACCCGCGATTCTGCAGCGCCGATTCCCACGCCCTCCATCAGTTCCACAGCCCTGTCCCGGGCCTCAGACCGGTTCATTCCCCGGTGAATCCGAAGCACCTCCCCGATCTGAAATCCCACGGTAAAACAGGGATTGAGGCTGGTCATGGGCTCTTGAAAGATCATGCCGATGCGATTGCCCCGGATAGAGCGCATCCGATGTTCCGGAAGCGTCAGCAGATCCTGGCCATCAAAAAGAATGCGCCCTGATGCCACAAATGCCGGCGGCATTTGCAGCAGCCGCATCACGGCCATGGCCGTCACACTCTTTCCGCAGCCCGACTCCCCCACCAGCCCCAATGTTTTCCCCTGGTCAATGGAAAAACCGATCGATTCCACGGCCCGAACCGCGCCCGTCTCCGTGACAAAGCCGACGGTGAGATCTTCCACCGTCAGGACGGTTTCGGCCCGGGCCGCTTTTCCCGCTTCGGCCATTTATGCAAAGACCGAGAGCGGAAAGTGACAGGTGACGATCCAGTTGGGCGCGTCCACGATCTCGCTGATCCGCAGATCCGCACAGACGCTGCATAGCATATAGGCATGAGGGGCGCTCATGCCGTATCGGCCCGAGATGAGATCGACCATGGCCGATACCGCAGCCTTGGCCGATGCCATCAGATCCGGCCCCACACCGGTCGTCACCTCATACCCCTTTTCATCGATATGACGGGTGACCGGACCCGGGGTGGTGAATCTCGGAAAGGGCGGGGCCCCTCCCTTCTCCAGTTCCAGCTTCACGGTCAGCTTGAAAGGGCTTTCGATGGCTGTTCCGCAGACCTCCCCATCCCCCTGGGCAGCATGTCCGTCTCCGATCGAGAGAAGCGCCCCTTCCACCTCGACCGGAAGATAGAGAATGGTTCCCTCGGTCAGATCCCGGGTATCCATGTTGCCGCCCACCCGGCGGGGGTTGATCACCTCCTGCAGGCCCGGCGCGGCCGGGGCCACGCCGATGGTTCCCGGAAAGGGCCGGATCGGAACCCGGCCCCCGGGGCCGAATTCCGCCAAAGCGCCCGTCTCCGGCGCAAACCGCCAGATGTGCATGAACGAGTCCGGAAATCGATCCGCCAGCAGTCCGAAGCCGGGAATGATCGCGGTCCACCCCCAGTCCGTCAACTCGAAACCGAGGAGCGTGATCTTCAGGGCATCGCCGGGAACGGCCCCTTCAACGGCAACCGGCCCTGTGACGGGGTTGACATTGGAAAAGTCGAGTCCGGGGATGTCTCCGGCTTTGGATGCCGGCGTGAACTGCCCTCCGGAAGCATCCGGCACATCAAAGGTCACCACGCTTCCCGGAGATACGGTCAGGGCCGGCTTCAAAGAATTGTCCCACCCGTAATGGCGCTTCTCCTGATGGATAGTATGGTCAGATTCTATTTTCATCGCAGCTCCGCGGTAAAAAATGAAATGGGCTCTTTATTGCACATCTTTTGCATAGACATACCGATAGTTGCAGGGCCGGAAGACCGGGTCCACAAAGAGTTCTTTTGGGCCGCCGATCCGATCCGACCGCATGGTATTGCGCAGCTCGTTGAAGACCGGAACCCAGGGGGCATCTTCCATTATCTCGATGAAGATCTCCCGCCACATGTCGATCCGTTTTTGGGCCATGGCAGGATCGCTCATCGCATCGGCCTTTCCGGCCTTCTCTTCGATCTTCTCGTTGCAGTACCAGGCCCAGTTCCAGCCCCCCTTGACCGCACCGCCGCAGCCCAGGATCGGGCCATAGAAATTGGAGGGGTCCGGATAATCAGCCAGCCATGCCAGTCCTCCGGACCAGAGCATGGGGGCCTGATCCGGCTCCCCGCCGGCCGCGATCACGGTCGAACTGGCCAGGGTCTTCAGCTCCGCCTTGATTCCGATCCCGGCCAGATCCTGCTGCATGGCCTGCGCGATGCGCGGGTTCGGGTCCGTATTGATGGCATAGAGTTCCGTGGTGAATCCATCGGGATATCCGGCCTCGGCCAGCAGGTCTTTGGCCTTTGCCCGGTTCAGGGAATAGCCTTTGTAATCCTCGGCATACCCGGGCATGGCCGGGGGCAGGGGCTGATCCGTAGATACCGCGCGGTTGTTGATGATCTGGCAGATCCGCTCTTTGAAGATCGCCATGTTCACGGCCTTCCGGACATTGGGATTGTCAAAGGGCTCCATTCGGACGTTCATGGTGAGATAGCTTGTCTGGAGCTGGGGGCCTTCCATGAAGTTCTCCTTATACCGGGGATCGCTCTTCATCTTGATATAGCGAGCCGGGGGGACTCCGTCGCCCAATACATCGACCTCTCCCCGCTGGAGACGCAGCAGCGCCACATTTGGCTCCTGTCCGATCTGAAAGGTGATCTTGTCCAGCTTGGGAACCCCTGCGCGATAGTAATCTTTGTTCCGCTCGAAGATCAGGTTCTGCCCGAGATTCCATTCCGCCAGTTTATAGGCCCCGGTTCCCACTGGATGCTTGCCGAAATCCGCGCCATGCTCTTCCACGGCCTCTTTGGGAACCACAAAGGAGAAGTTGAGGGCCACCAGATGGAGAAAGGTGGCATCAGGATTCTTCAGCTCGATCCGCACGGTCTTCGGGTCCACCGCGGTCACACCGGCAAGATCGGTCTTCTCACCGGAGGCCACAGCGTCAAAACCCTTTACGCTGCTGTAAAAGCCCTGCCCCGGGCTCTGGGTCTCCGGGTTGATGGTCCGCTCCAGGGAGTATTTGACATCAGTTGCGGTCATGGGCCGGCCATTGTGGAATTTTATCCCGTCTCTTAAAGTGAAGGTGTATACGAGTCCGTCCTCAGAGACCTCATAGCTTTGAGCCAGACCGGGTCTGAGTTTGTAGGTTCCCGGCTCGTAATCCATCAGGCCGTCGAAGATCGATTTGATCATGGACCAGTTCTGCCAGTCATAGCCGATGGCCGGGTCCAGAGTCGCCACACCATCTTTGAAGGTGACGGTCATCACGCCGCCCTGTTTGATGTCATCGGCAACTGCAGCGCCGGAGATCGCCATGATCGAAAGTATCAGAACCATCGCCAAGAGTTTCACCGCTTTTCCCATCTGATCCTCCTTATTAAATAAAATTTACTCCAGTTGCAGCCGAGGGTCGAGAAAAGGCATGACCAGATCGGCCAGAAGATTTCCGGTGACAATGCCGATGGCAGCCACCAGGGTAACGCCCATGATAATCGGAATATCGACCACCTGAATCGCCTGCCACGCAAGCTGACCGATGCCGGGCCAGCCATAGACCGACTCCACCACCACCGCGCCGGCCATAAAGATGCCGATATCGAGACCCACCATCGCGATGATCGGAAGAATCGCGTTCCGCAGGCCATGCACCAGAATCACCCGTTGCTCCCGCATCCCCTTGGCCCGGGCCGTTCGGATATAATCCTTGCGCAATACATCTATCATTGCCGAACGCATCATCCGGGAATACCATCCCCCGCCCGAGATGCCAAGGGTCAAAGCGGGCAGCACCAGATGCATGAGAGAACCGTAACCCCCCAAAGGAAAAATGGGAATCATATAGGCAAAGAGATAGAGTAGCAGCAGACCGATGACGAACTGGGGCATGGAGACCCCGGCAAAGGAGATGGCCATGATCCAGTTGTCCGATGCCCGTCCCCGCCGGGTCGCGGCAAAGATCCCTGCGGGCATTCCGATGAGCAGCTCAAAGAAGATGGCGCCGGCCAGCAGGAGCAGGGTCGCGGGCAGCCGGCTCAGGATCAGGGTGCTCACCTCAGTCTTCTGCATATAGGATCTTCCGAAATCCCCCTGCAAAAGTCTGCTGACATACCGCAGATACTGAGCCGGCAGGGGCTGATCCAGCCCCAGCTCCCGCCGGATCGATTCCACGGTCTCCGGTGTGGCGCTGCGGCCGGCGATCATCCGGACCGGATCGGCAGGCATGAGAAAGGAGAGGGCAAAGGTGATCACCGTCACCCCCAGCAGAATGGCAACTGCCTGTCCAAAACGCCGGGCCAGAAACTGAAGCATCATCCCCTCCCCCGCTGCGTCGGGTCCAGGACATCCCGAAGCGCATCCCCCACCAGATTGAAGGAGAGGGAGAGAAACATGATGCAGAGCCCCGGGAAGAAGACCAGCCACGGCGCATCCAGAAAGTAGGACTGGCTCTCGTAGATGATGCCGCCCCAGGAGGGAATCGGAGGACGAACCCCGATCCCGAGGAATGAAAGGGTCGCCTCCAGCAGCACAGTGGTGGCGATCCCCAGAGTTCCCCAGACCAGCAGCGTGGGCCAGAGATGGGGAAGAATATGGAAAAAGAGAATCCGGGGCCAGCCCGCGCCGATGGAGCGGGCCGCCTCGATATACTCCCGCGCGGTCAGGGATACGGTCTGGGAATAGATCACCCGGGCCACCTGAACCCAGTTGACCAGCGCGATCACCAGGGCCACGATCCAGAGGCTCGGCGCGAAGATGGCCGCCAGCGAAATAGCCAGCAGCAGCGCGGGAAAGGCCATCATCAAATCGGTAAAGCGCATGATGACCGCGCCGGTCCATCCTTGTGCATATCCCGCGATAATCCCCAGTGTCGCGCCGATGAAAAGCGCCGCGCCATTGGCCGCGACGCCTATGATCAGCGAAGTCCTGGCCCCATACAGGAGCCGGGAGAGCAGATCCCGGCCCAGAAGATCGGTTCCCAGAAGAAATCTCTCGTTCGGCGAAAGGGGCGCGCCCTGGATGGTCAATCCGTCGAAAAACTGCTTATAGGGCGAATGCGGAGAAAGCAGCGGCGCAAAGAGGGCTGCCACCAGAAAACCGATGATCATGATGAGACCAAAAAGAGCCAGCCGTTTCCGAAACAACTGACGGAGCATATGCGGCATTTGGAATCGATTCAAAAGGAACTCAGATCATGATCTTCAGTATCATTCTCGTCCAACGGCAGCATTCGGTCCGGCGGTTTTTCCCCATTCGCTGCCCGATTCGGTCTCCCATTCGGTATTTGTTGGGCCGGTTTTTTCAGCTCCTGCTGAGCCGGGTCTGTGCCTCCGATTTTTTTCAAATGTGATGGGGTTTTCTCTTTTCCCTCTTTTTCGGAAAACTCTTCTGAATTGAATCTCTCCCGGCCATCAATGTAGCGTCTCAGGCAATCCACAGCCGCCTTCATCCCGATTGCTTCGGCATCCATCTGTTCGGCTGCGCCCGATGTCTCCTCAGCATTGGCCGCCACGATCTGAATGATCTTTTCCGATTCGGACGCGGCCCGGTTGATCTCATGGATGCCCTGGGCCTGTTCTTTGGAGCCGGCCGCGATCTCCTCGATCAGTCTGTCCACATTCCCGACTTTTTCAGCGGCATCTGTAAAATCGAGTCCCGTCTGCCGGACAGTCTCCGCGCCCTCACCAACTTTTTTAAGGGAAAATTGAATCCGGCCCGCGGTATCTCCTGCGGCCTCTGCTGCTCTGGAGGCAAGGTTTCTGACCTCCTGAGCCACCACGGAAAAACCGGCCCCGGCCCTTCCGGCTCGGGCCGCCTCAACAGCCGCATTCAGCGCCAGCAGATTGGTCTGAAACGCGATCTCGTCGATGGTCTTGACGATCTTTGCCGTCTCCTCCCCTGCCCCCTGGATCTCGGTCATGGCTTCTTTCAATGTCTCCATGGAGTGGCCGGCCCTGGCCATGACCTCTCCGGCCTCACGGGTCAAACCATTGGCTTCTGCAGCCTTTTCCGCCATCTCCTGGATCATGGCCGAGATCTCATCCAGAGACGCGGCCGCTTCCTCCTGAATAGAGGCCTGCTGCGCGGCGCTTTCAGCCAGTTCCCGGCTCGCATTGGCCACCTGATAAGAGCCCTCCTTGACCCCATCTGCATTCCCGGTCAGACCATCCACCACCGAAGAGATCGGTTTCTCGATTCCACGGGCAGTGATGACCAGTCCGCCGATCGCCAGCAGAATACAGATCCCACCAATATAAATCTGATGGAGCATCAACCGATCCGCCTGCTCCATGATCTCTGATTTTGGAACCCGCACGGAAAGAGCCCAGGGTCTCCCATCCTTGCCCAAAGTGTAGGGCAGAAAAACGGCCAGATGCTGATCCGTGTTATGGACAATCATCTCTCCAGTCCGAATCCGATCCAGCACCTTTTCCGAATCGATATCGGCAAGTAAGCTGTCCGCGCTTTTTCCTACGAGTTCCTGCTCTTTTGATGCGCCGACAATAGTTCCGTTGTGGCTGAAAAGTACGATTCCGGCATCTTGGCCCTTCTCGCTATCCACCACCCGCTCTGTGAGATTCTGAAAGAAAGCCGGGGTCAGATCCACCCCCGCAACCCCCAGAAATCTCCCCTCTACGGATATGGGCGAGGTCATGGAGATCAGAGAAATCTCCTTTTCGCCGATGGGATACGGATAGGGCCCAGCAACGGTCTCCTGTCCCGTGGTTTTGGGACGGCTGTAGAATTGGCCGCGTTCTGTATCGGCCTCGGCATAATAAAGGCGGGGCGCAAAAAGAATCTCTCCGGCTTCATTCCGATACCAGTAGGGGATGAACCGGCCCGTTTCATCGTGCCCTTCCATGCCAGCAAATCCGAAATCCATGCGGTCAAAGGCATCCGGCTCCCAAACAGTATAGACGGCCTTGAAATCGGGATTTTCCACAAGAACTCGCCGCAAAATCCGGTTCACCTGATCCCGCCCGATGTCTGATCCGGCATCGCTCCCCATGAGCGACATAGCCTGGGACAGGGTTCTTGCCGTGTTCATGGCACGCTCCGCAGATACCCGGATCTGCCCCGCATACCCCCGGGCAAAGGCCACGGTATTTCCCCGGGCCGCCTGAAGCCCGCTTCCCCGCAGTGAAAAGAGCGAATATATGATAATGACCGCAGCCGTTGCCACCAGACAGATACTGGTCCAAAAGGCGATCTTTGTTTTTAAGGAAAATGACATTTCAGTCCCCAAATATTCATCCGTTATAGGATATGCTGTAAAATCGGATCTACTGTAAAAAATTATATAGAACTTACAATTTCCCCCCCTTCGTTGCAAGCCATTTTTTTCAAAGTGTGAGACATCCCACAAAAAAAGATGATAGTCCATATACAGGAACGGGAAATTATGATAGAAATTTACTAATTGTAGAAGTATACCCATCCTGTGTATCCTTCACCGCAGTTGGAGGATCTGTGGACCCGCGGGATTGCCAGGGCGTAGCCTGCAACACCGGGCTGATGGGTCTTCCGATGATAAACCTACGGCATCCATGAGGACAGGAATGCTTTCTCGAATCGATGATTTTTTCACCTTTTTTTCAATGGATGAATCGGCCCGGAAATCCGGCATGGCAGCAGCCGCGGCAGCCGCCCAAAGAGCCCAGAGCATGACGCATCTGAAAGATTATGAAGCACTGGCCGCAATTGTGCTGCACTATCGGCCGAAACGGATATTTGAAATCGGGACATATCTGGGAATAACGTCAGATTTCTTTCTTTTCCTGCTTCCGGAATCCGAGGTCGTCTCCATTGCCTATCAAAATCCGAGATGGAAAATCCTTTCAAAGATTTACAACAATTCTGGGCTGTCCCGTGATCAGATCGGTTCCGGAGTAGCTGCTGAACGGAGAAGCCGCTTTACCCAATTATACGGAGACTCCCATGAACTCGACAGCCGAACCCTTTTGAAAGAATACGGCCCATTCGACCTCGTGCTGATCGACGGGGATCACTCTGCTCACGGCGTATCTCTGGATACGGAACTGGCAAAGAGGATCATTCCGGAATCCGGAGTGATCTGCTGGCATGATGCAAACCCCAAGCCGAAGTACAGGGATGTCAGGCAATTTCTGGAAAGAGAGCCTCTGCCGGCTGTTGCCACCAGAGATGATTATATCGGCGGGATAGGGGTCTGGAGCAAAGAGATCGAAGAGAGATTGAATGAAGGTCCTGCTGCCGGTTCCTGATCATCATATTGAACCTGCAAATCGAGTGCGCGAAAAGGTTTTTTTCAAAGGGAGACCAGGGGCATAATGCAGCTACCCTCACCGGATTTGCATGGGAGGTGGAGGAAACCGGCTTGCCAAATGCCTGAAGCCCCGATATTATATCGGAACAGTGAACACGGAACGGAAAGGATTTTATGGAGAATACCGGCTCTGTAGAAGATAAAACGCCCCCGACCTCCAATGACCAGAATTTCAAGAACCTGATCATCGACTATCCCGAGGATTCCCTTGAATTCTTTGCGGAACCGGAGGCCGCGGATCTGAAGGGGAAAGCCCGGATCCTTCCGATCCGGCAGGAGCAGTTGAAAGAACGGCTGGGGGACCGGTTCCGGGCGCTGGACATCCCCCTGCTGGTGGAATGGCCCGACAGAACCCGGGAACTGATTCTCTTCGTGATCGAGGAGGAGAC
>JAABSP010000023.1 GCA_011390345.1 Desulfobacteraceae bacterium
GCAGAGTCCGGTGCATTTGCCGCACTGGAGACACTCCAGCAGATTTTGGCCGCTCATCCGGATGATCTCCTGGGAAAATGCCCGTTCAGTCGGGCTTCCGGTAAGTCTGAGCATATTTGTTATTCCTGTTCTCTTTGTCCGGCTCCGTCAGTCCTGGGGCCGGCAGAAGGTTTCCACGATATGGACAGCATGGTCCCCCCGCCGGAGGCGAACCACGTCGCCGGGGCTTCCAAATGAGAGCGCACCCGTGGGACACTTGAGCGCACATGCAGGCCAGAGCCCCTTGTCAAGCCGCTCCCGGCAACTGTCGCACTTGGCGATCTTTCCGGTCCCCGGGTTCAGCTCCGGAATCCCGAAGGGGCAGGCGACCGCGCAGGTCTGGCAGCCGATGCAGAGTTCCATGTCCGAAAAGACGATTCCGTCATCCCGCTTCTGCATGGCCCCGGTGGGGCAGACCGACACGCAGGCCGGCTGGTCGCAGTGGAAGCAGGTGACGGCCCGGTGGTGCATCCGGAATGTCCCGTCTTCCGCGATGGGTCCGATCCGGAAGACCTTGAAGGGCTTTGGCCCCGGCGGCAGATCATGCTCCATCCGGCAGGCCGCGTCGCACCCGAAGCAGCCGATGCACTTCTCCGCATCCACCAGCAGCAGTTTCTTCTTCTGTACTTTCATTGTTTATTCAACCCATATCCTGTGTTTGCGCTGTGCCTCCGTCCGGAAGGGAGATCTTTTCGGGCGCGGGGGCCGGCGGGATCTTTCCAGAATCCGTGGGGAAGGGAGGAGATGTCCGCTTCACCCCGCGGCCCCGGTCCAGGGGCCAGAAGATCGGTTCGGGCGCACTGGCTTTGAGGGCTTCGACAGTCAACCCGGCCGTATCGGGATTTCTTGCGAGAACCCAGTCGTAGAATCGGAGCGGGTCTGCGCGCCCCGTTTCGGTGCGCCAGGGAAAGTGATCTCCCCAGCCGAACCGGTCTGCAAGGCGCATCCAGAAGCCGAGCCCGGTCTGGCAGGCATCCTGGGGGGAGACCAGCCGGGGCCCGAACTGAATCCCCCGGTCGTTGCTGAAGCATAGGCCGTTCCGCTCGGGCCAGAGGGCAGACGGCAGGATCATGTGCGCAAGATCCCGGGTCAGGTTGGCGAACGCGCCGAAGTGGACGATGAGATCCATCTCCCGGGTACTGACTTTGAAGGGGAGAAAGAAGTCATTGAAGCAGTTGCCAGAGGCGATCACGGCCTTGATCCCTTGGGGCGCATCTGCCCCCGATCCGCCTTGATAGGGGAAGCCGATCTCTCGGCCCCCGGGCCGCGGATTTTCGATATCCCCGGCCGCTGCCAGCCGTGGCCTTCCGGCCTCCAGGGGATACCATCCCCCGCCGACCCTGCTGGTCCATCCCGCGGCCGCGGCCAAGGTCTGCCAGACCCCGGCATCGGGCTGGTAGGCCAGCCGTTTCCCGGTGATGGCAGTGACCGGGGCGTGCTGTACCAGCATCCGGCAGATCCCGACCGCGGCTTCCGGGGTGAGGCCCAAAGCTTTGGCCCCATCGGCCAGGGAGAAGTTTTCAAAGGTGGCCCGCCACCCCTCGGGATCATCCAACCCCGCGGCCGCGGCCTCGTTATCCAGCCCATCCAGTTCCATGAGCCCCTTCAGCAGCACCATTCCCAGGAGATTGCCGCTGCCCGGAGGGATCAGCAGCGGCAGGTCCGCCTTGGAGAGGGTAGCGGTAAAGCAGACATCGGCAGCGATGATCTTCGCGCCCCGGGCCTTGGCTTGGAGGACTTTGCCGAAGGCTACCGGATGGGTCGCGGCTGGATCTGCTTCGACCAGAAACAGAGAGCCGCTCTCCTCCCATTCGGTACAGGGGGCTGTGGGCGCGGTCAGCGCGGATGTCCCCTCCTGATATAGGGGTTTGTTTCCGGGATCATTTGCGGGATGGCCAAAGGGATTATCAATTGGATTATCAAGGGGATGATAGACATGGGGCGTCTCCCAGAGCCGGGCAAACCGCCGCGCGCCCAGATAGAAATCGAGGCCCGCTTCGGGATCGCAGCCGACGGCCAGAGCCCCGGGGCCGCTTCTGTCCCGGACCCGTTTCAGCGCATCGGCCAGCCCATCCATGGCCTTTTCGATGTTTTCCATCGCGGCAAATGGCCCTGATGGTCGGTTCCGCGCTCCCGGGAACATGATCCGCTCCGGGCTTCTGATCCCCCGGACGAAATCGGTCCCTTTGGCGCAGACGCGCCCCCGGCTGACGGGGTGCTCCTCATCCCCCATGACATCGACGATGATATGGTCCTGGATATAGGCGATCAGCCCGCATCCGACGGTGCATTCCCGGCAGACCGACCGCACGGCCCGGTCATTGGCCTTTCTCGTTCCGGATTTTCGTTTCAGTTGCAGTTGTTGGGGCATAACTCCATTCCTTGCTGGGTACACTTGACGGTTGAACGCACACTACAGCCCCAACTGAATGCAACATCTGTGCCTGAAGGTCATTCTTTTCCGTTTTTCCCGTTGCCCTGGCGACTAATTATTTGAAATAAATGAATTTGATTCATTTACCGGAAGGCTTTGAAATTAATGGGGCAGCGGAGGGCCGGGGAGAAAAACCCCGGTTAATGAGGGGATATACTTTTTATCTTTCTGAATTAAATTGAAATATTTAAAAATGTGGCATTATGGGTTAAGGCGGGGCAAAAAGGGAAATGGGAAATAAGACGATAGCGTTTTTTTTCTCTTGAAAAACCGGATCGCTTCCTTTAGGATACCTCCCGATTGCGATCAATGAAGCCATGAAGGCTTTCGCAGATGCAGTGAAGCTGTGTCTGGTAAGACTTCATGGCTTTTTTTGTTTTAGGAGGTATGGATTTTATGTTTGATATCAGATTCTTATTGATGATGATCCTCTTTTTCGGATTTCTGTTCCATCCGGTTTCGGCCCTTTCGGAAGAGGATAATGAGCGGGCCGACCTGCCGGCCCGGATCCAGGAGGCCCGGGAAAAACTTCGACGGGCCGAGCATCAGGCGGAGAAATATGAGGCCTATATCGAAAAACAGGCGGCGGTGAACGCGGAACTGCGCCGGCGGAAGGCCGAGTCCGAAAAGATGGAGATGGCCCTGGCCCCTTTTCTGGATGATCTGCTGGACCGGCTCAAAGCCTTTGTGGAGAAAGACCTTCCTTTTCTGCCGGACGAGCGGAGAAAGCGGCTCGAAAGCCTGGCCCGGACACTGAACGACTTTCATGCGCCCCTGTCGGAGAAGAGCCGGCGGATTCTGGAGGCGCTGCGGATCGAGATGGAATACGGGAGTTCCGTGGAGACCGGGTCCGCGGAGATCGACTTTCCGGAGGGGCCCGTGCGGGTCGATCTATTTCGGCTGGGGCGGACTGCGCTCTACTATCGGACCCCGGACCGCGGAAGGTGCGGCCGGTTCAACCGGGAAAAGGGGGAATGGGAGGCGCTGCCGGAAAGATATGCCCCGGAGATCGCCAAAGCCCTGGCCATTGCCGACAAGGAGCGAACGCCCGAGCTGCTGACGCTGCCGGTGGGAAAGGCTGCGGCGCGATGAGGGGGATGGTTTGCATTGCGGGATGGCTTCTTGGCTGTATGCTTTTTGCCTCTCAGCCGGCAGAGGCCCGGATTGACGAGATGAAGGGGGAACTGGCCCGGATTACGGCCGCGCTGGAGAAGACGGAAAATCTTCTGGCAGAGCGGAAAAGGGCATTTGAGAAGCTGTTGGAGACAGAGGCGGCCCTCCGGGAGACCGCAGCAGGGGACGAGGCCGACATCGGCTCGCTGGAGGAGATTCTGCGCGCATCGGCCGGAGAGATCCGCACTCTGCTGGCCCAGAGCCTGACCGGGCCCGAGTATCCGGATCGAAAGGCGCGGATCGACCAGATCCTCCTCCCGGACCGGATGCCGGGCATGGCCGATATCGCAGCCCTTGCGGATATCTGTTTCGAAGAGATGGCTGCAAACGGCCAAGTCCGTCGAGGTGAAGGGAAGATGATCGGTGCGGACGGCGCTGAAACGGCCGGAACCGTGGTGCGGGTTGGCGGATTCACCGCGTTCTTTGAAAAGGAAGGTGCTGTCGGATATCTGCGCCGGGACCCGGAGCTGGCCTATCCGGCCATGGTTCCCGGAACGCCCCCCTGGGGAATTCGGCGGGCCATCCGGGACTACTTCGACGGGGAGAGTGAAGAACTCCCCCTGGATCTTTCCCGCGGCGTCATCGCGGCCGCGGCCAACCGGGAGAGCGACTGGCGGGCATTTCTTTCCGCGGGAGGCCCCCTGGTCTGGCCCATCCTCTTTATCGGACTCCTTGCGCTGATCCTCTTCATCGAACGCTTCTTCTCCCTGCTTCGGATTCCGGCCCGCACGGACCGGTTCATGGAACGGCTTCGGGAACTGGCCGCGGATCGGCAATGGTCCCAGTGCCTTGATCTATGCCGTTCAAAGCAGCATATCCCGGTCTGCAATGTTCTGGCGGCCGGTATCGAGTACCGGGATGCTGGGGCCGAGGTGCTGGAGACCGCGCTGGAGGAGGCCGTCCTGCGGGAGATGCCCCGGCTGGAGCGGTTTCTGACGACCCTCGGGGTGCTGGCGGCCGTGGCGCCGCTTCTCGGGCTTTTGGGAACCGTTACAGGTATGATCCACACCTTTCAGGGGATCACCCTCTTCGGGGCCGGGGACCCCCGGATGATGTCCGGCGGGATCTCAGAAGCCCTTATCACCACCCAACTGGGGCTGGCCGTGGCCATTCCCATCATGATCGCTCACCACTTCTGCGACCGTCGGGTGGAGAAGATCACAGGGGATATGGAGGAGAAGGGAACCGCGCTTGAAGCGATCCTGCTGCGGATGCAAAGAACAGAGGCATCGCCATGATCCCGGCAATTCTCGAGGCCGGGGAATATCTCCGCCAGGGCGGCGCGGTCATCCCGCCGCTCATCGCTGTGTCGGTGGCCATGTGGTATTTCATTTTGAAGAAGCTGGTGCAGCTCCGGAATTCCCGGCCTTTTCTTCCTCCGGAGGAGCGGCGCGGGGACCGGAAAAGAATGATGGCAACAGTCCGCAGCCGCCAGCGGGATCTGGATCGGCATGTGGGGACGGTTCTGGTGCTGGCGGCCGTGGCCCCGCTGCTGGGGCTGCTGGGGACGGTGATGGGGATGATCGGGACCTTTGACGCGATCGCACGCTTCGGCGCGTCCGATGCCCGCGCGTTTGCGGCCGGGATCTCCGAAGCCCTTATCACCACCCAGTTCGGCCTGATCGTGGCGATTCCGGGGCTTTTCATGGGAAACCTTATCCGCAGGCGGGTTCTGACCCTGCAGGAGGGGTGGGAGCGGCTGCTGATCCGCCGCACCGTTTTGGCCCGATCACTGCCGCCATCCGGAATCTTCCAGGAGGAGGAAAAACATTGAAATCCATCCGAAGCCGACGGCATCAGCGGGGGCGCGCTGTCGAGATCAACATGGCCCCGCTCATCGACATGATCTTCATCCTGCTCATCTTCTTTCTGGTCACCACCAGCTTCGTGAAGGAGAGCGGCGTCACCATCGAGCGGCCCTCCGCGGCATCCGCGGTCCGTCAGGAGAAGATCCATCTCATGGTGGGGATCACCGCGGACGGCAAAATTCAGATCGAGGGAAACCCCATCGATATCCGCTCGGTTCTGCCCCGGATGCAACGGTTCAACGCAAAGACCCCGGGAGGCGGGGTGGTGATCCTCGCGGACAAAGACAGCGCGACCGGAGACGTGATCCGGGTGCTGGACCAGTGCCGCCTGGCCGGGGTTCAAAATATCAGCATTGCAGCAGAGGAGCCATGAAGATGAAAGGGAAAAAAATTCTGGCAAAAGGAGGAATTCTGGCAACGGCGCTGCTGGTCAACCTGCTGATCCTGTGCGCCATTCCCCGGTTCGCGCGGCAGGAATCGGATCTGCCGCCGCCGCGGGAATACGATGCGATCCGCATCACCCGATACCAGCCCCAAAAGTTGCCGGAGCATCTGCCAAAGGTCCGGCCCGAGCCGCCGGCCCCGGCTGTGAAGAAGCTGCCCCCGGCCCCGGAGCCGATCCTCACCCGGCCCGAGCCGCCGGCCCCGGTTGCAAAGAAGCTGCCCCCGCCTCCGGAGCCGATCCTCACCCAAACCGAGCCGCCCAAGCCCATTCGGCCCAAACCGGAGATCCGGACGCCGCAGGTTCAGCCGAAAATCAGACCGGCAGTGAAACCGGCAGTGGCCGTGGCACCGCCGCCTCCCCCGGCACCAAAATCGGAATCAAAATCGGAACCCGGGCCCGCGCCGGAGCCGGCTGTTCAAAGACCCGCTCCGGCCCCCGAGCCCGCGGCAAAATCGCATTCGCCCTCCCGGAAGCCAGCGCCTGAAAAACGGTCATCCGCCCCTGCCGCGGAAATTCCGTCCCAGCCGATCCGATCCGAGTTCGGCCTGGAAGAGGTGGATAAGCCGCCCCGTGTCGTCCGAAAGATACCGCCCGACTACCCCTACCGGGCCCGGCGGCGCAACCTCCGCGGAATGGTGACGGTCCGCTTTCTGGTGACGGAAAAGGGGGATGTGGACCGCCTCTCCGTGGTTCGGGCCGATCCGGAAGGGGTTTTCGAAAAGAACGTGGTCAGTGCGGTGCGGCGGTGGCGCTTCTCCCCCGGCATCTACGAGGGCCGGCCCGTGGCCACATGGGTGGAGCTGCCGATCCGGTTCCGCTTGAACGGATGAGCCCCTTGGCCGCCCCGGCCCTTTTCCGGTGCTGGCTTCTTCTCCTTCTTTGCATCCCTTTTCCCGATCCGCTCGATGGCCTCGCGCCATGATCGCCTTCTTTTTATCATGTCCTTCTGCGGCATCATGCGTTATGATCCGAAAATGATGATCCGGCGGGTAACCCCGAGGGCCCGCCCGGCAGCGAAAATCATTTGGCCTCTGGGATATGAAATCAGTCCGGGAAACATGAGAAATTACAGGAGAAATTTTATGAGCGGAGAGTACACGACCCAGATGGATGCGGCAAGAAAGGGAATTCTGACCCCTCAGATGGCGCAGGTGCTGGGAGCCGAGACCATATCGGAACAGGATCTGATGGAACGGGTGGCAAGCGGCCGGATCGCTATTCCGGCGAACAGGCGCCATCGGAATCTCATTGCCGCTGGGGTGGGTCAGGGACTGAAAACCAAGATCAATGTGAACCTCGGCGTATCAAAAGATGTCTGCTCGTTCGAATCTGAAATGGAGAAGATGTCTGCTCGTTCGAATCTGAAATGGAGAAGGCCAGGATCGCGCTGGCGTATAAGGCTGATGCTGTCATGGATTTAAGCGTTTCCGGAGATACCGAAGGGTTCCGCAAGCGCCTTGTGGCGGAACTCCCTGTAATGATCGGCACTGTCCCCATCTATGATACCCTGACCAGGACCGGCAGGCCCATCGAGGAGATCACCCTGGAGGACTGGTTTGAAACCGTTGAAATCCATGCTGAAAACGGGATCGATTTTATCACTGTTCATGCCGGGCTGAACAGGAGATGCGTCCAAAGCATCCGGAGAAATCCCAGGTTGTGCGGCATTGTTTCAAGGGGGGGCGCCATCCTGTTCGAGTGGATGGAAAAAACCGGAAATGAAAACCCGTTCTACGAACATTTCGACCGGCTCCTCGATATCTGTGAGGCCCATGATGTCTGCATCAGTCTTGGCGACGGCCTTCGGCCCGGCGCCATCGAGGACAGCACAGATGCCCCCCAGATCATGGAGTTGATCACGCTGGGCGAATTGACCAGGCAGGCATGGGGAAAAAATGTCCAGGTCATGATCGAGGGGCCGGGGCATGTTCCGCTGCATGAAGTGGAAATGAACATGAAACTGCAGAAAAAGCTCTGCCACAACGCCCCGTTTTATGTGCTGGGACCGCTGGTCACGGATATAGCACCTGGCTACGACCATATCACATCGGCCATCGGCGGGGCCATTGCCGCCATGCACGGCGCGGATTTCCTCTGCTATGTCACACCGGCCGAGCATCTTCGGCTGCCCACGGCAGACGATGTCAAGGAAGGGATCATGGCCTCGCGCATTGCGGCCCATGCCGGCGATCTTGCCAAAGGGCTCGAGGGCGCGGATGAAATCGATCACCGGATCAGCCGCGCGCGCGGGGCCCTCGACTGGGAAGGACAGTTCGCGGTCGCCATTGACCCGGAAAAGGCCAGGGAATACCGGGAATCATCAAAGCCCTCTGAAAAGGAAGTCTGCACCATGTGCGGGGACTTCTGCGCGGTGAAGCGGATTGACCCGGAAAAGGCCAGGGAATACCGGGAATCATCAAAGCCCTCTGAAAAGGAAGTCTGCACCATGTGCGGGGACTTCTGCGCGGTGAAGCGGACCGGCTCGCTCTTGAAATAGCGGCTGCGCGAAAATCCTCCACTCCCATAGGGCCGGCCACCTGTATCGGGATTTATCCCTATCAACTCGACCATCAAAAAGGAGGTTATGCATGCGGAATGGGCGTCTTTATCGGCCGCGGATATAACGAACCAGGTGCAGGATCGCCTCAGCGCAGAGCATCTGCCGGGTCATATATGCCGGGCGGGGGTCGGCTATCTTTACAATTATCATATTCGCTGGCAATGTCTGTCCATAAAGGGGGCCGCTTGTCAATGAAAAAAAATGCAAAAGGTTAAAATGATGTTTACAGGGATTTTCTCTTTCGGTATTATGAGCAGAAATATGATAGGGTCGGAGATGACCGGATGTTAGGCGGAAATCGGATACTCACTGGTTCAAGCTGCCGGCGCAAAAAGCCGCGCCGCCGCTTAATGCTACATTATTAGACATTACAGGATTTTAATTTTGAGCTATCACCGGAACCCACGGCCTGAAATTCAATCTGAAATTATGCAGGCCGCAACATGTTTCCATTACCATATCCCGGAATCCTTTTTTCCGGTTTCGGATTTTATCCTTTACAAGGCGATATCGTTTAACACCTCCGATCGCATGTTCAACCCGCACTCTTACTTTCGATATTTGCCTGTTGGACTGACTCCTGACACTCTTTTGCCAGAATCAGGCTAATTGGTTGATTTTGTTTGGATAAAAAATGGACACTCAAATCAGCCCGAAACCCGCATGGATATTGGATTTTGTATGTCCATTTTCGAAATAGTGTCAGGAGTAGGTACAATGAAAAAGAAAATCCTTCAGCAGGCATTTGAGGAACTGAATGATGCGATAGCATATTATGAGGAACAGCAGGCGGGACTGGGACTGAGACTTAAGGACGAGGTTGACCGGCATGTCAGGTGGATTATAGGCAATCCCGATATTCCACGGATTCGCAGAGGCGGCTACCGACGTGTCAATCTCAAAACATTTCCATACTATATCGGGCATCTTTCAAAAAAGGCAAACAATGTATCAGAAAATCAATATAACTTTACCCGAACAGACAGCACATCTTATTGAACAGATGGCAGACAAAAGGAGTATCAGCAGATTTGTCGAGGATGCTGTAATATATTACATCCAACATGTCGGAAAAGAGAGTCTGCGTGAACGGATGAAACAGGGGGCGCTGAAGAGAGCGGAAAGAGATTTGAAACTCTCGCAGGAATGGAACAGTCTGGAAGACAGCATATGATACAACACCCCGATTTTCCGAAAAGAGGGGAAATGTTTCTTGTCAACTTTGATCCGACTGTCGGGACAGAAATCAGAAAGACGAGACCCGCTCTGATTCTCCAGAATGATATTTCAAACAAGTACAGCCCGATAACAATAGTTGCCGCAGTGACAAGCCGGTTCGATGAAACCCTGTATCCGACCGAAGTGCTGATACAAACGCCTGAAGGCGGGCTGAGGAATGATTCTGTTGTGCTGCTGAATCAGATAAGATCGGTTGACAGGCAGAGACTCATAAAAAAGCTGGGAAATCTGCGGGCGGACACAATGAAAAAAGTGGATTTTGCCCTGCAAATCAGTTTCGGGCTTGTTGAAATATAAAGCAGAATCCGAGGGCAAACCCGGCAACGGCAGTCCGAAGCCGGACGGAGCGGGATTGCAGGCTTTGTATTGAGCCCCGAAACGGGGATAGTTGTGGTCACCGGGATCATCTTTCGGGCAACCGGAGGAGAAAGCCGACAATGAGGGGATACAATGAAATCGGAAAGCTTTTGCGGCATTCATGAAAATGCCTTTTCAAAAAGACTGAAAATACGAAAATATCCTGGATGCGTCAAGGATGAAACAGTCATAGAGGCTTGGTACAAGGTAAGTTTTGAAGACGCACGTTGTTTCATTGAGAACAACGACTTGATTGAACGAAAGATCGAACAGGGAAAGATGCTTCAGAATCCCTGGATCAAGCTGATTACATGTGAATATACGAATACTGCAACAGGGAAAGTGCGACGACATTGGTCCGCATCTTTGCGCCCTTACATTCAAGGGTATGGTTGTGACGGAACAACAGATCTGAATATTCATACGCTTGCCAACAGACTGGCCGAGCAACAGGGACTTGATTATCCTGCCCTGATGATCCGTGCCTATCCTGGCGAATTTTCTTTGGCAAACGATTTTCAGTGGCTCCGTGACGAGATTGTGCTGGCAGAAACGATAATCCCAAAAGATATCAACGCGGATCTCGTCTTGGAAGATTTGCAGGAAATCAACAATTACACCCTCGCGATGGAATTTGGTATTGAGTTGTATAACCTTGGCGTCATCTCAACAGACTGGGCAAAAATCCGTGAATTTCAGGATGTGATGAAGCATCGGATAGAACAGGATGTTGATGATTGGTTGACTAAGTATGGTTCATTCAGAGGATAAAGCACAACTACTGTAACTTTGGAATATAAGTTCAAAAGAAAAGCAGGAAAAATAAATGGGGACAAGAGCAAAAATCAGAATAGAAAATAAAGGCAAATATTTATGTTCCAAGTATTTCAACATGGACGGACATGTGGAGAACTGGGCTCCGATGCTGATAACAGCATTGAATCAGACGAGTCCAGGAGATATTCTCAAAAACAGGCAATTGTTAAAGTTCATGTTTGATGACTATGAGAGAGATGATTACCTGGATTATCTGTGTGTGGTTGACATATCTGATGATGATTACAGGATAACAATATACGGGTATGAAAAGAAATTGCTTTTTGAAGGTACATTAGATGAATTCTCTGAAAAATATGATGAGATTTACTGAACTCAATCTCAATCTTATTTTTTAATTGCTTTATGCAATGAATCAAATGATATATAGACCATAAATCCCATTAATTGGCATTAAGAGGATATATAAATGGAAGCTGTAAAATTTAAGACTGTAGAGGATTTATTGCAGTCAGAAGATGAACGGGTTGAATTGATCAATGGCGAAATTGTCAAGCGTCCAATGACACGGTCTGATCATGGAATTGTTCAACTCAATTTATATGATGGGATTAGGTTATTTAAACATAAAAGTGGTTCCGGTGGTTGGTGGATAATATCTGAAGTCAGTGTTCGATACAATGAGCATCAATGTCCATCACATGATTTGGCAGGATGGAGAAAAGAGCGTGTACCGGACAGACCGACAGGTGTTATGGATATTGTTCCCGATTGGGTATGTGAAATTACTTCGCCAGGTCATGAGAAAAAAGATACTTTTAACAATTTTATGTTGCTTCAGAAGTATGAGGTTCCATATTACTGGATAATTTGGCCGGAAGATAAGGCTTTAATTGCTTATAAATTGCTAAACAAGAAATATGCTGTTTATTTTTCAATAGATTGCAAGGATGATTCTGATTTTCAAAAAGTTCGAATAGAGCCTTTTGAAGAAGTCGAAATTGATTTGAATTATGTATTTAATTAAGGATGTTTGAACCGGATTCGCAAATCGCTCACCGGTGATTTTGGCCGTTAGCCGGGCAACTACACAAGGGTCTGTGAACAGGCAAACCGGCTTCCTTCGAAATGAGTTCCGGATACTGAGCCGGAAAGCGTCGGCAGCTCCTGAACCTTCAACTCAAGTATCTTCGGGAATCAATCCAATGGAAGCAAAAAAATTAAAAACAGCAGATGATTTACTTTTATCAAAAGATGAAAGAGCAGAGCTTATAGATGGAGAGATCATACAGCGTCCTTTGCCTCGTTTTGAACACGGAGCAGTTCAATCAAAAACCTGGGGCGAAATCTTACCTTACAATAAAAGAAGTCATTCTGACGGAGGTTGGTGGATCGTAACAGAAGTCAGTGTCAGATACAACGAATATCAATGTCCGTGTCATGATTTGGCAGGATGGAAAAAAGAACGGGTTCCCAATATGCCTAAAGGTATTACAGAGATAATGCCGGACTGGGTGTGTGAAGTCATTTCACCGGGACATGAAAACAAGGACACCGTCCATAATTTTTTGTTGTTACAGAGCTGTCAAGTGCCATATTACTGGCTGATTTATCCTGAAGAGAAAACAATTATTACTTACATATTGGCAGATAGTAAATATAAAGTAGATTTTTCTATTCAATGCAAAGAAGAAAAAGATTTAAAAAAGGTAAACATAGCTCCTTTTGAAGAGGTTACGATTGATCTGAGTTATATTTTTGAAGGCTTATGAGAACATGTTCAAATCTTGATCAGTGATTATAACGAATGAATTAACCGACCTGAGCTGGTGATTTAATATTGGCCTGCCGTGCGAGCTGTTCGGAAACGAAAGTAAAAGTTGGGACAGATCCGGAAAACCGTTGACTTTTTCGAGATAGCGCTCTATAAGGGGTTTTGAAAATTTGTTCAGGTGTTGATCCGTTCAACGCAATAGGGAATCCCGTGAAAATCGGGAACGGGCCCGCCGCTGTTATCGGGGACGAAAGCCGCACCATGTCACTGTCTGGATAGAGGATGGGAAGACGCGGCCGGTAGGATGATCCGAGAGTCAGAAGACCTGCCTGGACAACATACAGATCGGTGCAGAGCCCCGCGGTGAGGGCTTGGCCCGGCGATTTTGCGGATAAAAAAGGGATATCCCCGAATCGATTCTATCGATTCGGGGATTTTTTATTTTCGGGGCAATGAAAGCCCTCAACGTCAATAAGGAGGTTTCAAATGGTGAAAAAAAGGTTTTTGGGCTGGATGTTGCTGTGCTGCTTTCTCTTCTCGGGATTCGCTGTAGCCGGTGATGCACACCATGACATGGATCACAAAGGCGCCTCGGAAAAGGGGCCGGCCATCCTGCTGGTGACTTTCGGAACGAGCATCCCCAAGGCACAGGCCGCGTTCGACAACATCGAAAAGCGGGTCAAGGCCGCATTTCCGGATGTGCCGGTGAAGTGGGCCTATACCTCGCACATCATCCGGGAAAAGCTGGCCAAAACGGGCCGCCACCTCGATTCCCCCGAGGCGGCCCTGGCCAGATTGATGGAACAGGGCTACAGCCGGGTCGCGGTTCAGTCCCTCCACATGATTCCGGGACAGGAGTTCCATGACCTTCAGGTCAACGTCAACGCCTTCAAACAGATGAAGGACGGCTTTGAGCGGGTGATGGTGGGATATCCGGCCCTTTCCACATCAGAGGACTACGCAAGGGCGGTGGATATCATCTTCAGCATCATTCCCAAGGACCGGAAGAAGGAGGACGCGGTGGTGCTCATGGGCCACGGCACACACCACCCGGCCAACGCGGTTTACGAGGCCATGATGTACCGGCTCCAACGCCGGGACCCCAATGTCTTCATGGGAACCGTCGAGGGAATCCTGTCCCTGGATGAGATCAGGGAGATGCTCATGGAAAGAGGCGTGAAGAAAGCCTATCTGATCCCCTTCATGTCCGTGGCCGGAGACCACACCGTCAATGACCTGGCCGGAGACGAGCCCGATTCCTGGAAGAGCGTTCTGACGGGGGCCGGCATCGATTCTGTTCCGGTGATCCGGGGGATGGCTGAATACGACGCGTTCGTCGATATATGGGTGGATCATCTACGGGGCGTCATGGCGCATATGGAGTAGGACGCGGCCCGGGCGCAAAGAGGCTTTTCACCTGTCGAAGGCCGGCCCCGGGGCCGGCCTTCGCATCGAGCTTTACGACAAGGAGGAGACCATGTATCTGTACTGGCGAATTCAGCAGGATCTGAACACCCTCGGAGAGGTGATCCGGTTTCACGACCCCTCCCTGATACGTTCCCTGCGAATCTGGGTCGGAAAAAAGTCGGGGGTGCTGGCCATGGCCGAGGACCGCTTTCCGGTCGGGCCCTGTGAAAGCAGCCTGAATTGATGGGGCATGGGTCTTTTTATCGGCCGCCTCGATCAATATGAAGCCATCTACAACATCTCCAGATACGCCTCGATACGCACCCGAAGCTGTTCGGTGTCGCTTTCCGCGTAGTCGGTCTCCAGGTGCAGGGTCGGAAGGCCGAAGGTATCCCGGATGAATTCGTCGATGGAAAAGGCCTCCACGTTGTAGGTGTGGCAGGCCTGCCAGGTGAGGTCGATGACGCCGTCCGCGGAAAAGTCCCGGATCATCTCCTTCAGCAGGTCGAAGCGTCCGGTGTTGGGGCTCATGACGGAACAGGGGGTGGAAAGGTACTGCTCGGCCAGGGCATCCATGGGATCTTTTTCCGTATCCACCGTAAATGCCTGCTTGTAGCCGGAGCAGTTTTCGAATGCCACAACGGCCCCGCCGGCCTGCTCCACGATCTTGACAACCTTGTCGCTGCCGACGCCCACCGGCACGCCCGTGAGCAGGATGCGTTTTCCGCTTTTCCGGTCAATTGTCGTTGCGCCGAGTCCTCCGTTTCCGGCAATGGCCGCGATCTCCTCCATCAGGGAAATCCCCTTCTCCTTGTCCGCGAGAAAGCCGACCTTGAAGAGGATCTCCAACAGCCGGGAGCCGGGAAGAGGCGCTGGATTCAACTGGTTGACATCCATGAGCGCCTTTCGCGCGGCCCGCTCCCGGTTCATCAGATGAATCGCGCCGCGAAGACCGTCTTGGGTGATGGCAACGCCGGTCTTCTCTTCGATGATGGTCTTGTAGCGGGCAAGCTCGGCACGCCAGAGGGGAAGCGCGGTCTCCGGGTCCTGGTTCTGGGGTAGTTGAAGCACATGGGTGGCCTTGTAGCGGGAGAGCAGCTCGAACATCTTCTTTTTGCCGTCGCAGGTGGTATCCGCGATGATAATGTCGGAGAAGCGGAAGAAGGGGCAAGTGTCGGTGACCGCAAATCCGAAGCTGCTCTTGATGAGGGGGCAGAGGTTTCTCGGCAGAATCTCCTCGGCCGCTGCAATTGGGTCGTTGCGGGTGCCGCAGAGGGTCAGGGGAATGGCATCTGCGGCCACGGCCATCTCCGTCGGGGAATAGAGACAGTAGAAGCCGATGACGGAGCGGCCCTCGGATTTGGCCCTTTCGATGTCCGCGATGTTCTCATCCGTCATCTGCTGAAGACGGTTCATGATGTCGTTTTGTTTCATTTTTCAGCCTTTCGGATTGATCGTGTCTCTGTCGGCCGTGGAGGCCGATAAACCGTTAAATAGGATTATCTTTATTCTCTTTTGCATCCTCTTTTTGCATCTGCCGATTTCATGCGGCCTCCATTGCCAGCAGCGCCGCGCCCAGTGCGCCGACATGCTGCGGATCTTCCGGAACCAGCACCTCCCGGCTCAACCGCTCCTTCAGAAGTTCCACCATGCAGGGATTCTTGGCCACGCCGCCGGTGAAGACGATCCCGCCCTCCCCGGAGACCCGGTTGATCATCCCCGCAGCCCTTCGGATGACACTGATATGGAGGCCCCGCGCGATCTCCCGCCGGTCCTCCCCCTTTGCGATGAGGGAGGTGACTTCCGATTCGGCAAAGACGGTACACATGCTGGAGACGGTCAGATCCCTTTTCGCGTTCAGAGCCTCGCCGCCAAAGGCCTCGATCTCATATCCGAGGGTTCTGGCCATGATCTCCAAAAATTTTCCCGTGCCGGCCGCGCACCGGTCATTCATCTCGAACCGTTTCACCCTGCCGTCCGCAAACAGGGCTATGGCCTTGCTGTCCTGCCCGCCGATGTCCAGAACCGTATGGGCGTCGGGAAAGAAGGCCCGGGCGCCACGGGCGTGGGCCTTGATCTCCGTCACCGTCGGCGCATCAAAGGACAGCTCGAACAGGTTGCGGCCGTAGCCGGTGGCCATCATCTGATGACAGGATACGCCGTTCATCAGCCGCCTGGCCTCCCGGATCGGGTCGAAGCCTGTGTCCGCCTGAAGGCTTTGGACTATCCCGCCCTCTTCATCGATCACCACCAGCTCGATGGTTCGAGATCCTATATCGATTCCCGCATAATACCCGGCATAATATCCCGTCACTGCGCATCACCTCCATTCTGTTTGGGTCTGACCAAAATCGGGGATATTTATATGCGATGATCGTCAATAGGTCAAATTGATTTTATCAATATAAAAATGCGTAGGCTATCGGAAAAGTTGATATCTCGGCTGTCGGCTTTCAAGAACAAAAAAGCTTGACTCTGCCCCCCATTCTGTAGTATTGGAGATATGCTCGAAACAGGCGGCAGAAGCCGCGCAGGCAGGTGCTTAAAAAAGCTCCGGTGCGGGCAGTAGAAGCAGATAAAAAAACAGCATTGGTTACGAATAAGCCACGAAGGCTTTGTCTTCCGACAACGGAAGCGGGTCTCGTGGCTTTTTTTGTTCCCGGAGAACGGGGACAGCCGATTTTAACCGTTAAATCAGAAACAAAAGGAGGTTTGCCATTTCTTCCTTCGATACTACACAGGCAGCAGTGCCTTATGGGAACCCCGGCGCCTTTGATGCATCTGCCGGGGCCGCTACATCGCTCTTTCTCGATTATATCCGGCGGAAACTCCTGATGCTCGGGGGACTGGCCGCGCTTATCGTCATTCTGGCCGTACTCGCCGTCACCCAGGGCGCATATGATCTGACGCCGGTTCGGGTGCTGCAGGCATTGGCGGGGATGGCCGACGGCCCCACGGGCGTGGTGGTCTGGAACATCCGGATGCCCCGGATCATCGCCGCGCTCGTTGTCGGCTGGGGGCTTTCCCTCTCCGGCTTGACTCTTCAGTCCCTGCTGGAGAACCCGCTGGGATCGCCATCGACCCTCGGAATCAGCCAGGGCGCGGCATTCGGCGCGGCCGCGGCCATCATCCTCTTCGGCGCGCGGATCTTCTCTGTCACGCTCTTTGCTTTTGCCGGAGCAATGGGGGCCACCTTCATTATCCTGGCGCTGGCCCGGCTGCGGCGCCTTTCGCCCGAGGCGGTGATTCTGGCCGGGGTTGCACTCTCATCCCTGTTTGCATCGGCCACCACTCTGCTCCAGTATGTGGCCACGGAAACCGAACTGGCGGCCGTGGTATTCTGGACCTTCGGGGATGTGGCCCGGTCCGACTGGGGGGAGATCGGACTGATGGCCATTGCCGCCGGGATTTCAACCATTTACTGGATGATCCGCCGGTGGGATCTCAATGCCCTGGCCTCGGGCGAGGAGACGGCCCGGGGGCTGGGGGTGAATGTGAATCGGGTCCGGCTGGAGGGGATGATGGCCGCGGCCGTTGTTGCGGCGCTGGCCACGGCCTTTCACGGGGTGATCGCTTTTGTCGGGCTTATCGCGCCCCATATGGCCCGGCGACTGGTGGGTGCGGATCATGGAATGCTCATCCCCTTTTCCGCGCTGCTGGGGGCACTGCTGCTGCTGTCGGCCGATACTCTGGGCCGGATGCTGGTGGGATCGGGCGCACTGCCGGTCGGCGTCGTCACTTCGTTCATGGGCGCGCCGCTCTTTCTCTACCTGCTGATCCGGGGATACCGATGATCCTGGATGTATCGGGGGTTCGCTTTCGCTACAACAGCCATCCGGTGCTGGACCGGATCGGTTTCGCGGTCGGAAAGAGCGAGATTCTGGCGGTGCTGGGCGTCAACGGGGCCGGCAAATCGACCCTGCTGAAATGCCTCAACGGTGTCATCCGGCCCCAGGCCGGATCGGCCCTGCTGGATGGGGAGGATCTGCTCCGGATGGAGCCGCCGGCCGTGGCCCGGCGGGTGGGATACGTTCCCCAGCGCCATGCCGATACCCGGCTCAATGTCTATGAGGCGGTGCTGCTGGGCCGAATGCCCCACATGGGCTGGCGGGTGGATGAGGCCGATCACCGGCAGGTGGAGACGGTGCTGCGCCGTATGGGGCTTTCCCATATGGCCCTGCGGCCCGTGCGGGATCTGAGCGGCGGCGAGGCCCAGAAGGTGGTGATCGCCCGGGCACTGGCCCAGTCCCCCCGCATCCTGCTGCTGGACGAGCCCACCAGCAATCTCGATCTGAAGAATCAACTGGAGGTGATGGGGCTGATCCGGGAGATCGTCGATGACAACGGGCTCTCGGCCGTGATCGCGATCCATGATCTGAATCTGGCTCTGCGGTTTGCAGACCTCTTTCTGTTCATCAAGGATCATCAGGTCTATTCGCTGGTGCGGAAGGCGGATCTGAAGGCCGGGACCATCGCGGCGGTGTACGGTGTGCCGGTGGTGCTGGGGGAGATGGCGGGGCGGACAGTGGTGGTGCCGGTTTGAAAGGCAATGGACGAATGAAGAAATCAGGAATGAGGGAATCAGGAATGAGGGAATGGAACAGATGATGTTGTCAAGAATGCGCATAGGAGCGGCCGCGCTGATGATCCTGTTCTGGTCATCTTTTGCGGCTTCTGCCGGCTCACTGGCACTGACGGATATTTCGGGCAGGCCGGTGACGGTTCCGGAAAATCCCCAGCGGATCGTTGCCCTGGGGCCGGGCGCGCTGCGCCTGATCGTCTATCTGGACGCAGCCGACAAAGTGGCCGCAGTGGAGTCTATGGAAAAGAGAAGCCCCAAGGGCCGGCCTTACTGGATTGCCCAACCGGAACTGCATAGGCTGCCGGAGTGTGGGCCCGGGGGGCCGGCCGCCATCAACAAGAAGCCGGATATGGAGGCGCTGCTCCGTGCCCGGCCACAGATCATCTTCGTCACCTACATGGATGCGGATCTGGCCGACGAGATTCAGCGGACATTGGGGATTCCGGTGGTGGGCCTCACCTATGGAACTTTGGGGGCATTCGATACCGCGATATACGAATCCCTGCGGATCGCGGGGCGGGCCCTGGATCGCTCTGAACGGGCTGAGGCCGTTGTGGCGCGGATCGAGGCGCTCCGCTCGGACCTCCGGGAACGGACCCGCGAGATCCCGGCGGAGCAGCGGGTCCGGGCCTATGCCGGCGCCATCGGACACCGGGGGGCCCACGGCATCGAGAGTACCGAGCTGGAGTACATCCCCCTGGACGGGATCAACGCGGTCAATCTGGCCCATCAGGTCAAATCCCGCATCGGCGATCATCTCTTCGCGGACAAGGAGATCCTGCTGGGGCTGGACCCGGACGTCATCTTCATCGACGGCGGGGGCCTTGCGCTGGTGGCAGCGGACTACCGGAAGAAGCCGGAATACTACCACGCGCTGACGGCATTTAAAACCGGCCGGGTCTATTCCCTGCTCCCCTTCAATTTCTACAGCACCAATATCGGCACGGCCCTGGCCGATGCGTACGCGGCAGGAAAGATTCTCTACCCGGATCGCTTCGCGGACATCGACGCGGAAAAGAAGGCCGATGAGATCTACGCATTTCTGGTGGGAAAGCCGGTCTATGGATCAATGGCCCGGGATTACGGGGTCATCGGCGGAAAGCCTTCATTTCTGAATCCCTGAACCTTGAACAAAACATTCCTTTACGGATAGGAGGCATTTTTTTCCCATGAAAATTAGATTCCGGCGCAGCCTTTTTATCAGCTTTATCAGCCTGCTTTTCTGCTCCACTATTATTATTGCTCCATCCATCGCCCCAGCCCAGGAGAGGGATAAGGAACCGGATCTGAAGCCGGATCTGGAACCGGCTCTGGAAGAGGAGACGCTCTACAGACTGGATGCCGTCACCGTGGAGGCCCGGCCGGCCGTCTCCCCCGAAGCTTCCAGAGAGCGGATAGAATTCCCGGAGGCCGGCGCGGCCGTACTCAACACCGTGCCCGATTTCCTGGAGAGGTCTTCCGGTCTGGACATTCAGACCCGGGGTATTCTCACTCCGAAGAACAGTCAGGTGAAGATACGGGGCATGGATGAGCGCCGCTCCCTGATCCTGCTGGATGGCCGGCCCCTGAACGGAACCGGCGTCATGGGCGGCCAGTTCGTGGACTGGAGCAGCATCGCAGCCGACAACTGGGAGGCCGTGACTGTGGGCAAGGGCGCGTTCAGCGCCAAGTACGGCAATACTCTGGGCGGGACCATCGACCTCTCTCCGGTTCCGATTCCCGAGGCGCCCGAATTTTCGGCCCGAACCGGATATAAGCGGTATGAGACCTTTTCTGCGGGGGCATCGGCCGCGGGAACCGTGTCGGGGCTGGGGCTGCGCTTAGGGGCCGGCTATGATGAGACCGACGGCAACCTGCGGAACAGCGGAGCCGAAAGAGCAAATATCAGCGCCCGGTCCTCCTGGCAGTTGGGCGAGGCCGGCCAAATCCATGCCGCGTTTCGCTACACTGACGGCGATTTCGAGATGCCGGTGGCCAATATAAAAGGGACCCCGGGCCATGACGACGACTTTCCTGAAAGCGCGGGCTCCTATCTCATCGGGCCCGGCATCGCCTTCCCCGGCTCGGACCGACACGGGGACGGCAGTTTCTACACAAAGGAGCGGTACGAGGCGGATTTTGGGGTGAAGACTACCTTTCTGGGGCTGGAGGCGGATCTGAATCTCTACTTCAACGAGGAGGAGCGGGAGGATCGGATCTATTCCCATGAAACCGGAGAACTGCTGCTAAAGCGGGAGGCAGCGCCGGACCGCTCCTGGGGATGGGTCGCCCGATTCGAAAAGTTTCTGGCCGACCACATCATCGGATTCGGCGCGGACGGCAATTATCAAGGGTATGACGGCGCGGATTACACCTATATCCGGGAAGATTATTTTGCAAAGCCGCCGGTGGACGGCGCGGATGAATCGGACGCCACCCGGTGGCAGGGGGCATATCTGGACGATCAGTGGCTGATCTCGGAATCCTTGGATATATACCTGGGCCTCCGGTACGAGAATTATGCCGGAGACCGGGAGGTGGACCGGGTGAAGGGTTACAAGGACGGAAAGCCGGCCGGATTCGAGCCCCATACGGCCCAATTCGACGAGCAGGCCCTCCTGCCAAAGCTCGGCGCGGTCTTTCGACCCGTATCGTCGCTGGCCCTACACGGCCGCTTTGCCCGGGCCACCCGGTTTCCGGACAACCCGGCCTTCTACTGGTATTACGGCGGATACCGGCCCGAAGTGGACCCGGCCTCCGATGTGATTCGAAAGGATTTGACCTACGAGGAGGCTCTGCAATACGAGGCTGGGGCCGAATTCACCGGGATTCCGGACCTGACGATCCGCATGAACGCCTACTATTACAAGGTAGAAGAGTACATCCGCTGGATCTTCGGCTACGCGCCCAGCCGTGCCGTCTACAACATCGACCAGGTGGAATTCAGGGGTCTGGAACTTGATGTGGAAAGCCGGATCTACCGCGATTTCTACGCGTTCGGCAACCTCACCCGGCAGGATACGGAAAAGAAAGGGGATGTGCTGGACAGCAGCAACAGATTGACCGACGAACTCTCGGAGCTGCCGGAATGGAAATGGAATCTGGGATTGAAATGGCAGCGGGAGGACGGCGCATCGGCCCGAATCGCGCTGCGCTGGGTGGACGACCGCCAGGTCCCCTATCTTGGAGAGGCGGGCGGGGCTCCCTTTGCGGGTTCAAGCGAGCCGGACGGCGCGCCGGTGGGAAAAGATGTGGTTTTGAAAAGAGTGGATGACTTTGCGACCGTTGACATTCTGGTGCGATATCCGGTCCGGACCCGAGGCTTCAAGGGGTATCTGTCTGCGGGAGTGGAAAACCTGTTTGACGAGGATTATCAGGAGGAGTATGGATTTCCGGAGCCGGGCCGCGCCTTTGCCATCGGCGCAGCGATTGCTTTTTGACTCAAATCCGATACAATGGGCCGGATAAAATGGATCGGATAAAATGGATCGGATAAAAGATAAAATCGGCATGATTGCATAGAAATAAAAAGGAGAAAGCATATGACCGCACAGGAAATAATGAACAGCGAAGATTTCAAAGCATGTGAACGGTTTCACGGCCATGTCTGTCCCGGCCTTTCCATCGGCTATAAGGCCGCAAAAGCCGCAATGGACCGGCTTGCCGAAAACCGGGCCGAGGATGAGGAGGTGGTGGCCATCGTGGAGACAGATGCCTGTTCCGCGGACGCGGTGCAGGTGCTGACCGGCTGCACCTTCGGCAAGGGGAACTTCTTTTTCAGGGATTACGGCAAAATGGCCCTGACGCTTCTGAGCCGGAACACAGGAAAGGGGGTGCGGGTCTCCATCCTGCCGGATGCTTCTGCCCGGGACCCCCGCCATACTGAACTGCTTCAGAAGATGATGAGGGGAAATGCCACGGACGCGGAGAAGGCGGAATTCAAAAAAGTCCATCTCCAAAGAACAAAGGATGTGCTGGAGACCCCGCTGGAGAAACTCTTCAATGTGACGCGGGTGGAGATGGAGCTGCCGTCCCGTGCCCATATGGAGCCTTCGGAGAATTGTACCCGGTGCGGGGAGCCGGCCATGCCGTCGAAGATGGAGATGGCGGGCGGAGAGAAGATCTGCCGGGGATGTGCGGAGATCGGCTGATCAGCCGGGAAGTTGTTCTCTACCCTCTCCTTTGAGCATTTCGGCATATCCCATCATCGGCAAAAAAATCTTGAAATCATGAGGGGTACCCCCGGCAGATGCTTTTCCCGTAATCCAAAGGAGAGGGTGCGGAAAAAGGAGAGTCTTCGGAAATAAAAAAGGGCAGGAAATATCCTGCCCTTCTCCAGAGGCAAAAAAAAGAGCCTATCTGATCTATCTGATTACTCTTCCTGCTCAGTTGAAGGCGGTGAATCGGATGTTTCCGGCGGTTCTCCGGTCATATCCGTTGAATCCGCAGCAGAAGTCGGTGCAGGAGGTTTTGCGGCTTCCGGTTCTTCCCCCGGAGCAGGCATTACTTCAGCCTCGCTTTTTTCCGGCAGCACCGGCGTTACCCCGGCCGGTTCCTCAACCCGTTCCACTACAGGTTCTTCAGCCGTTTCCGCTGCCGTTTCTTCAGCCGTTTCCTCAACCCGTTCCGCTACAGGTTCTTCAGCCGGTTCCTCTTCCGGCCCTCTGAGCAGGGCGATCATCTCGGGATTTCCCTTGCGTTCGGCCACCTGGACCGGCAGCATTCCCCGGAAGGGAACATCGAGATCCGCGCCGGCCTCCTTGAGCATTTTGGCAATCTCCATATGGCCTGCGCCTACGGCCGCGTGGATGGGCCGAAATCCGCCGTTGTCCGAGGCATTCACATTCGCGCCCCGCTCGATGAGCAGGCGGGCCGCGGCTGTTTTCCCCCTTGCCGACGCATTTATGAGGGGCGTGGCCCCAGAGGGATCTCTCAGATCCGGCTCTTTCCCATTGTCCAGCATCTCCTTTATTGTCTCCACATCACCGGTCTGTGCGGCCTTGTTCATCTTCTCCCAGGATTCGGCGCATCCGCCGGCAAACAACAGCGCGGCCGTTCCGAGGATGATCAGGATCATCTGCCAATTTCTATTCACTCTGCGGCTCCTTTCATCGGTGCTTTGAGGGTCTTTACGGGTTCTTTTTCGGTTTCGCTGCAGTCGGTCTCTGCTTCCGATGCCGGGGGGGATTCCTTTTTGGCGGTCTCGATGGGCTCAGCCGCCAAAATTTCCACCGGCGAGACCTTCACCGCAGTCCGGATCTCCTTGAGCCGTTCGCTCATCATCTGGATCTCCATCACCTCGATGGCAGCTTGGGTATTCTTTTCAATTCCTTCTTTGACCCCAAAGGTCAGGATCATCAGGGGAAAATCCTCCCCTTTGATGCCCATTGCCCCGGCCATCACAACCACCAGCCGGCCCGGGTTTCTGTCGTTTACGATATGCATCAGGGGCGTGGTCTGCCGGCTCTTTTGCGCCTTTTTGAAGGTCAGCAGATCCGGGTCGTACTTCAGTACGAGTTTGATTCCGGCCAGGTTCTCCACCCGATCTACCATCACCGGAAATTCAACGGTCCCCCCGGCCTTGACCGACGGCGGAGAAATGCGGATCTCCACTGCACAGACATCCGGGGCTTTCAAAAGGATCATCAGTGTGACAGCAACCGCCAGGCAACCGATCCGTTTCAACGCGCGCATCTTGTTTTCCTCTGTTCATAGATCATTTTAAAAATCATTCCATCGTTATTCACCTTCCATATAAATGGCATGAATTCTCTTATTTTACAATATTAAATCCGCAGCTCCGTTCACTGCATGATGGTTTTGCCGAAAGGAGATATTCCTTTTCGGGCGGAAAAATGATATATTTTAAAAAAAGAACCTTTTGAATGAGTCTCAATTATTTATGCATAAAATCTTAAAAATCATACTGATCACCTTCGGAATCTTCATCGGCCTCATCCTGATCGCCCTGATCGGGGTTCGCATCTATATCGGAACCGATGCCGGAGAGCGCTTTGTCCGTTCCAAGATCAACAATACTCTTCAGGGAGAGCTTCAATGGGAGGAGATGGATCTTTCCCTTCTGGCGGGTCGCATCGAATTGAAAGATGTCCTTCTGACCGGTCCGGAAGGAGCGGAGATCGCGGGCTTCGACCGCCTCTTTCTGGATCTCTCTTTGGGGGCTCTTTTCGGAGGAGACCTGGTGGTCGAGTCCGTGATTCTGGAAAAGCCTTGGGCTCATCTGAAAGTGGATGAAGATGGGAATCTCAATCTGCAGGAGGCCCTGCCGGAGCCGGGTCCGGAAGCGCCGCCCCAAGAGGAAGAGAAGAAGAAGGGGGGGCAGGGGAACATCATCATCAAGGAGGCCCGGATCATCGATGGCCGGTTTCAATATGAGGATGCGCAAACCCATATGGAGGCCCGGCTCGATGGCATCGGACTGATCGCAGACTTTGATCTGGGTCAGAAATCGGGGAAGATCCGTGCAGATATCGAGAAGGGCCGCTTTGAAAGCCCGGAGATAGAGACCGATCTGGAAAGGTTCACTACAGAGGGAACCATCCGGGATGGACTTCTCAATCCCCTGCTTCTAAGCATCAAAACCAGTCCGATGAATCTCGATCTCACCGGAACCGTGGCGCAGGTCTTTTCCCCGGACCCGCAACTGGACATAGATCTCGATCTTGCCCTTTCGCTGCCCGAGATCCAAAGGCTTTTGACCCTGGAACCGGAACTGACCGGCGATGTGACGGTCGATCTGCAGGCCGCAGGAAGTGCATCCAGTCCCGAGGCAACCATAAAGCTGGTCTATGGCGGCGGAGACCTGGCCGATGTTTCGGTTGATGAAGTTCTCTTCACCGCAGCCTTGAAAGACCGGGCCCTGGATATCGAAACTCTTTCAGTGGATTCGGAGGCACTAACACTTTCCGCGGACGGAAGGGCCGATCTGGCCGGCGTTTTCACCCAAGGCTTTCTCTCTCCTCCCACGGATCTCAACGCGCTCTCCTACCGGCTCCGGTTGGAAAATGCACAGGCCGATCTTTCAAAGATTCCCGCGGGGCCGGAGAAGATGACCGGAACTGTCCGTGCCACCCTGAACATTTCCGGAGAAGGGATCAGACCCGAGGGGATGAATACCGAGCTGCAGCTCTCGGTATCGGGGCAGGGAATTGCTGTGGGTGATTTCAAAAGCCCGGTGGGGCTCGATCTCGATGCCGAAGCCGCGGTCAATGAAGGGGTTGCCGAGATTTTAAAGCTCGATGCCAGGGCCGGTGATGTCAGACTCTCCGCATACGGGGACATGGATCTTTCCTCCGAAGAGATCAAAGCCTTCCTGGAGCTGAATGCGCCGCAGCTCGGAGAGACCCTTGCCGCATTGGGCGTTGAAGGGATCACCGGAGACACGGCGTTTCAGGCCGACATCGAAGGAACCGCCAAGCAGCCGGCCTTTGACATGCGTCTTTCCGGGGACAGTCTCGGCTATGGCGACTATACGATCGGAGATGTGCGGCTCAACGCATGGCTCTCTCCTGAGGGGCGGCTCACCATCAATCGGCTTTCGCTTCAAAATCAGGGATCGAGCATTACCGGAGAGGGAAAGATCGACCTTTTCGGCAAGGATTTCAAGATCAAGGAGAGGGTTCCGGTCGATTTTACCGCTACCCTCACGGATATCCAGCCCGGGGACTTTCTGCAAAAAGATATGGCAAAAGGGACATTGAACGGAAGCATCACCATTTTCGGGACAATGAAGGATCTGGAGGCACAGCTTCTTTTGAACGGGGAGGAACTCTCATTTCAGGAGACCCGCGTCGGCGATCTGACACTCGATGCCGCTCTCATCGACGATACCCTGCACCTCAATGATCTTTCGGTGGAAAACCGCAATTCCGAACTGGCTGCATCCGGCACGGTGGGGGTCTTCAAGCCCGGAACCCGGGAGCTTTTGGAAAATCCGACCTTTGATATCGAAGTGAAATCCGATGAAATCCGGCTTTCCGATTTCAATCCAAAGGCTTTTGGTTCTCTATCCCTTGATGCGGATCTGACCGGCAGCACCAAAAATCCGGTTTTCGATCTTTCCCTCCAAGGAGAGAGCCTGAAATGGGATACCTACACCATCGGAAATCTCAATATCGCGGCAGAACTGGCGGAGAGCGGGCTCTTGAGGATTTCCGATCTCAACCTCACGAACCAGGGCTCTCAAATTCAGGGGCAGGGGACTCTTCAGCCCTTTGATCCGGCTATTCCCATCGATTTCACCGCGCAGCTCAACAATGTGGAGGCGACTGATTTTCTCCAAAAGGAGATCGCCAGAGGCACATTGAACGGAACCCTGACTGCGGGCGGCAGCGTCAAAGTGCCCCGGGTTCAACTCGATCTGGAGGGGAAAAACCTCGCCGCGCAGGGATACCGGCTGGGAAACCTCGATACGCAGCTCACCCTGATCGACGGGAAGCTCGACATCGCCAATCTGACTGTCAAGAATCGGGATTCGGCTTTAAACATTACCGGAACCGCGCAGATTCTGGACCCCCAGACCCTGGAACCGCTGGATGCGCCAAAGCTCGACTTCGACATCGATTCCAAAGGGATCTATCTGCAGGATTTTACGGATCAGTTCAAGGGAAGGTTTGTCCTGGATGCCGCACTGAAGGGAACCCCGAAAAAGCCCCAAGGAAAGATCGAACTCCGGGGAAACGACATCGACCTTGGGGTTCAATCTCTGGAATCTGTGACGCTTATGGCCGATCTTAATGGTCAGCGGGTCCGCTTCGAGCCCCTGCGGATAACCATTGCAGAGAATGAGACCATCACCGGCACCGGCTGGTATTCTATCGACAGGGGCGCATATGAAATCGAGCTTCACTCCGACCCGATTCCCCTGGAGCATATCGAAAAGATCGAGGAGATGGGATTTGCCAGCGGGATTTTTCAGATCGATCTTTCAGGAGAAGGAACAGTTGAATCGCCGACCCTGTCCGGAAACATCACCGCAAAGGACCTGCGGTTCAAAGGAAAGCCCTTGGACGATATCCGGCTTCAGGTGAATGTGGCCGATAACCTTGCCAAAGTCAATGGCCGGCTCAATTTCGGCATCGATGGGACCTATAACCTGGAAACCAAGGCGTTCAATGCATCGGCATCCTTTGACAAGACCGCGCTCGATCCCTACTTCGAGATCGCGGACCGGCCCGAGCTTTCCGGAAACCTCACCGGAACGGTTCAGGCCCAGGGAAATGCAAACAATGTCGAGGGGATTCAGGCCAATGCCGATTTTTCAAACCTTGACCTCAATTTCGAAGATACCGATCTGATCTCGGCAAGAGATCTCCGGTTTACCTTTGAAAACGGGGTTCTGGAGATCCCGGAGAATCGATTGCGCCTGCTGGAAGAGGGGAATCTGGTCATCGGGGGGCAGGTAGATACCAGAGGGCCCCTCTCACTTTCCATCAATGGCGATATTCCGGCCCATGTCGCGGTCGCATTCTCGGACGCGGTCCCGGAACTCTCGGGCGGACTCTCTCTTTCCGCATCGATCCGCGGAACCATGAAACAGCCGGACATTCAGGCCGATCTCCATCTCAACGACCTGGGCATGGCGATACCGGAGATCGAGCAGCAGATCCGAAATCTCAATGGCCGGATTCATCTTACGCCGGATGCCATTGAACTGGTCGATATCAAAGGGGAGTTCGGCACCGGCGAGTTCTCTGTCACAGGGGGGGCCGAGCTGCAGAATTTTCAGCCCGGAGCGGTGGACATCCAGTTGACGGCCGCGACCCTGCCGGTGGGAATTCCCGAGACCCTGGATCTTCTTTTCAACATCCAATTGAACTTCACCGGCAATCTGAACGAGACCGCAACCCTGGCCGGAGAAGTCACGCTGCTGGAGGGGCTCTACTACAAAGATATCCGGCTGAGTCCTTTGAAGATGCTCAGATCCGTGGGCAATCGATCCCGGGAGACCGAGCCCGTCAAGATCGAGCCCAAAAGAAAGGAGTCGGGCGGCGGGTCCAATCTGCTGAACCGGATCGAACTCGATATCGTCATCAAAAGCCGGCAGCCCTTTGTTGTGGACAACAATATCCTCTATATCGAGATCCGCCCCGATTTCAAGGTGACCGGGAACCTGAACCAGCCCTTGATAGACGGCAGGGCCGGCATCCCTGCCGGAACCGTCTCCTACCAGGGCCGCTCATTTGAAGTGACCCGCGGGGTGATCGACTTCATCGATCCGTATGAGATCCGGCCCAATATCAACATCCAGGCCGTCTCCAATGTGCGGCAATGGACTATCACCATGACCATCACCGGAACCCCGGACGCGCTCAAGGTCGATTTCGATTCCGAACCGTCCCTGGAGGACAGCGAGATCATCTCCCTGCTCGTCTTCGGCAGCACCCCGGACGAGCTGATCGAAGGGGAGGGCGGCACCAGCAAAGCTCCGGCACAGGCTGTTTCCGAGATCGTCTCCCAGACCTTGGGGGGGGATCTGAAGAAGGCCACGGGCCTCGATATTCTGGAGATGGAGGTGAATGGGGAGGGGGAGGGAACCGGGGCCGGCGGCGATACCGGGGTAAAAGTGACCCTTGGGAAGGAACTCTCCCGCAGGATGGCGGTGAAATACTCGGTGGAATCCAGAGACGGCGAGGTGGTCCGGCGCACCAGCGCGGAGTACAAACTCCTGGAGAACCTGCTCATCAACGCATTCCAGGACAGCAAGGGCAACATCGGCGGCGAGCTGCAGTTCCGGCTGGAATTCCGCTGAGACAGGGACAAGAGCAAACAATGCAAAAGGGAAGGGGATCCATGCGCAGATTGAAGATGGGGATCGGGATCGGATGGCTGCTGCTGGCAATAGGGGTTTTGCCGGTTTTTGCCCAGAATACCGCGCCGGAAGCCGTTCCGGTATCGTTTGACGCGGCCCCAGGGACCGGGCCGGCGCCAATTGTCAGGGAGATCATCATCCATATCGAAGATCTCGCGCCCAAAGAAGATCCAAAGCGGGTCTATAACATCGCGCGGGATCTGATCTTTCTGGAGGAGGGAGAGCCCTTTTCCCCGGAAAAGCTTCAGGAGACCATCGATGCGTTGAAACTCTGCCAGCAGTTCAAAGACATCCATATCGATTCAAAGGATACCCCGGCCGGCATAAAGCTGATCTTCAACATGAGCCGTTTTCACCGGATCAGCAACATAACCGTGGATGGCGCATTTCCCATCCTGGATCAGGAGGTGACGAACGTGATGACCATCTACACCGGGGATGCCTTTGATGAGGAGAAGCTCGACGAGCAGAAGGAGCGGATCATCGACCTTTTCAAAGGGGAGGGATTCATCTCGCCGGAGGTAACGATCGAGACCGAAAGAGATGAAAAGAGCGGAAACTATGCGGTGCATGTGGAGATCGAAAAGGGGGAATACTATTCGGTCGAAGATCTTACGATCAAAGGAAACGATGCCTTCAGCGACATTCGCCTCAAACTCCGGATGGATACCTGGCCCCCCTCCTTTCTCCCCTGGAGCGCAGGCCGCTTTGTGGAAAAGGATCTGGATTCGGATGTGAAGAATCTTAAGGAGTTCTACCGGGGCAAGAAATATCCGGAAGTGGAGATCGACGCTAAGGCAGAGAAGAATGAGGAGAAAAGGACCGCAGACATCACCGTCACCATTGAAGAAGGGCCAAAATATGATGTGGAGATCACCGGAAACGACGAATTCTGGGGCTTCACCCTGAACAACGATCTGGTGCTTTTCGAGGAGGGAAACCTGCACGGACGGGGGCTGCGGAAGAGCGTTACGAACATCCGGGAGCGGTATAAGGAGGCCGGCTTTCTCGATGCCGAGGTGACGGTAGCCGAAAATGAGATCGATGCCCAAGGGGAGGCTCGGGTGCGGGAAATCCGGATCGACATCGACGAGGGGACCCGTTCTGTGGTGAAAAGCCTCGATATTGCCGGAAACACCGTCTTTGACGATGAGAAGATCAAAAAGCAGATGGTGACGGAGCCGCCGAGCCTTTTCAATCCCGGGGCATTTGTCCCCGAGGAGTTCGAAAAGGACAAACAGGCGATCCAGACCCTCTATTACCAGGACGGATACCGGAATGCCGAAGTGAAATCGGATCTGACCTGGAACGAAGCTCATACCGAAGTGGTCATAGATCTTCGGATCGAAGAGGGAATTCAGACCACGGTTTCCGATCTGACCATCACCGGCAATACGGTGATCTCCGATGCGGATGCCCGGGAGATGATCGAGCTGAAGCCGGGGGAACCCTTCCGGGAGTATATGATGGAGAGCGACAAGAACACCCTGGCCACGGCCATCTCCCCCCACGGCTATCCCCATGTGACTGTAACCAGAGATTATACCATCACAGATGACGGAAAGAACGTATCGGTCTCCTATGATATCGATGAGGGGAACTTTGTGGAGATGGGCGATTTCTATGTGGTGGGCAACTTCCGGACCAAAAGGAAGATCATCCTGCGGGACCTGCTGGTGGTTCCCGGCGAGCCCTTTTCCGTGCAGGAGCTGTTAAAAGCCCAGCAGAAGATCCGGAACCTCGACATCTTCGACCAGGTGCGCTTCAAGAGCATGGGTCTTCAGGAGAAGGAGGATACGGTCAACCTCTTTGTGGAGGTGGAGGAGAAGAAGCCCTATGTCATCCAGTTCGGCCTCGGCTATGACACCGGCAGAAATCTCTATGCCAGTACCCGGGCCAAAAATCGAAATCTGCTGGGCCTTGATCTTAGGACCTGGCTGGAGGCCGAGGTCAGCCAGATCAGTACCCGGGCCAAAAATCGAAATCTGCTGGGCCTTGATCTTAGGACCTGGCTGGAGGCCGAGGTCAGCCAGATCGGGTACCGGGCCGACTATGGGCTGCAGGAGCCGAGGTTGATGGGATCGGAGATCGGCGCCACGTTCGGCCTCTTTGCGGAGCGCCGGGACGAGTTCAACCAGGAGTTCGAGGTAGAGAGCTTCGGCAGTTCCCTCCTGTTCGACAGACCCATCACCGAAAAGCTCCATGCAAATCTCGGGTTCCGGTATGAGCATCGGGAGCAGTTCCGGGATGACAGGCCGGACATCATCGAAGAGGGAGACATCCTTTATACCGTTGACGAATTCGAGCCCCGGCAGATCTTCGTCACCTCCCCAAGCCTCACCTATGATACCCGGGACTCTTTCGTCGATCCGACCAAAGGAACCTTTACCTCGGTCTATGCCGACATCTCCATGGGAATGGAGAATTCCCTTGACAACTTCGTGAAATACGGATTTGATGCCCGATGGTACTATTCACCTGCCCAATGGCTCACCTTTGCGCTGCGGGGGCAGGCCGGCCACATCGAACCCTACGGCTCCATCGACAAGGTGGCCGATGACCAGCTCTTCTTCCTGGGAGGGATCTCCGACATTCGGGGATTTGATGAGAATCTGCTGAGAAGGGATGGGGAGGGCGATCCGGCGGGCGGCATGGATGCGGTCATGGGCACGGTGGAAGCCCGGATCGACATCGGCGGCAACTTCGAGCTGACGACCTTCTATGACATAGGAACCGTGTCCGATACCTTCAGCGATACCGCATCCGAAGAGTACCGCCATACGGCCGGCGCGGGGCTGCGGTATATGACGCCCATCGGGCCCATTGGGTTTCTCTACGGGGTGAAGCTGGACCGTCAGGAGGAAGAGGATTTTGGGCGGTTTCATTTTTCGGTGGGGTATACGTTTTAGGAAGTTGGAAAGAGGTCTTTTCATGAAAGTCGAGGCCATAAAAACGGAGAATGGGTTTTTGATTCCGCTGACTGGGAGTTTCAAAGAGATCAAAAAAGAAAGGATACCAGTAGTGTCCGGTTAAGAATCTAATAATTTCAGTTAGATAGAAAAATTACTATCATAAAGTTTGTAAATAGAAATTCTAAGGCTCTGAAAAAGCCGAACTTTTCAAAACAGGCATCACATGAGGTCTTTAGAAAAGTGTAGAAAAGCAGGTTGAACTTCAGCCGCTTTATCAGCATGGTTAGAGCGACATTTCTGTATAAATCAATGCATAATTCTGTTATTTCTGCGTTTTCTGCTGCGCTGGCTGATGAATTGATTCACAAGCGGAACTAAATCTGTCGGACAGATTTCAAATCGATCATTCCTAAAAATGTGGATTTCAATAGCAATTAAAGCATCTTATGCATGATAAAGACAAGTTGAACCGGACACCAGTGAAAGGATACTTCTAAAATTGGAGATTCTTGATCCTGATATTGTGGAAAAAAAATCTATCTCGGAGGAAAATAAAAAGAGGGCTTTGGCTGCTGTTGGTCGTTTTTCATCAGGATACTCTGACATCTCCGTCCGGCACGATGATTTTTTTGCTAATAAGCAATCATTTTGGTGCTGAAAATGAGAATTCAAAAGGAATTATTATATTTCGTAGGCCATCAAGGGTTAATGAATGATCTATATCAGGAATATAGTAAAATCATGTATGTTCCTGATTCAAATTTAGTGTTAGCGTTGATCCAAAAAGGCGCATCTGGCAAAAATTTAAGTGCTAAACACAATCACTATCTATCAGTGTCCAAAGAAAGAGTTCATCAGTGTTGGCACCTTGATAGAGAGTGGATTCCTGTTAATCCAATACTCGCTCTTATGGAGTTAAGTAAACAACATCATAAACCGGAATATGCGAACTATTTGCGCCTACACAAAAATTTTTTTACTGATATTTATAGCATTGATGATGTTGCGCCAGAATGGATAGCTTCAACATACATTGCAGCTATGCGAGCGTACATAAGCACGCATCCTTCCATATTGAAGACGATTAAGAAGGTATATTCACTTATTCCCTCTTCTGAGAAACCAAGCAATAATATGATCCTTAGTTCTTGTGAAGAGCTATTTAATTGGATTTGGGCAGAAAGAGCTAATTTAACCTTGATCGGCGGCCCTTTGATGTATATTTGCGTATATGCAATCGCTGGAAGCCCAGATGCTAGAGAATTTATAAAACATTCCAAAGCATCACGCGGAAATATCCATAAAATTGCTGAAAATGTCGCATGGGATTTCCTCTATTGGGTGATGATGGAGATTGAATACCACCGTAATGGATATCAAGATACTATTGTTTGTACCTCTGATCGTTCACTTGCGCAGCTACTTGCCAGCAGGATAAATAAGGGGCCTAGAAGTGAAATTGCAACAATTGAAGAAAAAACTTGTGTTGATTCGTTTGGTGATTTCTTTCCTTTTAAACTAAGTAGAATTGAAAATACTAAGCTTGAGAGAGAAATTTCTGGAAAACTAGTCGATATGTTACTTTTAATTGAAAATGTGGATAAAAATTCAATTAAATTTGGTTTCAATTAAATTCTAATCAATTGTCCAAATACATAGGAATCAAATACAGCACCGACCATCATCGACGAACCGGAACTCGGACTGCATCCCTATGCCATCGAAATTCTGGCTGAGATGATCCACACTACCGCACAGAAGACACAGATCATCGTTTCGACCCAATCCCCCGCTCTGATCGACTATTTTGAACCGGAGCATATCGTTGTCGTGAATCGAAAAAAGGGAGAATCCATTTTTGAGAGGCTCGACGCCGAAGATCTCGCTTCCTGGCTTGAGGACTATTCGTTGGGCGACCTGTGGCGGAAAGGTATTTTTTGCGGAGCATATCATCATGTCTGATCAGGAGCAGCAATCCGTGCCATCGAAACTGAATTATCTGCTTGAAGGCGCAAAAGACAGCACCCCCCTCATCATCGGCGCGATCCCCTTCGGCATCATCTTCGGAACCGTCGGCATCGCCAACGGTCTTTCCCCCGCTGGTGTAATGCTGATGTCCATGCTCGTCTTTGCCGGCTCCGCGCAGTTCGTTTCATTGGGGCTGATCGCGGTCGGCGCCACCATTCCGATCATCCTCTTCACGACCTTTGTGGTGAATTTCCGGCATATCCTGTATGGCGCCAGCATCGCCACCATCCTGAACCGGATCTCGCGGTTTCGAAAGACCCTGCTGGCCTTTCTGCTGACGGATGAATGCTTCGCGGTCATCTCCACCAAGGCCCAAAGTTATCCGCCATCGGCTGAGATCGATCAGGATTATCTTTCCATCTACGGCATCGGCTCGGGTTTATCCATCTACGTCGCCTGGGTCTCCGCAACGGTCGCGGGGGTTCTGCTGGGCGGCTCGATTCCGAACCTGGACAAGTGGGGGCTCGATTTTGCCATGCCCGTGACTTTTCTCGGCATGGTCATCGTGGGCATCCGGAACTGGCCCACGGCCATTGCCGGTGTTTCCGCGGCCCTTGCCGCTGTTCTGCTCTATCCGCTTCCGAACAAGATCGGCCTTGTCATTGCCGTACTGATCGGCGTTGTCTGCGGTCTGGCCGTAGAGCATTTCGGGTACAGGATGAACCGAATGGGGGTGGTCCATGAATGAAGCCCTGCTGATTTCGGGAATGGCCGCCATCACTTTCTTCCTGCGATATGTGATGTTTCTGCTGCATGAGAAGATGGAGTTCAAGGGGATCTTCAAGCAGGCGCTTGGATATGTTCCGTCCGCAGTCTTGTCGGCCATTGTTCTGCCCGCGGTCCTCTTTCCTGATGGCACGGCCTTGAACCTCAGCCCCTCGAGTCCCCATATCGTCGGCTTTATGGTTTCACTGATCGTTGGTATCCTGATGAGAAATGTGCTGATGGTGATTTTCTTTGGGATGGGGACGTTCATCCTTTGGCAGAACCTTTTTTTCTAATAGTTTTTTTGCCCCTGGTAAGTTCTCGAAAATCTTGAAGAGAGGTGTTTTATGAAAGTCGAAGCGATCAAAACGGAAAATGGATTTTTGATTCCATTGACCGGAAGATTCAAAAATATCAAGAAAGATAAAATTCTTCTGGAATTGGAAGTCCTTGACCCAGAGATAATAGAAGAAGTTTATGATCCTTTGGATCAGCTCATCGGAATCTGTGAGACAGGGATTAAAGATGCATCTGTAAACCACGACAGAATCCTTTATTCTGAAAAAGATGATGATATTCGTTGATACCGGCGCATGGATCGCGCTGACAGACAAATCAGACCAGTATCATCATCAGGCCGTTACCAGATACAATCGTCTGAGGCATAAGAAAAGAAGGTTTTTGACAACAGATTATGTCTTCGATGAGACAGTAACGAGACTTCGATATGATGCAGGACATCGATTCGGTGTTCAGTTCATGGAGTTGATGAACCAATCGATAGAGCGGAATATATTGCAATTCGAAATCATTGATACGTCACTTTTTTCCGGAGCTTGTGATATATTCCGGATGTACGATACTGCACATCTGTCTTTTACGGATTGCACTAGTTTCGCTGTATGCCGAAAATATGGAATATCCACTGCCTTTGCTTTTGACAAGCACTTCACTATGATGGGAATTTCAATCTATTAAACCATGACCCAAAAATACAAATTCGACCGACTGGAACTCGCCGGTTCCCTCGGGGATATCGGCCCCCTTCTGCCCATTGCCATCGCGATGGTTCTCTCCACCGGCGCGCTGCTCATCTCCGGGGGCGTCAAATTCATGATCGGAACCTCCAAATTTCAGGCGCTTCAGAATGCAGCGGAACCCTCCTTCCGGCTTCGCAATAATAGAAATACAGGATAGCGGGATTCCCTCCTGTTTCGGATTCCTCGGAAACAGGGCAACTCTTATAAGATGGATGAGAAGAGTTCAACCGTGACACCCAATGAGACGAAACGGTATCAGGAGATTTTCGAGGCCATGCCCATCCCGGTATGGGAGGATGATTTTTCGGGTGTGGCCAATCGATTCCGGACCCTGCGGGAAGCGGGCGTTACCGATCTTCGGGCGTATCTGCAGCAGCATCCGGACGAGCTTGACCGGCTCGTCTCCGAGATCCGCGTGCTGGATGTCAATTCCATCAGCCTGGAGTTCTTCGATGTCCGGGACAAGGCGGAGCTGCTGGGGAGCGTCGAGAGCGAGCTGACCGAGGATTCCCGGGCGGCCTTCTGCGATGAGATGGCTGCGCTTTATGCGGGGAAGACCCGGTTTTCGGCCGAGGTTCCCATCTATACCCGGAAAGGGGAGAGACGGATCGTCTCGTTCCAACTGGCGGTGGCTTCCGGTTTTGAAGAAAGCCTGGAGAGGGTGCTGATCACCTTTATCGACATCACCGAAAGAAAAAAAGGGGAAGAGCGGCTTCGGGAAAGTGAACAGCGGTTTCGGTTCATGGCCGACGGTCTGCCGCTGATCATCTGGGTTCATGACGCGCAGGGGGATTTGAGATTCGTGAATCAAACCTATCGCCAGTTCTTCGGCGTAACAGAAGCAGAAGTCTTTGACCAGGGATGGCGGCCCCTGGTCCATCCCGAGGACAAGAACAAATATGTGGAGAAGTTCGAGGCGTGTGTTCAGGACCAGAAGCCCTTTCAAGCCGAGGCCCGGGCCCGCCGCGCCGATGGCCAGTGGCGCTGGATCGAATCCTATGCACAGCCGAGATTTACCCCTGAAGGCCATTTTGTCGGTTTTGTGGGCACAAGTCCGGACATTACGGAGCGGAAAGCGGCCGAAGCTGCGCTGAGGCGGTCCCATGACGAGCTGGAGGCGCGGGTGGAGCAGAGAACCGAAGAGCTTCGGCAGCGGGTTGACCAGCTCGCCCGCCTCTCTTCGGAGCTGTCCCTGGCTGAACAGCGGGAGCGGCAGCGGCTGGCCGGGGTGCTCCACGACAACCTTCAGCAGATCCTCACCTCGATTCTCTTCCGAATGGAGATGGTCGCCCGCCGGGCCGGGGGAGAAACCCGATCCGATATCGAAGATGTCAACAAGCTGATCAAGGAGTCGATCCGGATCTCCCGATCCCTGACCGCAGATCTTTCTCCCCCCATTCTCAATGAAGGGGGGCTGATTCCCGGCCTGGAATGGCTCTGCCGGCGGATGCAGGAGCAGTACGGGCTCTCGGTGGAATTGACCGCGGACACGGAGGATCTGGGGGAGCCGGAGGATATCCGAATTCTTCTGTTTCAGTCGGTGCGGGAGCTGTTGATCAATGCCGCCAAACATTCCGGGGTTTCATGGGCCGGCGTCGATCTGAAACGGGTGGATGCGGACCGGATCGCCATCACCGTGAGCGACCGCGGGGTTGGGATGGATCTGCAGGAAGTTGAAACCGAATCCTATCGGTTCAGCAGCGGATTTGGGCTGTTCAGCATCCGGGAGCGGCTCGATCTGCTGGGGGGGCGGATGGAGATCGCTTGGAGGGCCGGAAGATCCGCATTCTGCTGGCCGATGATCATGTTGTGATGCGCCAGGGGCTCTCCATGCTGCTGGAAGGAGAGGATGGAATGGAGATCATCGGCGAGGCCGCCAACGGTGAGGAGGCCCTGGAGATGGCCCGAAAACATCAGCCTGACGTGATCCTGATGGATTTTTCCATGCCGGTGATCGACGGCCTATCCGCCACAAAGATCATTCACAATGAGATGCCCCGCATCCGTATCATCGGCCTTTCCATGTACGAGGAGAGCGAAAAGGCTGCGGAGATGCTCAATGCCGGGGCCTCGGCCTATGTGACCAAGAGCGGACCGGCCGATGTACTGCTTTCGACGATTCGGGAGGGGCGGTAGCGAAACCGGGGGGATTGCTTTTTTTCGGACAAGCCGTTATATTTATGGAGAATGGGGATGCCGAACGGGGATTCCGTCCATTTCTTTGTCCTTTTTCAGTGGGATTTTGATTCCAGGTAATCGATAGAGGGAGGTGAGTGAAAATTTAAAGATGAAAGAGAAAAATCGTCCCACTGACACATCGGAAAACAAAACGATTCCCTGGCACCGCCTGTTCGGACTGACGCTGACGGACTACTTTACAGATTCGCCCTATGAGGTGGAGCTTGAGAAGGATCTCTCCCTGAAGCAGCAGCTACTGGATGTGGTGATCATCGAAAAAGGAGAAGGACAGATTACCGATCCGCTGCCGGACGGCTTGGAGGTTCTCGGTACACACAACCTGATGACCTATAAATCCCATCAGGAGAGACTGGACGGTTGGACAGTAGAGGAGTTGTACGGCCACTATGTCAACTACCGTAAACAGATCAGCCCCTCTTTCAACAAACTGATGCCGGCCCGTAACTTCCGCCTGTTTGCGGTGAGTGCCCGGTATCCGGAAAAACTGGCAGGCAGGATCCGGTTTACGGAAGTCGGAGAAGGGGTCTACGATCTTCGGTGGGGGATTCGGGATATCCGGGTCATCGTCCTGAACCGAATCCCCAAGACCGAAAGGAATGCGGCGTGGCTGCTGTTCAGTGCCGATGCAGGAAAAGTCGGATACGGAAGAGAGCATTACCGATTGAAAAGCCCGGTCAGTTCCATTATCAACATGATATTTGAAAAATATCAGCAGGAGGGTATCATCATGGCCTATACAATGGATGACTTTGAGAGGGAGGTCAAGGAAAAGGTTATCAACAGAATTACGCTGGAGGATTTTGATGAAATCGTAAATAAACTGGGATCCGACAAAGTCTTAAGGCGGTTTAAAACTGAGGATCGCCTGAAGGGATTGAAGCCGGAAGATCGCCTGAAGGGATTGAAGCCGGAAGAGATTGAAGAGATCGAAGCCTATCTCAAAAAGATCAAAGGATAAAAAGCATCTCCTCCCGCGCTACAAAACCACCTTCCCCGAAACCTCACACAGCACCCGCTCCGCGGTCCGAACCGTCTCATCACCGGTGCGCCGCGCCACCTCCTTGAAGAAACAGCGGAACCATTCGGCCCGATCCCGGGGCTTCAGGCGAACCAGAGCGGCAACGGCCGCATCGGTCAGCAGAAGGTTTTCGGTCCTGTCCAGAAAGGAGAGGCTCCCCTTCACCTCCCGCAGGGTGGGCCACAGAACTCCATTGGCATTCCGGATTTTGGCCTTCTCCTCCATCATTTTTCCCTCCCCGCAGGATGATCCCCATTTGTGTTTCGACGACTCCATTATAACCGTTTATTCCCGAAACCGTAAAGGATTTTCAGGCTCTGAAAAGAAAAAGTCGGTCAGACCAGAGGCATGGGCAGCATCTGCTCATACAGCTCCATATAGCCTTGAGCCATCTTTTCATGATTGTACTCTTCCCGGCTCTCCGACATGATCCGCCGGATCTGGGCCGCGAAAGTCTCCTCCGGCAGCAGATAGAAGCTGACGGCCGCGTCGATGGCCCCCAAAAAGAGGCTGCCGTCATAGGCATTGAAGGGAAAGCCGTTGCCGCAGTTCTTCTCGGGGATGAGCGGCTGCACCGTCTCCCGAAGCCCTCCGGTGGCATGGGCCACGGTCGGGGTTCCATAAATGCCCCCGATCATCTGGGGCAGGCCGCAGGGCTCGAAGCTGGAGGGCATCAGGATGAAGTCCGCAGCCGCATAGCCCAGGCGGGAGAGGCGTTCGTCGAAATCCGCGACGGCCGCGCGGCCCGAAAGATCCCGGTTCCGGATCAGCTCTTTGAAGATCGGCTGGGATGGGCCGTCGGCTACGAACGCGATCTGCAGGTTGAGGCATTCGTACCGGTCCAGGATCTCGGTGAAGATGCCAGCCAGCAGGTCGCACCCTTTCTGGATCGGGTCCAGGCGGGAGGGCCAGAAGAAGAGGGGGGCTTTGGGGTCGATGCCAAGTCCCATTTCGGTTTGAAACGCGCGTTTGTTTTCGGCCTTTCCCATCCGGTGATCCACTGCTGTATATTGTCGAACCAGGGACTTGTCCCGCTCGGGATGCCAGGTCGGATCGGGCGCGTTCATGATCCCGGCTGCGCGGCCCTCCCCGAGCTTTCGGATCAGCTCCTCTCGAATGGTCTTCTCCACCCGCTGCAGCCGGTTCTCCAGGATCTCGCCGAGAAAGACAGAACCCACGGTGTTGACATAGTCGGCCGCAAGGATGGCGCTGGTGAGAAATTCCACCGGGTTCCCCTTTGATTCCTCATAATCGACAGGCATCCTGTCGAAATAGAGGTTTCGCCAGAAGGGGCGGGGATCGAGACCATAGAGTTCCATGAAAGCGGGGGGGCTTTTCACGGTGTGAATGTTGTGAAAGGTGAAAAGGGTGGGGATTTTCGCCTCTTTGGCAAAGGCCGGAATCAGCCCTGTCATCCAGTCGTGGCAGTGGATCAGATCCGGCTGCACCTTTGGGATGATCTTTTGAATCACCTCACGCTGAAAGTTCAATGAGAGGCGGGTATTCTCCAGCCCGTCCGCGGTATAGACGCAGGAGAGATCGGCAAAACAGGGGGCATCCGCGAGATGGACCCGGCATTTGTTCGCCTTCAGAGGATCTGCGCGATGGGCTCCATCCCGGTTTCTGCGCCTTTCAAAGATCTTCCGGTAGTGGGGAATCGCCAGATGGATATCGACCTCCTGATCCCAAAGATATCGAATGAGCCCTGAGCAGATATCGGCCAGACCCCCGGCCTTGGCGGAGCAGTACCGTGCATCTTCATGGCCCATCGCCTCGGGAACCGCGGTAATCTCCGGCGTGATCATCAGAATCCGCGGCCCTTTGCGCGAATCCGGCTTTGTCATGGATCGACCTCTTCCCTTTCGTTGAACATGACTTTCCAGAAAGCACCGTCTGCGATCTTGTGCTTGGAGAGTTTCTGATAGGCCTGGGGCAGAAAGATAGCGATCAGCAGCTTTATGTGCGCGCTCAAATTGATCTTGATCTCAGGGCCGGCTCTGTATCTGGTGCAACTGATGCAATCCATCTCGTCCGCATTCATCCGTGCGGCCTCCCCGAGGCAGATGCTGTACTCTTTGCAGTCATACCGGCGGGAGGGCTCGATCACCTCTCCGATCTCAGACCAGAGCTGCTTCTGTTCCGGGGTCTCACCGGTAAAGCTTCGATAGCGTCCCATACCGACCCTGTCCTTTTCCGTCAGAAAAGCCGTTCTTTCGATAAAACCCCTTCTCTTATTCCGTTTTCCGTTTTCGGCCAGGCCGCCCGGATTTCCACCCCTCCGCTCACTTCACATATCAAGATGCTATCAATAATCCCGGAGAAATTAAACCTTGCTGACAACCGGGTTTTTTCGAGTACAACCGGCACCATTGGAATGGCTCGGGCCGGGAATCGGAATTTTTGGATTAAAATTAACAACTGACATTATTAAGAAAAAAAGATGTATCACTGGTAAAACCCGGTATTGATCAAAAGAGGTTGAGCAGGTAGGTCTGCAGGTTGATCTTATGGTTTTTGATGCCCAGCTTTTCCCGGATGTTGCTCCGGTGGAAGCTGACGGTTTTGGAGGCGATATGGAGGTGTTCGGAGATCTCGTCGGTGGTGAGGCCCTCTCGGATCAGGGCCGAGATCCGGATCTCCATAGGGGTCAGGCCGTAGCGGCTCGAGGAGAGGGTCGAGGAGAATGCGGAGGTCAATTGCTCCAGCTCCTTTTCCAGCAGCAGGAGAAGCCGGCGGATCTCCTTGTCTCTGCTCTTCTGCTTCAGGTTCCGGATCTCGGGAAAGATCACCTGGCGCAGGTTGGCGCTGATGTTCTCCTCCAGGGCCCGTCTGCCGCCATCCTTCTCCTGCACCATCATCTCCATCAGAGTCCGGAGATCATCCAGGTGCTGCCCCTCCTCCATCTTCCGAAGGACTTGGGCCAGCTCCTCGGTTCTGGCCTCGAGCTGTGCGCTCAGCTCCGACTCCAATTCCTTGTGGGAGGTAATGTCCAGAGCCGTTCCCAGAATAGCCGGTGCGCCATCGTCAAAGGTCCGGTTGACCGTCACCTCGACCCGGACCTCCCGGCCCTGGGCCGTGAGAATCGCTAGTTCGCACCGGTACCCCCGGGTCTGCCGGTCGATCACACCCTGTATCTCTCCTTGGACCCGGCCCTGTTCTGCGGAATAGAGCACCTGAACCGGCTTCATCTCCAGCAGGGTCTTCCGGGGATAGCCGGTAATCCGCTCACATGCGGAATTGACGTAGAGGAAGCGGTCTCCATTGCAGATGAAGATCGCGGCGTGGGTGCTTTCGGCCACCATGCGGAACCGCTCCAGCAGGTGGATGTTTTCGTTCTTCTGCAGCGCAGCGTCGGAGCGTGCGGCCTTATGATCCGCCTCCATCCGGCGCCGGCCCGTCAGATCGGTCATGGCTGTTCGCAGGCCGGTCAGGCCATTCTGATCCAAAATGGCAATGGAATCGAGGCGGACCGGCAAAGGCTGTCGGTCGGGTCGGAGCATCTCCACCTCGCAGGACTGGCGGATGAGTTCATCCTTCACCGCCTGCAGATGGCGATAGTACCCGGATCGAAAGGAGGGCGAGACAAAGCGGGAGAAGAGCCGTCCCTTCATATGCTGCCGTTGGATACCCAGCAGATCGGCCCCGGCCAGGTTGACCTCGCCGATCGCGCTGTTCTCATCCAGAACAAAATAGCCGATGGGTGCGGTTTCAAAGTAATCGGAAAAGCGGCGCCGTTCCGCATCAAGCATCTCCAGGGTGTTGCGCAGCTCCTCATTCTGGATCTCCATCTCGGCCTGCTGGATGTAGAATTCATGGAGAAGGGCCGTCAGCTCCGATTCGGAGAACTCCCTGTCCGGCACACCTGTTTCGGAAAGAAAGGCTTGGGCCTGCTGCCGCAGGTATGCCAGGCTGTAGTGCTCTTTTTTGATCTCATCGTCCATTGGGGCCTCCTTTTCTCTGGGGAGGATCGAAGTCGGGGGGCGGGTCTGCGATGGCCAGCAGAATCTTCTCCTGATCCCTGCCCTGGTCCGCGAGACGCCGGGTGTTGAGGAGAAAGCGCCGGCGGCCCAGTTCCGGAAAATCCTGTTCCACAAAAAAGTCTTTGAAAAAATCCTGCTTCCGGATCGTATTCTCCATGAGCTGCCGCAGCTCCGGCATGTCCCACGCGCCGCCCGAGATCTCATAGAGGGGGCGGCCTTCGGTATCGGCTGTGCCGAGGCCGAAGGTTTCGTAAAAGGAGCGGTTGGCCGACAGGATCTTCAGACTGCGGTCCAGCACCAGCAGCGGCTCCCGAACCGTATCCACGATCGCTTCGGCATATCGGTGGCAAAGATCTGAACATCGAAGTGGCGGTCGAACTGCACCATGCATTCCCGCAGGAGGATGGCCACCGAATATGCCTCCTCTCCGGTGGAGCATCCGGCCACCCAGATCCGGAAGCTATCGTTGTCGGTCTTCTTTTTCTCCAGGGTATAAATCAGTTGCTCCTTGAGCGCGCCAAAGGCCCCCGAATAGTAGGGCCCGTTCCTGTCTTCCAGAAATGACTCCGGCCTCTTCTCGGCCTTATCCTTTCCTTCCGTCCGATCCTCCACTCTTTTTTTCATAGGAAAAGAAAAACCTTTAGAACTCTTTTCAAATCTCTGCCTGTCCTGTTTTCGATATTATTATTCCGATTTCTCCCGGACCCTTCTCCGCTGGATCTCTTCGACGATTTTATCTGTCTGGTTTCCATCCAGCAACATATTCTTTGTGGTGGGGCTGTGGGCATGGGCCTCGCAAAGCTCCCCGTGGACGCGTCCGTTCTTGCAATACCGAAGAATACATCCGCAGTCGAAAATTCTTTCATCCATCGAGCAGCGCCTCCATCTTGAAATTTTTGGGCATTAAAATACTTTTTGGATCAAACCGGAAATGTGGTATATAAAGGATATCCGGATTGATCTAAATGGGTTGTCGATCCCGGATTATCCCTTCTCACCCCGGCTCTGATCGGCATGGCCGGGGTGTTTCATCTTCTTTTCTCATGTTTTGGGTGGGATTACAAGGACGTTTGGGTTTAAAATGGATGAGAGGCGGCGTGTTGAGGAATTGATGCACAGGCACGGCCATCGGATCGCCTATGTCCTCGACGGCGCGGGCAATTTCGAACGAAGCTCGGCACTGCAGACCATCATCAATTTCAGTGACTGCACAGCCTCCTACAGCGATGCGGAGATCAAACGTCTGGCCGCAACCATCAAAAAGAGTTGAAAATGATCATTATGGCACATCGAAGTGAAGATTCAACCCCGCTTTCGGGAAAAGAGATACAACTCAGAGAGTGGAATGAACTCCGAAATCTGAAGACAACGGAGAAGGATGTCCATCTCTTCCATCTGGACACCGAATCCCCCTATTCAACTGCGGAAATCGAAGAAATCGTTTCAAATCTCAACCCGGTCCTGTTGAAAATGGCAGCACCATCCGTCGTATGTTTTCTGGTTTCTCCGGAGAATGCCCTGCACCTGATCCCCGAAATCCAAAAAAGCCTCCATTACAAGCTCTGGATCAGCGTCCGCCGGGAAAATCCCATTGCCAAAGAGAACGATTTGGCCAATGCCCACATGGGCCTCATCATCTTTACAAAATACAGCACGGCCTTAAAGCACTGCAAGACGCAGATCGACTGGGATACGCGGTACCGGGAGGCCAACATTTTAAAACAGTGGTACTGCACAAGAGCCACATGCCTGAAAAAACGGAATTCTGCCGGTATCACGGACCGGGAGGAATTGACGGATCTCTGGTGGGATATTCACCGGTTGAAGCACAATTCGAAAAGGGTGGATCACCCCTGTCAACTCCCGCCGCAACTGATGCGCCGCCTGATCTCCCTCTATACCCGGGAGGGGGAATTCGTGCTCGACCCGTTCAACGGCGCCGGCACCACAACCCTTGTGGCCCAGGAACTGGGAAGAAAGTACATCGGCTTCGAGTTGAGCGAATACTATCACCAGATCGCCCTGAACCGCCATGAGGAACTGGAAGCGGGCATCGATCCCTTTGCCAAGCGGAAATATACCCCGACCGCAAAGAACAGCAGGGTAAAGCGGATGAAAAAGCAGAAATATGCCGTTCCCAAAAAGACCCTGCAACTAGAAGTGAAGCGCATCGCGGAAGAGATCGGCCGGATTCCCACCCGTGAGGATGTGAAGGCGCACAGCCAGTATCCGTTTCATTATTTCGAGGAGTATTTCATCGATTGGGGGGAAGTCTGTTCGGCCGTGGGGGACAAGGGGATGAACGAAGCGCCGGAGTTGGAATATGAAACGCCGAAATATACACAGCTTACCCTGTTCGAGCGGCGGAAGCGGTATGCGCTGGAAATCGCGCGGAATGAAGAGAGTGGATGAAAAGAATCATTTTCCGGTTCCGGCCCCATCCGCTATTTCATCAGGTCTCGCTATCCAGCCGAATCGTATGCGTAGAACAGGAGATGCACGGATCATAGGCCCGCACCAGCATCTCCATCCCCAGCCGGATCTCCCGGTCATCCCCGTCGGAGATCCCCGTCACATAATCCGCTAAATCCGCATTGATGCTGCCGAGATTCTGCGCCGTGGGAATCAGTTGGTTGGCGTAGGTGCAGATCCCGTTTCCGTCGAATTCATACTCGTGAAAAAGGGTCCCTCTGGGCGCTTCCACCACGCCCACGCCGCGGCCGGCTTTGGGAACCGCCGGTTTTTGGGGCCGCAGATCCAGCGGCGCCTGCTCGAGCAGCACAAATGGCTCGATCTCCGGGGAGGAAAGCTCGGGGGGATCGCCTTCCCGGTAGGTGAAGACCGTCTCCTCGGGCGGAAAAAACCCCTTTTTGGGCGGAAGATCCGTGGTCGTATACTCCGGAACCCAGTCCGACGGCTTCTCCAGCCAGTCGAAGATGACGGTTTCGGGGGCTTTGGGCCGGCACCGGGGCCCCATGACCGGCAAATCCTTCAGAAGATCTGCCAGCAGCCGCTCCATCTCCCTGTGGGTGATAATGTAGTTCGTCATATCCTTTGGGTTGTTTTTGGTTTCAAAACAACGGGTTTTCCAGTTTTCCATTTATACAGGGTATCAAAAGGGAAGAATGCGCGTAAATGGGTAAAAGACTGTAGATTTCAGGTACAGGATCAAGCCATGACAGAATTGCTGTTGACATCAATTGCGCACTACCCTAATCTAAATTTATGGAAAACGTAACCGTCACACTCGATGAAGAGATCGCATCATGGGTTCGGGTCAATGCCGAACAGCGCGGAACCGATATATCCATACTGGTCAGCGAGATTCTGGAAGAAAAAATGCGGGAAGAAGAGGGCTATTACAAATCGATGCGGAACTTCCTTTCCAGACCTCCATCGATGATAAATGCATCCGGAACAGCGTATCCTTGCCGCGATACCCTTCATGAGCGATAAAATATTTGTCGATACGAATGTCCTTGTCTATTGCCGTGATGCTGGGAAACCGGAAAAGCAAGACCGGGCAATGGCTTGGATTGCGCATCTTTGGAAATCCAGGACGGGTCGAATAAGTGTTCAAGTTTTTCAGGAATATTATTCGATAGTTACGACTAAACTCAAGCCGGGAATGGACCCTTTGAATGCTCGTGAAGATGTCGAGTCGCTATTTGCATGGCGACCGATTTCGGTCAATGCGGCTGTCATCAGAGGCGCATGGAACATTCAGGATCGATATCGACTCTCCTGGTGGGATTCATTGATCGTATCCGCTGCACTGATCGACAATTGTGATTTCCTTCTGACGGAAGACCTGCAGAGGAATCAGAAGTTTGAAAACCTTCGTGTAATCAATCCCTTTGATTATACGCCGGAATCTCTCCTCTCTCAGAGATAATCCTGCTTTTTTCTACCATTGTTTCATTGAATCCATTTCTTATCAGTAAAATGAGAAAAAACTCTTTACGGGAATTCGTTTTTTGGTTATGAATGGAAAGCAGGTCTGTTATCGAATGACATGACCCCTGCGCTCATAACCGGTAAAGAGGAAGGGGGGATGCAAAATTCCATCGAAGTTCCGGCAGGTTGTACCACTTTAACTTCAATGTGAGAAGGAGACAGGTGATGGCCAATTTTCTTTTTGTCCTGAGCAAGGACGACAACGAGGCGGCGACCCGGTGTTTTCAGTTTGCGAAAATCGCCCATTCCAAGGATCACAACGTCAATGTCTTTCTGATCGACGGCGGCGTGATGTGGGCAGATAAAGAGCGGAACATGGATATCAAGTCCCCCACCGGGGACTGCCCCAACGACTATCTCCCCTATCTTGTGGAAAAGGAAGTCCCCATCGGGGTCTGAATCCCCTGCGCCAAGGCTCGTCAGGTTGACGAGTCCAGGTTTTTCGCCAACATGATCCTCGACGGCGGCCCCAATCTGATCGATATGGCGGCAGAAGCCAAGGTTTTCAACTTTTAATTCATTTTGCCGATCCGGATTTTGCATTGTAAATAAAGACAACAGGTTTGCTCGGCCTTTTCTCTGTTGAAGCTGTTTTCCCGCGCAAACCTGTTTTTGTTCCGGACTTGACCTTCGGAATCGGTTGCGGAGATCCAATGGAACCCATCGGAAGCATCCATTCGCCCCACGAAGATATCGAAAATATGCCCATCCAGCCCAAGGGCGCAGTGGATGTGGAGGGAAAAATCTCGATCCACCCGCCCTATGTGGAGGGCCTCAAGGATATCGAGGGCTTCAGCCACATCTATCTCATCTACCCCTTTCACAAGGCCGCGAGAACGAGCCTGCGGGTGACGCCCTTCATGGACACGAAGGAAAGAGGCGTCTTTGCCACCCGTTCGCCCCTGAGGCCCAACCACATCGGCATCTCCATCGTCCGGCTGGTCCGACGAGAAGGGGCAGTGCTTTTCGTGAAAGACATCGACATCTTGAACGGCACGCCCCTGTGGGACATCAAGCCCTACATCGAAAACTTCGACCGGGTGGAAGGGAGCGTATCGGGATGGATGACGGCCGATGTGGAAGAAGTTTCGCAAAAGCGTTCGGATGGTCGATTCAAATAGGGAAGAGGAAGCGCGCCTTTCTTTTTGAATGTTGAGGGTGAACGAAATATCGAAAGCAGATAATATCCCAAAATATTTATGGATTGACAAAACTCCCCTTTCCGGTTACATTCAGACTGGTCTAAAAACTAGTCTGAGGAGGTTGATGATGGAAACAGTCGGTGCATATGAGGCCAAAACGAATCTTCCCAAGCTGCTGGAACGGGTCAAAAATGGGGAGCGCTTTACGATCACAAAACATGGCGTTCCGGTTGCGGTTTTACAACCCGCGGATAGCCGAAAAACGATGAATATTGAATCCGTCATTCAAGAACTCCGGAAATTTCGGGAAGGAAATTCTCTGAACGGCATTACGATTCGGGAGATGATCGAGGAAGGAAGACGTTGATCTCTGAAATTTTTGTTGTGGACAATTCCATTGTCATGTCCTGGTGCTTCAATGATGAAGCCAATGATTACGCAGATCGTGTCCTTGACCGGCTTGCCGCAGGAGCTGCATTCGTACCCTCCATCTGGCCCCTCGAGGTGGTGAATGTTCTGCTGGTGGCCGAGCGAAAAAAAAGACTCGAAACATTCGACTGCGTTCGTTTCCTCAGATTTCTGGAACAATTGCCAATCACTGTCGAATATGGGCAAGGGGAAGTGAGAATGAAGGAGCTGCTATCGCTGGCAAGGTCAAACCGTTTATCGAGCTATGATGCCGCTTATCTGGATCTGGCAATGCGAAAGGGAGTACCGATTGCCACCCTTGACAATGCCCTGGCGAAAGCGGCCAAAAAGACAGGGATAGCCATCCTTACGGCCTGAAAAAAGATCCTTGTGTTTCGACCGGAGGAAAAGGAACTCCACGAATCCTTGTAGTCCGACCAATGCGCAAAAGCAAGAGAAAAATTCGAGGGAAGGCAACCCCCGAGAAGAGCCGCCCCCCCCTCAACAAGGCTCGGCTCTTTCGGGCGTCATCGGCCTATCGGATTGCTTCATACCGCCCCGGAACCCCTTTGGAGGAGAGGACGATCTGCCAGAGCTGGTTCTTTCGGGCCCGGAAAGCCGGAAAGCCCCCGCGCAGGAGAGAAGATAATACTCCCACATCCGGTAGAACTGTTCATCATACTTTTCCTTAAGATCCTCCCAGCTTTCGGTGAAATTCCGATGCCATTCCAGAAGGGTCTTTTCATAATCCGTACCCAGGTTCTGCCAGTCCTCCAGCACGAAATACTTTTCAACGGCACTGCTGGTCTGTCCGGGGCTGGGGAGCATGGAGTTGGGGAAGATGTATTTTTCAATCCAGGGATCGGTATTTTTGGCGGCCCGGTTCCGGCCGATGGTCTGGAGCAGAAAGAGCCCGTCGTCCTTTAAAAGGCTGCAGATGACCCGCATATAGGTCTCATAGTTCTTATACCCCACATGCTCGAACATCCCCACTGAGACGATCCGGTCGTATTTGCCCGACAGCTCCCGGTAATCCTGCAGCCGGATCTCCACCGGCAGCCCTTCTGCCATCTCCCGGCCGTATTCGGCCTGCTCTTTAGATACGGTGACGCCGGTCACCTCTGCGCCATACCGCTCCGCGGCAAAGCAGGCGGCTCCGCCCCAGCCGCATCCCACATCGAGCACCTTCATGCCGGGCTCCAGGTGCAGCTTTCGGCAGATCAGGTCAAGTTTGGCCTCCTGGGCCTCGTCCAGAGTGCAGGCGTCTTTCCAGTAGGCGCAGCTATAGACCATGTATTTGTCGAGCATGGATTTAAAGAGATCATTGCCGGTGTCATAATGGCGCTCGCCGATTTCAAAGGCCCGGGTCGATTTCTGAAAATTGTAGATCGTAGCCCTGGCATAATCGACGGCAGACCGCCAGGTCCGAACGCTCTCCTCGATGCCGGCCGAAAGAATCCGGCAGAAGAACTCATCCAGCCGGGGACAGTCCCACCAGGTCTGCATGTAGGACTCCCCCAGCCCCAGGGACCCTTTGGTGAGGATACTCGGATAGAGTTGAGGATCGTACACCCGGATATCCCAGGGCCGCTCTCCGTTGATTTGGATGTCTGCCTTTTCCAAATACCCTCGGACCCTTTTTTGAAACGTCGATAGTTTCATTGCCGAACCTCCTTTTTTAAATCCTGCTTCAGAAAAATATCCCATTACTACAGAATATTTTGACATGACCTGCCAAGGGCGGGGTATAGGGTCAACACCCGATTTTTTTTAGCAGAATACCCCAAAGCCATAAGATTTCCCGGATAAGGACCTTTATGCTTGCCGATTCTTTCAGGATTGTTTACTTTAATAGGCAGGTAGTTCAAATGGAACCTCAACAGAAAGGTGGCGCGATGAGATTACCATTGGAGATTACGTTTCGAGGGCTGGAATCGAATGAGGATGCAAAGGATTTGATTCGACAGAAGGCGGAAAAGATCTCTAAAGTCGCCGAAAACCTGATAAGCTGCCGGGTGGCAGTGGAGAAGAAGCAGAAACACCAGCAATCGGGCAATCCCTTTCGGGTGCGCATCGATCTACGCATGCCGCCGGGGCAGGAGATCGTGGTGGACAGCGGAGAGGGGAAGGAGGGATTTCTCCATGACAATCTGCTGACCGTGATCCGAGAAATGTTCGAAATTGCCCTTCGGCGGGTAAAGAAGGTTGTGCGTCAGCAGCAGAATGCCGTAAAGGTGCATCCGCAGCAGGAGGTTTCCGGCACTGTGCTGCGGCTCTTCGAGGATGAGGGATACGGCTTCATCAAGACCATCACAGGCCGGGAGATCTACTTCCACGAAAACAGCGTGATGAACAACGACTTCGACCGCTTGGAGGAGGGAACCGGCGTTGCCTACTTCGAGACCGAAGGGGAAAAAGGTCCCCAGGCCAGCACGGTACGGCTGGTGGACAAGCCGGGGGTCAGCGCTCCGAAGGTCGAGGGGGAGACGGCAATCGAACCTCCCAGAGGCTGGCAGTAATCTGTACCTTTAACGGTTGAAAAAAGGCGTCCCTTTGAAAAAAGGGGCGCCTTTTTGCCTTTATCGGCCCTGATCTATTCCAGTTTTTCGAAGAGCACCGGCCAGAAAGCCTCATCTCCGATCTTGCATCTCGATATCTTCTGATGAGCCGCAGGCAGAAAAATAGCGATCAGCAGTTGAATATAGCCCCGCAGGTTCTCCAGCCTCAGAGGCACTGGGCCATACCGTTTGCAGCCGCTGCAGTCGATCTCGTCTGCGTTGATCCGCGCGGCATCGGAAAGGCATTCGGAATAGTGGCCGCAGTCGTAACGCCGCGTCGGCTCCATAACCTTCCCCATATTCGCACAATCTTTCATCTGTCTGTTGCTCGCGCTGGTAATCATCCTCATTGGAAATCCTTTTGTTTTGCCTTCGGTTTCGGTGGATGATGGTATCGTGCAAAGCGTCCGAGTCGAGAAAGAACGAAGACTCGGAGGATCAGCAATAGAATCAGAGGGAAGCCGGAGGTTCAGGAGAAGAAGAAAAAGTGAAAACAAGAGCATTTTCAAACATGGGCCATTATATGCCATTCGTAGAAATAAACAAAGAAAAAAATAAAATCGGTCTTTTCTCCCGAATTCTTTCCCACAAGCTTTTCGCATTTCATTCTTGACAAAGGTGCGGAATCTGCCGTATTAGGCGTAGGACAGTCGGATAGAGATCCGGCCGATATGGGGCGGCTGCAGACCGGGCCGCCCGATTTATTTGAGGGCTTCAATAATGGCCGATAGCGCCATTTCTGCAGATTCAAAAAAAGGGCTTATCTATGCAGAAACCTTGGCAGATACCGGTACAGAGACCCGTGGAGCGGTTTCGGAAAAGGGCAGGAGATCTCTACTGTTTTGCCGATGATCTCGATATCTGCATCCAACTGCTGAAGGCCGGGGTTCGGATCATTCAGATGCGAAACAAACATCTGGACGATCGGGCCTTCCGAAGCACCGCAGAAGAGATGCTCGACCGGGTACATCAGTATAGGGACGGGGTGCTGATCATCAACGACCGGGCCGGGATTGCAATGGATATCGGAGCCGATGGCATCCATCTCGGCCAGGAGGATGGCGACTATAAAGATGTCATCCGGAAGGCACAGAGCCTTGGAGAGGGGATGATCGTCGGGGTATCGGTCGATACGCCCGAAGAGGCCACGGAAGCCCAGAACGCCGGTGTCGACTATGTAGGCGCGGGCGCGGCATTTCCCACCCCCAGCAAATCGGATGCGGTGATCATCGGCATCGACGGCATCGCGCAAGTGGTCCAAGCCGTAGATATTCCAGTGGTGGCCATCGGCGGCATCACATTGGAAAACCTTCCTTTGGTGATGGAGACGGGCGCGGATTTCTTCGCGGTCATCTCCGATATCAACAGAGCCCCGGATATGGAAGGAAGAATTGAGGCATATCAGAAAACCCTTCGCGGTTGAAGGGAAATTTTAAAAAGAAGAACAATTCAAAAGGGAGGTATGAATATGGAGATCAATGAGGTAGTCATCACAAAGGCGATCATAGATCGGTATTACGAGAAATTGATGGCCAATCTCGAACTGGACGTGGCCATCGTGGGCGGCGGCCCTTCGGGGCTGGTGGCCGGCTACTATCTGGCCAAGGCCGGAAAGAAGGTCGCGCTCTACGAGCGGAAGCTGAGCATGGGCGGCGGGGTCTGGGGCGGCGGCATGATGTTCAACGAGATCGTGGTGCAGGAGGCCGCAAAACCGATTTTAGACGAGTTCGGCATCCGGAGCCGGGAGTATGAGAAGAACTACTTCACCGCAGATTCGGTCGAGTCGGCCTCGACCTTCTGCTCAAAGGCGCTTCAGGCCGGGCTGACGGTCTTCAACTGCATGAGCGTGGAAGATGTGATGATGCGCACGGATCAGGTGATGGGGCTGGTTCTGAACTGGTCATCGGTGGAGATGGCGGGGCTGCACATCGACCCGCTCACGGTCCGCGCCAAGTTCGTCATCGACACCACGGGCCATGCCACCGAAGTGGTGAATGTGGTCTACAAAAAGGTTCCGGGCCGGCTGATGACCCCCACAGGCGAAATTGAAGGCGAAAAATCGATGTGGTCCGACAAGGCCGAGACTCTGACCCTGGAGAACACCAAAGAGGTCTTTCCGGGACTTTATGTCGCGGGGATGGCGGCAAATGCCACCTTTGGCGGCCCCCGCATGGGCCCCATCTTCGGCGGTATGCTCCTGTCGGGCAAGAAGGTGGCCGAGGAGTTGATCTCCCGCCTCTGATCCCCTTTCCCGCTTACGGTTTTGCCTCTTTGAACCCTGTTCAGGGAGGCAGACCACACCCTTCCCGAAAACCTTCAAAAAGGTGTTTTCAGGCCAGGGCCTTTCGGATCGCAGCCGAGAGCTTCTGTTTGATTATGGGCTTGAGCAGATATTCCCGGATACCGGCCGCCTTTGCGGTCTCCTCGTCGACCATTTCGCTGAAACCGGTGGTAAGGATAATGGGAATGTCGGGCCGCAGATCGAGCAGTTTCCCGGAAAGCTCCAGGCCCGTCATATTGGGCATGGTCATGTCGGTGATCACCAGATCGAAATGCCCGGGACGGCTCTGAAAGGCCGCCAGGGCATCGGGGCTGCTGTAGCGGATCGTCACCGTATAACCGAGCCCCTCCAGCATTCTTCTCAGCATGGTTCCGATCGATTCCTCATCATCTACCACAAGGATATGTTCCCGGCCATAGACAATCGGCTCTATGATGATGTTCTCGTCTTGCCCTTGGGCATCCTTATCCCCGATCAGCGGCAGAAAGATGGTAAACCGGCTGCCTATGCCCGGCTCGCTCTCCACAGTGATGAATCCCTTGTGCTCCTTGATGATGCCGTCCACCACCGAAAGGCCCAACCCTGTTCCCTCCCCCATTCCCTTTGTAGTGAAATAGGGGTCGAAGATCTGCTTGAGAACCGTTTCGCTCATTCCAAAGCCGGTGTCCTTGATCGTAATCCGGAGATACACTGACCCGGATGCTTCGGGGTGGCCCTGCATATCGATGGCATCTTTTGAAACCTCTTCCAGCCGCACCTCCAGCCGCCCCCCGGTCTCCCGCATGGCATGATAGGCATTGGTGCAGAGATTGATCATGACCTGATGGATCTGGGTCGGGTCTGCCAGCACGGGTCCGGTCTCTTCGATCTTCTGTCGGATTTCGATGGTGGTAGGGATGGTTGATCGGAGCAGCTTCAGTGATTCCTTGACAATGGGCTGAATCCGGATCGGCCCGAGTTCGGCAATGTTTTTTCTGGAGAAGGTGAGAATCTGCGCCACCAGATCCTTGGCTCGATCCGTGGCCTTGAGGATCTGGGTGAGGTTTCTCCTTCCCCGGCTCCCTTGGGGCAGCTCGTCAAAGGTCATCTCGGCATAGCCGATGATGGGAAAGAGAATGTTGTTGAAATCATGCGCGATGCCGCCGGCCAGGGTTCCCACGGCCTCCATCTTCTGGGACTGGCGGAGACGCTCTTCGAGCTTCTTCTGTTCAGTCATGTCCTGGATCACGCTGACCCAGCAGATCACATCTCCCTCGTCATCATGCAGGGGCGTCACCGTATGATCCGTCGGAAAAATCTCACCGTCCTTCCGCTTCATCTCGTAATCCCGGATCTTCAAAAAACCCTGTTCCACAAAGCTGTCGATGCTCCGTTCCTTGAATTTCCGGTAATGGTAATCACTTAAAAAGAGTTTGGATCGGTCCTGGCTGATCAGCTCCTTTCGGTCGTATCCGAAGATGGTCTCTGCGGCATGGTTGCACTCAAGGATGGTCGAAGTTCTGGCGTCGATGATGAAGACCGCGGATTTCAACGAGTTGTAGGTCTTCTCCAGAAGCTGCTTTCCCCAGCGGATCTTTTCCAGAGACTTTTTCAGCGCCTCTCTGGCCTGATGGCTCGGGCTGACATCATCATAGACCGCTACGATCTCTCCGGACGGCAGTTTGTAGACAAAATTTTCAACCCAGTATTCTCTCCCTTTATCCTCGAACCGGGTGGCGGACTGACGCACCGGTTCTCCGTTGGCACAGACCCGCTGAAAGATCTTCAAAAGGCCGACATCCTGAATTGTCGGAATGATCTCTTCCACATCTCTGTCGATCAACTGTTCCCGGGGGACGCCGCTGATGATCTCGCCGGTCCGGTTGATGTCTTTGAAGATAAAGCGCTTTCCGCCATCTTGGGGTTCATAGATCGCAACCCCGCTCGACATGTTCTCAAAAAGCTCTTTGTACCGGGTCTGAACATCCCGAAGCTCCTGCTTCTGCTGCTGAAGGGTCATATGGGTTTTGACCCGGGCCACCACCTCCTCCTGGCGAAAGGGTTTGGTGATATAGTCGGCCCCGCCCAGTTTGAAGCCCTCCATCTTCTGGTCGATACCCTTGAGTGCGCTCATGAAGAGCACGGGAATATCAGCGGTCTTGGGGTTTGCTTTAAGCCGGCGGCAGACCTCAAAGCCATCCATCTCCGGCATCATGATGTCCAGCAGGATCACATCCGGTTCCGTGTTCTTCAAAAGCTCCAGGGCCTCGGAACCATCCGGAGCCACCAGGGGCTGGATGCCGGCCTTCTTCATCAGATTGACCAACAGGTTCATGTTGAAGGGGTCGTCATCGACAATCAGCACCCTTCCTATAAATAGCGGTTCATCTCCACAATATTTCATCGCTGTCGTTTCTGTAGATGCCATAGATGGAACAAAGGCACTCCTCCTGTTTCCTGGCAGATCCTTCCGGATCATTCTTCAGCCGCAATGGATCACTTCTCCTCAACAATAGAATATCATAAAAGTCAATTCGATGCATCCAACAGGTGTTGAAGAGCCTGGATCAGCTCTTTTCGAGAGATGGGCTTCATCAGAAAAGTGTCGATGCCCATCCAAAATCCCGCATCTCTGCCGCTCTTTCTCTCCAGCCGCATCTTTTTCAAGCGCTTGACTGTCATCGATGCCGCCTCCTTGGTCAGGACATTAAAAGAATAAAGCCATTTCATCTCCTCATGGGTAGTTTTATACCATTGTATCCCAAATAAAAAGGAAAAATCCTTTAAGCCCTGTCGCATTTGCTCAACAATTTTGCTTAACCATCCGGATCTGCAAATTTTATCATTTTCCAATTATTGAAGATAATTCATGAAAAAAATGTTGAAAAAGAGAATGAATCGGGCTATAAATTTTTCATGATCTGCTGCGGATCTCCCCTGGAAAGCTTCTCCATACCGCAGACTGCCAAAAATGAGGAGTTGACGATGTTTAAAAGTATCACTCTACATAACCGTATCCTGGGCGCATTTCTTCTGATCGGGCTTCTGCCGTTTCTGGCGGTTGCGGCAATCTCCTTCAACCGTTCCAAAACCGCTATGCAGAATCAGGCCTTCGGCCAGTTGCGAAGTGTTCTGGAAGTGAAAAAAGCCTCGGTCAACAGTTTTTTTGATGAGCTGGAGACCGATATCCATGTTCTGGTGGATGAGCTGGAAATCCTTTATAAGAATGCGGATGAGAAGCTGAAGGCGTCCCAGGCGAGCCAGGTTGCAGAGATTGAAAATTTTTTCCGTAACAGCATGAGCAACACTAAGATCCTCTCCCTCAATCCGCTGATCAAGCAGTCTTTGGACACTTTTTCCCAGACGGTCTGGAGCAGTGGGAAGATCGACACCCATCTCTATGATTTTTATGAGGATGTGAAATTCGGTGTCCTCAAGGAGTTCAAGGCGGAGTACGGATACCAGGACCTGCTGCTCATCGACATAAATGGTCTGATCCTCTATACCATCAACCGTGGGCCTGAGCTGGGCCAGAATGTGCTGACAGGTCCTCTGAGTGAGACATCTCTGGCAAAGAGCTTTGAAAAGGGATTGAACGGGGTTTCCCTTCAGGAGTATTCGGCCTATCCGCCGGATCAGAACCAGTTCATGAGCTTTATCTCCGCACCGATCTTGGGCGGGATTCGGAAGGAGACGGTCGGTGTGCTGGTTGTAAAGTTGGACAAGACCCCTGTCAACCGTATTGTTCACCGGCAGGAGGGGATGGGAGAGACCGGCGAGACCTATCTGGTCGGAAGGGTCAATGGACAGGTCTTCTATCGGAGCGACCGCATCCTCAAGGATGGCCGGTTCGGAGAGCCCGGAGATGGCGCAGATATCGACCACGCCCTTTCCGGCCAGACCGGGGTGGAGGTAAAGATCGGCTCTACCCTGACCGTGGAGATGAGCCGGTATGCTCCCATCCCCATCCCGGGGCTGAACTGGGCCATCATCACTACGGTGAGTCTCGAGGAGATCATCACGCCCCGGCTGGAGGGCCATGATGCAGATTTCTTTACGGAATATGCCGCGGCCTATGATTTCTACGACCTTCTCCTGATCCATCCGGGGGGAGATGTCTTCTATACGGTTCGGCATGAATCCGATTATAAGGCAAATGTCTTCCGGGAGCCCCTCTCTGAAACGGGTCTGGGGCGGCTGGCGAAAAAGGTGATGGAGACAAAATCCTTTGCATTTGTCGATTTTGCCCCCTATGCTCCGTCGGGTGGAGTACCGGCTGCCTTTATGGGCAAGCCTTTTGTGCAAAAAGAAAAGGTCATCATTATCGTAGCGGTTCAAATCAATCCCGAGCCAATCAATGCGGTGATGCTGCAGCGGGAGGGGATGGGCCAAACCGGTGAAACCTATCTGGTGGGGCCCGATTTTCGGATGCGTTCTGCTGCGATTCATGATTCAAGCCGATATTCGGTTGAGGCCTCCTTTGAACAGGGGGATGCGGGGCGGATGGATACCCCTGCGGCAAGAGCCGCGCTTTCGGGGCAAACAGGAGAGGAGCTTATCACCAGTTATGGGGGGCGAAAGGTACTATCTGCGTATACGCCGCTGAAGTTGTGGGATGTCAACTATGGCATGATCGCGGAGATGGAAACCAAAGAGGCATTCAGCCCCATCCACAGGCAGAGCCAATGGGTCGGCGCCATTGCCGTTCCTTCGGTACTGCTGATTTTTCTGATCGCCTTTCTGCTGGCCCGGGCCATTGTCAAACCGGTCAGCCGGATCATCAAAGGGCTGAGAAAGAGCGCAGAGAATGTGGATGGCGCTTCGAGCGAAGTTCTCTCGGTCAGTCTGATGCTCTCAAACGGCTCTTCCCAGCAGGCGGCCTCCCTGGAAGAGGCCTCCTCATCCCTGGAGGAGATCGTATCGATGGTCAATGCAAATGCCGACAGCATGAAAAAGGCCGAGCAGATGAAAGTTGAGGAAAGATCTGTCATCCAAAAGGCCCAAGCGGATATGGCCTCTTTGACCGATATCCAGCAGTCCATTGCAGAATCCGGGAAAGAGATTCAGGGAATTGTCCGAACCATCGAAGATATCGCTTTTCAGACCAATCTGCTGGCGCTGAATGCGGCCGTAGAGGCGGCCCGGGCCGGTGAAGCAGGGGCCGGATTTTCCGTGGTGGCCGAAGAGGTGCGGAATCTGGCCCTTCGAGCCTCCCAATCGGCAGGCGAAACCGGAGATCGGGTCCAGAAGAATGTCAGCCGCATCCAGGAGGGAAACGAATTTGTCATGGTGACAGCCGGCGCCTTTGACAAGGTCTTTGAAACTTCCGAAGCCACGGACAAGCTGATCCGGGAAGTCTCCGCGGCATCCGAGGAGCAGGCCAGGGGGATCGAGCAGATCAATCGCGCGGTCACAGAGATGGATCAGGTGACCCAGGAGAATGCATCCAATGCCCAGACCTCGGCCGCGGCTTCCGAGACCCTGAAGGCCGAAGCTCGACAGCTTAAAACTTTTGTGGATGACCTGGACGATCTGGTCTATGGGATCGCAAGAGCCCGGTTCGACTCGAAAAGCGCCCGGAAAAAGGCAGCCCCTGCAGATGAGAGAAAAGAAGAGATGACCCATTCAAAAAGAGCGTTTCTTTTAACCGAAACAGCAGAGGAGGAATAGGCCAATGAAAAGACTTCTCCGATTATCGGCAGCCGTATGGTGCTTGATCTTCGTCGGTTCAATCCTGATTTCTCCGGCGATTGCGCGGTTCGACTGGAACATATCTCCCTGGGTTGAGGAGAAGACGACCCTGCCGACGCTGATCATGGAGGGGTATCGGGTAATCTCCGCGAGCGTCTTTCGGAATGAACCGGGAGAAGGGTCCGGTCAAGAGATCGAAGCGGATGCTGATGAAGCAGCAGATCAAGAGACTGATGAAGGGGGCGGGCCGGCCGTGGAAACTGCTCTTTACGAGATCATCTACCTCACAAAAGGGGGCCGGCTCTATCGCTGCATCACCCTCTTGAACGGCTCCTCCCATCGGTGCGAATACACCACCTTTGCAGTCATTGGCGATAAAATGGCAGAACAGGCTTTGGAAAATGCCTATGAAGCCTCTCAGATCTTCTTCATGTACAACCCGGATGCGGTAGTCGAGCTGGAGGATCTGTTGAAAAACGGCCTGGAAAAGCCGGAAGAGGTGCAGATCGAAGTGCTGAATCAAAACAAGCGAAAGCTTCAGATATCGGCCTCCCATGAAAGGGGAAGCAAGATTTTTTTTGTCAATGCCACGGGGGTGATATCGGAGGCTTCGAAATAATGGGCTTCTGCTGATCGGCATGGGAGCAGGTGCGGGAGTTTGAGGTCATTCGGCCCGGGCTTCAGCGGTATTTCTGAAACAGCAACAACTACAAGGGGCTGCGCCGAGGAATCCTATTGTTCCCGCAGCCCAGCCACCGCCTGAAGCAGCCCGATCGCATCGGCCAGGTCCCATACCCCGTCTCCGGTATAATCGCCGTTTTCCCCAAGGCAATCTCCCGGCGTCTCTCCGCTGCCCACAAGAAGCTTCAGTGTGGCAAGGGCATCATGAAGATCAATCGTTAATGAACAGTTGAAGTCGCCGTTGGGATAGGTCAGGCTTCCCCAGACCGAAAAGAAGACATCCTGGTCAAGAGCCTTTTCTCCGTCCACAGGATTGACGGTGATGATGCTTCCCCCGGTCTCTCCGATGATTGCCCGCATATCTCCCAGTGATGCCATTGCGGTGATGGTCGATGCTCCGGCATCGGCAGCTCCGGTCCATGATGCCACACGGGTGCGTTCATCGAAATCGGAATTGACGCAGATATAGGCGTTCTCATTGTCAACGCGAGCGCCGATGGGGCTGCTGTTCAACATCAGTTGATCCCGCAGCGGCATCTCCTTTTCCGATTGTCCCCCGATGCAGAGGCCGCCGTCACTGTTGACGGAAAGGGCTTCGATGGCAAAACTTCTGGCCTGATTGACGCCGGCTGAGCTGAACTGGAACTGACCCTTGACGACTGCGCCGGTCTCTGGGTTCATCTTTGCAAAGTATGCGATCTTTCCGCTGCCGAATCCCGCGCCGTTGTTCCAGCGGTCGATAACGATGTTGTTCGTCTGTGTTGACAGATAGTCAAGGGAATCCTTGGTAAAGAGATTGTTGCCGCCGTCTGTGTTGCCGACGAAGTAGAGAAAGCCGTCTTTATAGATGACCCGCTTGCCCCGGGCGTCGGCCGTCAGGTTTTCGTTTTCCGCACCGGAGCACCATAGTGTGTATGCCTTCCATCTCTGGGTTCCGAAATCGTCTCCTGCAGTATAGCTGTAGGCCATGAGAAACGATGACTGGTATTGGCTGCACCGCTGGGCTTTGCCGGTGACGAAGATGAGTTGATGATCCGCATCGATGGCGATATCCTCCCAGGTTTCATTGTAGGTTCCGCCGCCGATTTCCGTCGGGGGAATCTGGAATGATCCGGCTTCAATGGGGGTTCCCTCCGCGTCAAAGAGATGAACCGTTCCGATGTTGTCATTGCTGTCGTTGCGGATGTTTCCCATAATCGCGATTTCCCCGTTTTCGGCAACGGCAACGCGTCTGCCCGAGCTGTAGATAGCGGAAACATCGACCCGCCCGATATCCGCGCCGCTCTTCTCCCAGATGATCTCTCTGCCGTCCGAATTGAGCAAAACCAGCCCAAACGGGCCGTAGGCAAGAATGCCGTCGGTTCCTGGCATCAGCGCCATGTCATCCACCGAATCACCGAGGCGGGTGACGGAGGAGAGCGTTTTGCCACCGTCGGCCAGACGGAGTAGGGCTCCCTGGGCATCGGCTTCGGCCCCCATCAGCAGGTGTGTGCTCCCTCCCTGAGGAAGCCCTGTGAACTTCCCTGCGATCACAACCGTTCCATGCTTTTGAATGGCAACCGCATTGCCAAGGTCCTCGCCGTCCCCGCCCATATAGCCGGCAGCGGTGATCTGCGTATCGGTTTCCGCTGCCAGAGATCTTTCGGGGTAAAGGAAAATCATCATAAGCAGAAAGGGCAGGGCAAGCAGAATCATCGGACACTTTACGGATCTTGTATCGTTATTTCGGTTCATGATAACCTCATTTCGGTTGTTTTCATCCCCATCGATCGCTTTCACATCTATTAAAACCTTACCTCATATCGGCTACCGGGTCAATGTGAAGAGGAAATGGCCGGTCTGATCCCTGGCTGAAAAAAAATTCAAACTGCCTCTTGACAACCCCCGCATGAATGGATTAATATTTGTCGTACCATTGAGGCGGAAAAGACAGTTAAAAGCCTCTTTTGTGGATCTTTGACTCATAAATATCGTACCAATCGACCAGAGCCGAGGAGCGGAGAGGATGAAAAGTCAAAATATCCTGCCGGTAGAAGAGATGGTTGCTCATGAAGAGTTCACGGATAGAGTGGAAATCCTGCGGGAGCTTACGGAACGGAAAAACCTTTGGCAGCAGGGATGCCATCGACCACCTGATCCGCTATGAAATCCGGCACGGAAAGATATTCGGCTTCTGGCAGACCCATTTCCAGGACAACCGGAAACAGATCAACTCGGAAGGTGACGAAGCCACAGGAAAGAAGATCATCTACTGTTTCACCCGCTACAACAAACGCCCCGTGGAGATCGGCGAGATCGCACAATCCCTGAAGATCCCCAAAAAGGTGGTGGAGGAGAAGATCGAAAAGCTCTATCTGGCCGATCTGGTCTGGCGGACCGAGGGCCGGTATTATGCCTTCAACGACATCTGCCTGATGCGCTTCATCAAATTCGTCTATGCCAAAGATGTGGAAGATGTAGAAGAGATCGACCTGAGCGGGCAGAACCTTTTATGAGGGAATCAGCGCCATTTTCCGGGCTTTCCGCGGCAATTACAATATTCCCCTGTTTCAGAATTCCTGAACGGGTCCGGAAGCAGATAAAAACAAAATATCGTACCAATCAAGCTGAAAGGTCAAACATGGCGGATACATTGCATTTTTTACCGGCCAAGATGGGAAGGGCCGGGGAGGACGTGGCCCTGCAGCTCGAAGCGGCCATCATCGACGGACGGATTCTTCCCGGCCAGAGCCTGCCCAGCGAGCGGGATCTCCAGGCGGAGTTCAAGACGGGACGGGGGGTGATCCGGGAGGCGATGCGGGCTCTGCAGCAGAAGGGGCTCATCGAGATCCGGAAAGGGGCCAAGGGCGGTGCATTCGTCAAGCAGGTGGAGGTGGCAAAGGCCAGCGAATCCCTTGCGCTCTTTTTAAAACAGCAGAATGTCGATCCGGATTATCTGGTGGAATTCCGGGAGAGCATGGACCGCACCATCACTATTCTGGCCGTTGCCCGGGGCGATGGAAAGGAGAAGCGGAAGCTGGAGAAGGAGGCGTTGAAGCTCGCGGCGCTGATTGAAGAGGATGTACCGGATATGGAGCGGCTGGTGGAGATGGACCGGAACCTCAATATCCGGCTGGCGCAGATGAGCGGCAATCCCATCTTCGAATGGCTGATGCGGGCCGTTCAGCTCGGGTTCAGCTCCCACGACCATGCCCTCTACGAGGACCCGGAATATCGAAGGGAGACCGTGGCCAACTGGCTGGAGACAACCCGGCAGATCGCGGCTGATGAGCCCATGAAGGCGCTCTCCTCCATCGGACGACATTATATATTGCTGCGGAACCGGCTGGCGGAAAAGGGGGGAGATGTTTCCGTGGAAAAGGCCGGAGATGTTCCCAGGGCCAACGGCTGAAGGGCGTGAAAAATAAGTTTTCAACTGCAGGATTCTGATCCTGCAGCCATTTTTTTTGAACGAAAGAGGAGAAGGAGGTATCGCAACATGACCCGGACAAATTATGACTACATCATCGTGGGCGGCGGATCGGCCGGCAGTGTGCTGGCCAACCGCCTGAGCGCAGATCCTGAAAACAAGGTGCTGGTGCTGGAGGCCGGACGGCCCGACTATAAGCTCGATTTCCGGATTCATATGCCGGCCGCGCTCACCTATCCCCTCTCCAACCGTTTCTACAACTGGTGGTACGAGTCGGAGCCGGAGCCTTACATGAATGACCGGCGGATCTATCAGCCCCGGGGCAAGGTGCTGGGGGGATCGAGCTGCATCAACGGGATGATCTATATCCGGGGAAATCCCCTGGACTATGAGAAATGGTCGCAGAATGAGGGGCTGGAGGACTGGGATTATGCCCATTGTCTGCCCTACTTCATGCGCTTCGAGAACCGGCTGAACGGGGGGGATGAGAATCACGGAACCGACGGCCCCCTCTATCTGACCACGCCGGAGTGCGACAATCCGCTCTTCGATGCCTTCTTCAAGGCTGTGCAGGAGGCGGGCTATCCGCTCACCAACAATATCAACGGCATTCGACAGGAGGGATTCTCCAAGTTCGACCGGACCACCTACAAAGGCAGGCGGTGGAATGCAGCGCGGGCCTATGTCCATCCGGTGAAGGACCGGAAGAACCTCACGATCCTGTGCCAGGCCATGGCGAATCGCATCCTCTTCGAGGAGGACAGGGCCGTGGGCGTGGAGTACACCCGCAAAGGGAAGACCGAGCGGGTCTATGCCGGGGAGATCATCTCCTGCGGCGGCGCGATCAACTCTCCGCAGCTTCTGCAGCTCTCCGGCATCGGAAACGCAGAGGAGCTGGAAAGCCTCGGCATTCAGACCGTGCAGCATCTGCCCGGAGTGGGGGAGAACCTCCAGGATCATCTGGAACTCTATGTCCAGTATGCCTGCAAGGAGCCGGTGAGCCTCTTTCCGTCCCTGAAGGTCTGGCGCCAGCCCTTTATCGGCGCTCAGTGGCTCTTTGCCGGGAAAGGGGTCGGATCGAGCAACCATTTCGAGGCCGGCGGATTTGTCCGGAGCAATGACGAAGTCGATTATCCGAACCTCCAGTTCCACTTCCTGCCCATCGCGATCCGGTATGACGGCTCCGTGGCGCAGGGCGGTCACGGGTTCCAGCTCCATGTGGGCCCCATGTATTCGGACGCGCGGGGGCATGTGAAGATCCAGTCGTCTGATCCCCGGGAATACCCGAAGATCCTCTTCAACTACCTCTCCACGGAAAAGGACCGGAAAGAGTGGGTGGAGGCCATCCGGTGCGCGAGAAAGATCGTGGAGCAGCCGGCCTTCGACCGCCTGCGGGGCGAGGAGTGGGCTCCCGGCAGCGATGTGCAGAGTGATCAGGAGATCCTCGATTTCGTGGCCAAAGAGGGCGAGAGCGCATACCATCCGAGCTGCACCTGTAAGATGGGAACGGACCCGATGGCCGTTGTCGATCCGAATCTCCGGGTTCACGGCGTAAAGAACCTGCGGGTGGTCGATGCCTCGGTCATGGCCGAAGTCACCAACGGCAATATCTATGCGCCGGTGATGATGATCGCGGAGAAGGCCGCGGACATCATTCTGGGCAAAGCGCCCGCGGTCCCGGTTCATGTGGATTATTATGTCCATAAAAAGGAGAATCGGAGCGGCGAACCTATGGTTTCAACCGAAGAAGAGATGAAGAGGGCATCATGATAACGGGAAAGATGTATATCGGAGGAAAATGGGTCGATGCCGTTTCGGGAAAGAGCCGGGAGATCATCAACCCATTTGATCAGTCTGTGATAGCGGTCGTCCCCGAAGCGGACAGAGAGGATGCCGCGCAGGCCATCGCGGCCGCGCGGCGCGCCTTTGACAAAGGCCCCTGGCCCCACACTCCCGCAGCCAGACGGGGGGAGATGCTCTATGAACTGGGCCAGAAAATTGCGGAAAACCGGGAGGAGCTGGCCAGGCTGGAGAGCCTCGACACCGGAAAGACGGTCGAGGAGAGCCGCTGGGACATGGACGGCATCGCAGACATATTCAAATATTACGGGGGCCTTGCGGACAAGGAGGGCGGCGAGGTGATCTCTTCCCCCTTTCCCGATACCCGGAGCATGCTGGTGCGGGAGCCGGTCGGGGTCTGCGGCCAGATCTCGCCCTGGAACTATCCGCTGCTGCAGGCTTCGTGGAAGATGGCCCCCGCGCTCGGGGCCGGCTGCACCATAGTGATGAAGCCGAGCGAGATCACCCCCCTCACCACGCTGAAGGTGACGGAACTGGCAGAGGAGATCGGTTTCCCCGAAGGGGTGATCAACACCATCTGCGGTCCCGGTGCTTCGGCCGGCGCGGAGCTGGCAGAAAGCCGGGATGTGGATCTCATCTCCTTTACCGGCGGCATCGAGACCGGCAAGAAGATCATTCAGGCTGCAAGCACCAATGTGAAGAAGATCGCGCTGGAGCTGGGGGGAAAGAACCCGAACATCATCTTTGCCGACGCGGATTTCGATATCGCGCTCGACTACGCGCTCAATGCGGTCTTCTTCCATGCTGGGCAGATCTGCTCGGCCGGGGCCCGGCTGATGGTCCAAGAGGAGATCCACGACCGTTTTGTGGAAGCGCTTTTAGATCGGATGAAGAAAATCCGTTTGGGAAGCGGGTTCGATGAGAAGACCCAAATGGGGCCCTTGATCTCCGCAGAACATCTTGATAAGGTGGAGCGGTATGCGGCCATCGCGCAAGAAGAAGGGGCCCGGCTCCTCTGCGGCGGAAAGCGGCCCGATGATTCGGAATTGCAGAAGGGCTTTTTCTTCCTGCCCACCCTCTTTGACCAGTGCGAAAACGGTATGCGGATTGTGCAGGAGGAGGTCTTCGGCCCCATCATCTCCGTGGAGAAGTTCAGTACGGAGGCCGAAGTGGTGGAAAGAGCCAACGGAACCATCTACGGCCTGTCGGCCGGGTTCTGGACCCGGGACCCGGACCGGATCGAACGGGTTTCCCGGGGATTGAAGTTCGGAACTGTCTGGGTGAATGATTTCAACGTCTACTTCTCCCAGGCTCCCTGGGGCGGCTACAAACAGTCCGGCATGGGCCGGGAGCTGGGCCGCGTGGGATTCGAAGAGTATACGGAGATCAAACATATCTATCAGAACCACAACCCCCGGCCAATTGGTTGGTTCGGGGGGTAGCACAACTTGTTCAACGATTCAACCGAAAGGAGACTGGATGCAAAAGACCCAAATGAAAAGGAAATTCAGATGGACCGGGACTGGGATCGGGCTCGGGATCAGGACCGGAATGGTGTTCCTCTGTCTGCTGCTGTTACCGGGGCTTGCCGGGGCCGCAAAAGATGAGATCCGGTTTGCCAGCGTCAGTTGGACCGGGGTTACGGTCAAGACCGAGCTGGGGGTGAAGATCCTGGAGTCGCTGGGATACAATGCTTCCAATATCATGCTGTCGGTTCCCATCGTCTACAAGGCGCTGGATACGGACGAGGCTGACATCTTCCTGGGCAACTGGATGCCATCTATGGCGAGCATGGCAGAGCCCCTTTTTGAAAAGGGGAGTGTGGTCAAATATCTGGCCAGCATGCCGGGCGCGAAGTACACCCTTGCAGTTCCCTCCTATGTGAAAGAGGCCGGGCTGACTCACTTCAAGGATATCCATAAATATGCGGACCGCCTGGACAGCCGGATCTACGGCATCGAGGAGGGGAACGACGGCAACGAGGTCATCGAAAAGATGATCAAGGAGAACATGTTCAACCTTGGAAATTTTGAGCTGATTCCCTCCAGCGAGGCCGGAATGCTCTCCCAGGTCCAGTCCTATATGAAGCAGGACAAGTGGATCGTCTTTCTCGGCTGGTCACCCCACTACATGAACCAGGTGATCGACATGGCCTATCTCGACGGCAGCACCGAAGAGACCTTTGGGCCCGACGACGGAACTGCGACGGTATATACCAACATCCGGGCAGGTTTCGACAAGGAGTATCCCAATGTGGCGGTCTTTCTGCAGAACTTCAAGTTCCCCATCTCCATGATGAACGAGATCATGACGATGCTCCACAAGGACAATACCCTGCTGCCCGTGGAAGCGGGGCTGACATGGGTGAAGGCGCATCCGGAGATCTACAAGGGATGGCTGGAAGGGGTGAAGACCGTTGACGGCAAGCCTGGTCTGCCGGCCTTCGAGTCATACCTGAAGTCCTTATAGTTTCCTTCCTTTTTTTATAACGCCATTGCCTGATTCGGACCCGATTCGGACCGGATTCGTAGAGGTTCATTTCACCGGATCGGGCAAATTTTTTCCGGATATTAGCCGGAAAAGGCCAAAAACATTAGCAAGTAAGGAAAGATAAAATGGAAAGAATAACTGTCAATCCCAAAATTCTTGGCGGAAAACCAATTATTAAAGGTTCGAGAATATCTGTGGAATTTATTCTTGAATTGTTGGCATCAGATGTTAGTGAAGATGAAATTGTTGAAGATTATCCGCATATTACAAAACAGGATATACATGCCTGTCTAAGATTTGCTGCTGATTCCTTTAAAAATGACATATATATTGAATTAGAAACAGCATAAAAATGGTTATGTTTTCTGCACCGAAAATACTGACAGATGAAAATATCTCTCCAAAAGTGGTATCCTGGCTAAGAGAAAAAGGCTTGGATGTCATTGATACGAAAGAAGAAAACTGGCATGGACAGGAAGATGAACTTCTTCTTGAAAAAGCATACATGCAAAATCGTTTTGTACTCACACATGATTCAGATTTCGGGACATTGGCAATCAATGAAGGAAAAAAGTATTACGGAATAATTTATCTTAAGCTGAAAAATATGAAACCATTGAATCTGATTAAAGTTATTGAAAAATTCTTCCTTCTTGATATTGATTTTTCTTGTGGGACATTAATTGTAATTGATAAGGCAAAAATAAGGATAAGAAGATCAAATATAACAAGACGGCACAGTTTTTAACGCGGCAAGTTCATTGGTGCCGCCGCTGATTAAAAGCGTTCGGCCTCGCGGGGGCATCACAAAAGCAGCTTCGGGGGGATATTGGAATGGTCTATGTTCGAACTTGGGGCCTTGCCTGGTCTCGACCGGCCCGACTCATCTGCGCCACGCTATTGTGCTGCGCCGTCTTGACCTTGACCTCAGTTGCCGCCCAACAGATAGACGGTAGCGAGAATATTCCTGCGCAGGCGAGAGCGCCTGACGGCAAACCCGAGTTTCCAGGCAAAGTCGACGTCCAACCGGTCGCCCATGATGACGAGATCAGGCAGCGAATAGCAAATATTCTTAAAACTACAAGCTGGTTCGGCGATCCCAAGGTCACTGTCCAGGAAGGAATCGTTTTCCTGAAAGGAACGACGGAAAACGATGAATCCAAGCAATGGGCCGGAAATTTAGCCAAGAATACCGAGGGCGTGGTTGCAGTCGTCAACCAAATCGATGTGGCCCCCACCACGGTTTGGGATTTCGATCCGACCTTTCAGGTACTCAATGATCTATCACGCGAATTCGTTCGATTGCTGCCCCTGATCGTGGTGGCGCTGGTCGTAATCGTTATTTCATGGATTTTCGCCAAGTTAACGGTGAACGTACTGCGTCGCAGGCTTATGGGTCGATCCCTCAGCCGGCTTTTGCGCGAAGTAATGGCTCGGGCCGGCGGAATGCTTGTAATGCTTGCCGGTCTATACCTTGTACTCCGTATCGCAGGGCTTACGCAACTCGCGCTTACGGTGGTGGGCGGCACAGGTCTGATTGGTCTGGTGCTGGGCATCGCATTCCGCGACATCACCGAGAATTTTCTCGCCAGTCTCTTTCTAAGCTTGCAGCAACCGTTTCGTGAGGGCGATCTGATAGAAGTGGCGAGCGTTACGGGTTATGTTCAGCGGCTGACCTCTCGCACGACTGTTCTGATGACACTTGACGGCAATCAAGCGCAAGTCCCCAATTCGACCGTCTTCAAAAGCACGATCCGCAACTTCACAAGCAATCCCAATCGCCGCGATGATTTCATCGTGGGTATCGGCTACGACGATTCCATCCCTTTTGCCCAGGAAGTCGCGTTGAAGGTGCTCGCTGAACATCCGGCCGTTTTGAATGAGCCCGAACCCTTGGTGCTCGTGGAAAACCTTGGACCCTCCACGGTAAATCTGCGTGTTTATTTCTGGCTCGATGGCGGTCGACACAGTTGGTTGAAAGTGAAATCGTCCGTCATTCGGTTCATGAAACGGGCCTTCCAGGATTCGGGAATCTCGCTGCCGGACGAGGCTCGCGAAGTCACCTTCCCCCAAGGGGTGCCTGTGCGCATGATAGAAGGCGAAGGGGCTGTGGAACCGGCCGCGGCAAAGCCGGCCGCCGGGCCCGAAACAGTCGCGACCAAGGCGGAAGCCGGTTTGCAAAGCGAAGCCGGGGAAATCAAAGAGCAGGCGCGCAGATCTTGGACACCTGGGGCAAATCTCTTAACTTCATCGTCGACCGCGGATACGGGTTGAAGGCGCGTGGGAGTCGATCAAAGAGGGTGTGGAATCCGTATGGGAATCAAGGATAAATTATCGGGTTGAGCTTCGGCTTCTTTTTTGGTATTATGAGCAGAAATATGATGCGGCCGCGGATTCGCCGGGGAGGCCCTTCAAGCACTGACTTTGATTTTTAACAATCAGAAAAAGAGGAAATATGGCTAAAAAATCAAAAAAGAAAAAGAAGAAAAACAAAAACCAGAAACGATCGGTTGCCAATCGTCCTGTAGAATCGCCAACTACGGATACAAGTCCGGAAGTGTTTGAGGATGACTCTACGGACGAGGACGATATAGATGTCCAGTATAGAAGAATATTCAAAATACTGGACATCGAGAATACTGAAGATGAGGATGCTGAAGATGAGGATGCTGAAGATGAGGATGC
>JAABSP010000024.1 GCA_011390345.1 Desulfobacteraceae bacterium
GCATCGAATGATCTTTGAATGATCTTTGAATGATCTTTGAATGATCTTTGAATGATCTTTGAATGATCTTTGATCTCTTGGCAGAGCGGTCTTAGCAGATCCTGCAATCCAGAGGCAGCCGTTTCCTGAAACGGTCTCCGGACTCACCGGACTCAAAAGTTACAACCCAAAAGTTACAAATAGAGAATCACGAAAAAGGGCTCCTTCCGGCATAAAATTTATCGCCCGGAAGGAGCCCTTTCCGCTTTAAACCGATGAAGGAAGCGAACGGACCGTCGCTTCCTTCATCTTCCCATTTTTAAACTACTGCTTTTAAGCTGCCGCAATCTCCTCCTTGATGGAGATGGCCATCTTGTAGAGCAGCGTCAGCACCAGTGCGCCGATCGCATAGACGCCGATGGTGATCATGATCTCCGGAATTGTGGGGATGTACTCATTGACATGGTGGAGCGGGTTGGGCACGAAGCCCGCGGAGATCAGCCCCAGCCCCTTGTCGATCCATGTTCCGATGAAGATCGCGACACACGCGATGGCCAGCGTCTTCTCGTTTCTCCTCACCGACGGGATCAGCAGCATGATGATGGCAAAGACCATCAGGCTCATGGAAGTCCACATCCAGGGAATCAGAGCGCCGTGCCCCTTGAGGCCGACGAAAAGATACTTGAAGTGATCCATGTGCTCGGGAATCTGGGCGTAGAAGACCGTGAAGACCTCGCAGAGCAGGAAGAAGACATTGAGCATGATCGCGTAGGTGACGATCTTGGCCAGGCTCTGGATCTGCTCCCGGCCCGGATCGAACTTGGAGATCTTCCGGATCAGCAGACATAGAAGGATCAACAGCGACGGACCTGCCGCAAACGCGGACGAGAGAAACCGGGGCGCCATGATCGCAGTCATCCAGAAGCCTCTTCCGGGCAGACCCGCATAGAGGAAGGCCGTGACCGTATGAATGGAGACGGCCCAGGGGATGGAGAGATAGATTAAGGGCTTCACCCACTTGGGCGGGGCCACCTGATTCCGCTCGGCCTCCAGCACATTCCAGCCGATGATCAGGTTCAAAAAGAGATATCCGTTCAGGACCACCATATCCCAGAAGAGCACGGACCTCGGTGTCGGATAGAAGATCACGTTGAGCATCCGCATCGGCTGCCCCAGGTCCACCAGGACGAAGAGCAGGCACATGAGCACCGACGGGATCGCCAGGAACTCGCCCAGAATCGTTACCCGGCCGAATGCCTTGTAGTTGTGCAGATAATAGGGCAGCACCACCATCACAGCCGATGCCGCGACCCCCACCAGAAAGGTGAGCTGTGCGATGTAAAAGCCCCAGGAGACATCCCGGCTCAGGCCGGTGATTCCCAGACCCTCCTGGAACTGCCACAGATACGTCCCCATGCCGACGCCGATAACGGCCAGCAGAATCAGGACCCAGATCGTGTATCTCTTGCTTCCTTTTATCGTTAGTTCAAGCATGGCTCCCTCATATGATGTAGTAGACAGAAGGGCTGGTGCCCAGGTTCTGTTTCCGACGGATTGTATAGTTGGATCGGATCCACTCCCGGACCTCGGATTCGGGATCATAGAGATCGCCGAAGGCCATCGCGCGGTTGGATGCCTCCACACAGGCCGGCATCTTTCCCACCGCAAGCCGCTCCGCGCAGAAGTTGCACTTCTCCACAACCCCCTTCATCCTTCTGGGGTATTCCTTGTTGACATGCTCGATGTAGGGCTCCGGATTGAAGAAGTTGAAGCTTCTCGCGCCGTAGGGGCAGGCCGCCATACAGAACCGGCATCCGATGCACCGGTGCATGTCCATCGTTACGATCCCCTGGCTGTTCTTGAAGGTCGCCTGGGTGGGGCAGACCCGGACGCAGGGGGGATTCTCGCAGTGGTTGCAGAGCGCGAGAAAGGGCCGGTGCTCCACGGACTCATCCACGAACTCGGCATGAAGGTTTGGAAAGACATGGCCGTACTCGTCCTCCCAGATCCATTTGATCTCATGATTCTTCTTTGGCATTTTGGGGACGTTGTGGATTTTGTGGCAGGCCTCGATCAGAGGCTCCAGATCGCCGGAGGTCTTCAGCTTCCGGGTATCGATGACCATGGCCCACTGCTGTGCAGTCATCGCCTGGGGGCCCCGCACCAGAGCGGGTTCGGGCTCCTGTGTACCGCCGCCGGCCGCCAGCACGTCGATGGCCGGCTTGGCCCCGAGCCCCAGTGCGGCAACGCCTGCGATCTTCAGAAAACTTCTTCTGCTCTTTTCCATTATTGGGCCTCCTTCGGGTTATCGATGTGACAATCCCAGCAGTAGGGGTCTACCGATGCATAGTTGTGGCATCTGTCGCAGAACTCCGCCTTGTTGGAATGGCAGTCGAGGCAGGTGTTGGAGAGGCTCATCTCATAGGCCGTACCGTTGGGGGAGACATAGATCCGCTTGCCCTCCCGGACAGAGGTATCCCGCCAGACATCCAGAAGCTGCATGTGCTCTTTGTTCATGTATTCGGTGTCGCGCACGCAGACCTTCGCGGCCTTGGCTTTGGGCGTCAGCTCCGGCTCGGGCGCGGGCGCGGCCTTTCCGAGGTTGTATATGAAGGGAAACGTCAGCAGCGCCAGAAAGATGACGATGCCCGCGATCACCTTCCCCTTGTCGAACAGAATTTTACTCGCCATCTTCCTCCTCCTCCCTGCCCGGCAGATCCTCGCCTCTCAGATCGGTGGTCCGGTCGTGCTGACCCGGTACGATCAGGGCATTGGCCACCAGCTCGCTCAATCCGGTAACGTCCACTTCCGGAACCCAGTATTCGGTCATGGTCGGCAGCGCGGCCCGGTCAATGGCACAGACGCAGGCCAGCATATTCACGCCGAACTTCTCATGCACATATTTCACAGCGTTTGCCCGGGGCAGCGCGCCCGTCAGGCGCAGCTCCATATCCTCGCCCGCGTTCAGCCCCGAACCGCTTCCGCAGCAGAAGGTCTGTTCCCGGATGGTGTTGGCCGGCATATCATAGAAATGGTTGCAGACATTGCGGATCACATATCTCGGCTCCTCGAAGAGCCCCATACCGCGGGCCGGGTTGCAGGAGTCGTGAAAGGTCACCTTGAGGTGATCGTTCCGGCTCTTGTCAAGCTCCAGCTTGTCATGCTTGATGAGATCGGCCAGAAACTCCGCGATGTGAACCATCTTGGTGGACCGGGCGTTTTCGAACTTGGTCCCGGTGATGGGATTGACCGGCTCCTCCAGAAAGTCGGTGGGGCCGTTCATGGTCTCCATATACTGATGGATCACCCGCCACATATGGCCGCACTCGCCGCCCAGAATCCACTTGACCCCGAGCCGTTTGGCCTCGGCATACATCTTGGAGTTGAGCCGCTTCATGGTCTCGTGGGAGGTGAAGAAGCCGAAGTTGCCGCCCTCGGACGCGTAGGTGGACCAGGTGATATCGAAGCCGTACCGCTCCTTGAGATAGTGGAAGAGGAGCATGTAGCCCATGGCCGTGTAGGTTCCGGGATCGGCAAAGACATCGCCCGAGGGGGTGATGAAGAGGATGTCCGCGCCCTTCTTGTTGAAGCTCGGCTCCACTTTGACGCCGACCATCTCCTCGAGATCCTCGACAAAGAAGTCGAGCATGTCCTTGAACGCGTGGGGCTGGATCCCGAGGTGGTTTCCGGTGCGGTAGCAGTTGGCGACCGGGGTGGCGATCCAGTCGATGTTGAGGCCCAGCAGGTTCAGCAGCTCCCGGCCGAAGATGGTGATCTCCGCGGTATCGATCCCGTAGGGGCAGAAGACCGAACACCTGCGGCATTCGGAGCACTGAAACAGGTAATACCACCACTCCTTCAGCACCTCAACGGTCATCTTTCTCGATCCGGAGAGCTTGCCGAAGATCTTTCCGGACAGGGTGAAATCGTTTCTGTAGATGGAGCGGAGCAGCTCGGCCCGCAGCACCGGCATATTCTTGGGATCTCCGGTGCCGATAAAGAAGTGGCACTTGTCCGCGCACGCGCCGCACCGGACACAGATGTCCATGAAGACCTTGATGGAGCGGAACCGGTCCAGCCGCTCTTTGAACCCCTTGTGGAGGATCTCCTGCCAGTTCTCGGGCAGTTTCCAGTCGTCATCCAGGGGGTTCCACTCCCGGGCATGGGGAAGGCCCAGGTACTCCACACTTTTGGGGTTTGCCGCATAGCAGTACATCCCCTTCCGGATATCGACCGGCGTATCCATCCACCCTTTTCGGGGGGGCCGATGATCCAGACCTGACAGAACCTCTTTCGGTTTCGGCATTTCTGACATGGATTAAGCTCCTTTTTCTACGGGAAGACCGGCCTCGACCATCTTCTCTCTGAATTCGTCTTCGTATTCCTCATAGGTATGGACATCGACCGGGTAGTTCCAGGGGTTGACGTGCCGCACGGCACGGGAGTTGTTCGCAAGGTTCCGGGTGGGGCTCATGAAGATCCCGCCCAGATGCATCAGCTTGCTGAAGGGGAAGTAGATCAGCAGCACGCAGACCAGAAAGAGATGGATGTAGAAGAGGCCGCTGATCCCCTCGGGAACCGCGAGCCGGAAGGTGGCAAGCCCCAAGGTCAGCTCCTTGGCAGCGGTCACATCGATCTTGGCCACATAGCGCATCAGCAGACCCGTGGCCGCGATGGCAATGATAAGAATCAGGGGGAAGTAGTCGGAGGCCAGGGAGATGTAGTTCATTTTCGGCGAAAAGATCCGCCGGGCCAGCAGAAGAAGAGTTGCGGCCAGCAGAACGAAGCCGGAGAGGAAGATTCCCGGAAGCCCCAGTTGTAAAAAGCCGTCGAGCTTTTCGAGCCAGACGATGAAAAAGGGCGTCGGCTCCAGAAAGAAGCGGAGGTGGCGGATCACCACGGTCAGGAAGGAGTAGTGAAAGGCCAGTGCAAAAAGCCAGAGCCACTTCTCCAGCCGGTAGATCAGCTTCTGATCCTTCACCTCGACGGTGGTGTTCCGGAAGAGGGATCTGAATAAGAGGACTTCTAAGATCATCCGGAGAACCACACCGGCATTGGAGGAGGGATTGTCCGTATAGCTGTAGGAAATCCAGGGAAGGGTCTTCTGCTGCCCCGCTGTGGTGGGGATACGGTAGGGAACCGGTGAACGGGCCCAATCCATCACCCGGGAGACGAACCCCCCGATGAAGATCACCAGGGCCAGGTAAGGGATGAAGACGCCGAAAAAGGTCGTAAATCCTGCCGCGCCCGCGCCCGCATACGCGAGCAGAATGAGCACTAGGACCGCAACGAGAGAAAACATGTAATTTACATTCATCGAACCTACCTCATCACTCTATGGGGTTATTCTTATCCGGATCATCCTCCGGAACGTCGCGCACAAGTCCGGCCCGCTGAAACGCGCTGAAGGTCCGGTTTCTCATCTCGTTGGACTGGAGCTGAAAGACCTTCTCCCGGCATTTCATATAGATGTTGAAGGCGACCAGCGCGGTATCGTCGATCCGCGCATCCAGCCGATTCAAGAGTTCCGATCTCCCCCGGCTCTCCTGACCGAGTTCCTCTTTGAGGATCTTTTTCAAAAAGAAGACAAATCCAACGGCCGCAGAGGGGGAGAAGCTCTGCACGGCACGGATTCGGATGACGGGGTCGAGATGGGCCGCGATCGCTTCGATGTCCATATCCACGGCAAGATCCCCGGCGAGCTGATCGAAGATCCCTTCGAGGCTCGTGCGGGTGGCCCCGCCGACGGGATTGGCAAAGGGGTCCTGCTGCCCTTGCAGAAAACGGGCGGTCTCCGCGGGATAGGTTTGGGCCACCGCCTCGAACCATCTTTTCAATATTGCATTTTTGTATGTTTCCAGTATCTTTTCCAGGGGCATCGATCCTTTGGGCTGTTATCCGATTTTATTAGTTTGGATCAAACCGGCATCCGCAAGGGGGAACAACCGCCGGTAACAAGCTTCAAGGTATGGAGCTATAAACAACTTGTGCAAGCATGTCAAGACATAATCGAAAATCAAGGGGGGTCCATCAACCCTTCGAGGTTTCGTATAGACGCTTCCAGGGGGAGCGCTTCGATTCCCGGCAGCGGGCCAGGGCAAGATAGAACGCGCCCACCGCAAGCTCTGCACAATGGATATGATCCGCAGGCAGCGTCTCCAGATATTCCATCAGGGTCTCCGGGGTGATCTCCCAGCACTGCTCCAGGCTCTTCTCCTGGGCCAGTTCCGCGATGGTGTTGGCGCAGGCATTGGTATGCATGCATCCTTCCAGTTTATAGGAGACGCGCTCGATCCGGTCATCTTTGACCATCAGATAGAAGGTGATGGTATCGCCGCAGTCCCCGGTCTTCTTTCCGAATCCGTCCGGATGATCGATGGTCTCCTGCCGGTCGGTTCTGAAGGCCATCTCCAGAAACCGGAGGGAATGAGACTGCAAAAAATCCTTCTCTTCCTGCGCCGTTTCTTCGTGTGTCATCTCCTTTCTCCTTTTTCCATTCGATGAGGTTATTCCGACACATCTCAAACTTATGATATATAGCGGAAATTTTGGTCTTACACAATAAAAAATTTGTTTTTTCCGCACCCTAGCCGTTATAATAAATAAATCTTATTCAGGAGAAATGAACCGTATCCAACATCGACAGCGAATTTCTCTACAACCTTCGGCGGCTCATCGGCATGAAAAACGGCGGAGAGATCGAGACCATCTCGGATATCGAGCCGGACCCGTGCCCCCCCAAGGCACAAGGAGTTCCCGGGAACTATTACATCAACTTTCAAGACCGGCAGGGAGAACCAGTCGCCGATCCCTTGACGGTGGATGGAAAAACCTATATGAAGATCGTGTGGAATTTCTATGATGCGGAACTAGGCTACGGCTGGTATGGGGATTTCAACGGCAGCGGAAGGGTGGATATGGCAGACGCTCTGGCCATCCTGCAACAGATCTCCGTTCCATAGAATATGGTTTTCCATAGAATTCGGTTTAAAAGAAACGGTTTAAAGAGAATTCAATATCGACAGAAACGGCTTTTTACAACACGAAAGAAAGAATCCAATGACAGAGCAACTGCTGCCCAACTATGCTCTACTTCTTGCCGGCGGAAGCGGAACCCGGCTCTGGCCTGTCTCCCGGGAACTCTATCCCAAGCAGTTGGCCCGCTTCTTCGGCAATGCCTCGCTGATCCAGAATACGGTCCAGCGCCTCTTTCCGATTTTTGAACCGGAAGATATCCGGATCATCTGCGGAAAGGAGCACGCCCACGAGATCGGGCGGGATGTCTCCGGAATCGGGATTCCCATCAAGGGCAGAATATGCACCGAGCCGTGCGGCCGGAATACCGCGCCGGCCATCCTGATGGGGCTTTTCGAGATCATGAAGTCGGCAGAGGATGCCATTGCCTTTGTCTTTCCGGCAGACCATGTGATCCGGGATGTCGAAGACTTTCACCGGAAGATCGAATCGGCAATATCCCTCGCCCATAAAGGCTACATCGTCACCTTCGGCATCACCCCGGAGTATCCGGAGACCGGCTACGGCTATATCGAAGCCGGGGAATCTCCGGTGGAAGATGGATGGGCCATCCGCCGCTTTGTGGAAAAGCCGGACGAGAAGACCGCAGCGCAATACCTTTCGGCCGGAAACTTCTACTGGAACAGCGGGATGTTCGCGTTCAAAGTATCGGTGATGGCCGATGAATTCAAGCGCCACAAGCCAAAGATGTGGTCCATGATGGAAGAGATGCTTTCAAAAGGCGAACCTGCAGCCGACGCCTATCAGAAGCTGGAGAACATCTCCATCGACTACGCCATCATGGAGAATACCGACAAAGGGGTGGTGCTGCCTTCGGCCTTTGGATGGAGCGACATCGGCTCCTGGAAGTCCCTGTATGATTTTCTGCCCAAGGACGACCAGAACAACGCGGTGGCATCGGGTGACGTGATCTTTCAAAAGAGCCGAAACGTCTTTGTAATGGGCAGCGACCGGCTGATCGCTGTCAATCGCCTGGAAAACATCGCGGTGGTGGAGACCCCGGATTCGGTCTTTGTCTCGGACATGGAGACGAGCCGGGATGTGAAGGAGATCGTCTCTCTGCTGAAGGAGCGGGGCCGTCCCGAGTATCGGGTTCATACCACCGCATACGAACCCTGGGGCTATGCCAAGACCCTGGAGGAGGTGGACGGAGTGACGGTGAAACGGATCGTGGTCTATCCCGAAGCCAAAATTCCTGAGACAACAGCCGATGCAAATCTACAGTGGCTGGTGGTGCAGGGTTCGGCATCGGTGATCTGCGGAGATGAGACAAAGAGCGTCCGATCCCCCGGCTTCACCCACATCTCTTCGGGAACCCGATGCGGAATCGAAAACATCGGAGAAGGAGAGCTTCAGATCATCGAGATCCGCGGGATCAGGGAAGGCCTTCTGCCCTGAAGATGCAGTAGGCCGAAAAGAGGGCCAGCAGGAGGGTGACGGGCAGCAGCGCGAAAAATGCACGCCGGTAGAAAATGGCCGCTCTTCGGACATCGGAAATGTCCGGGGCCGCCTTCTCCTGCCGGGGGGCCGTCTGCAGCCGGTTCAGGGTCTTCCCGACGGCTTTGATGAAGCCCTCCACCCGTTCTTTCCGATGCCGGTCCCCGAGGCTGTCGAAGAGATCCCGATATCGGACCAGGATTTCACTGTATTCCAGAAAGGTATCGATCCGCTCGATCTCTGGGGGCGTCTTCCGGTAGAGCTTGAACAAGGCTCCGGCCCCTGCCATGAGATGCCGGGAGGCGTTCCGGTCCTGTTTCGACAGGCTTTTCTTCGCCTTATGAATGGCTCTTCTCAGCTTCCGGAGCGCAGGATCGATTCTCGCATCCCGTCCTTTCCACTCCAGATATCCGGACTCGATGGCATCGAGGCGGAGACGGCATTCCATCCCCTCTTTGAGATAGGAAACGGCCTCATCCTCATCTCTGGGGCTGACCACCCGGGACTTTGGAAAGCGGCGCCAGATATCCTCGGCCCCTGCTGTCTTCTCCGCAATCTCCTCCAGAAGGGCAGCAGAAGCAGTGAAATCCCGGCGCTTCCGATCGAAGAGGCGCCGAAGCCGGTCATCTTCCATTGACCGGTCATGTTCCATTGAATGGAGAGCCGATGCGAGAAGTGCCTGGCAGCGGCTCTTTACGGAAAGATAAATCCGATAGGATGCAGGAGAAGCCTCCGCCTCCCGGATAAAAAGGCGGCCCCCCGGCATCATCTGCAGGGATGCGGCAAAGAACCGGCCAAGATGCCTTGCCGTATCCCCCCGATTGTGGGCCAGCACGATCTCCCGGTTGATCGATTCGATCCTTTGGGCCACTGCCTGCGGACTCGAATCGGGATCGAAGACCGAATCGGCTCTTTTGCCGTCTGTCCGAATCCGGTATCCGATCTCCGCGACCAGGATTTTTTCCAGCTCTTTTTCGATACGATCATGGGGAGATTTCGATTTTCGGATCATCCGGGCCCACTCCCATCTCCTTCATGACCCAACGCGAGCCGCCGCCCCTCCCGAACCCCCCGCTCAAAGTCCCGGCGCCGGCATTCATGCTTATAGAGGAGAAGGTCGTACCCTCCGCCGGTCTCCGGAAAGCGCCCCTTTGCCAGGAGGCCGCGCAGGAGTTCCCATCCCTCCCGGAGTTCTTCGGCGGATCGGACAAGCCCGGCTCTGCGCTGTTCCAGCTCTTCACAGCCCTCCTTCACCAGATAATCGTATGGATGCTGAGCCAGAGCCGGATTGGAGCAGTGAACAGCAGAGGGCGGGGATTCGGACTCGGGCTGGCCGATCCGCAGGATCTTTCCGCCTCTCTCGGCCAATGCAAGCTCCTGGGCTTTGGGCCTGTGGGAAAACCGCTCTTCCAGATGGCCGAGGAGGGTATGGGCCTGTCGAAGGGTCCGGGTATGGCTGTGGACCAGGACTCGGAGGTTGCGGGAGCCATCGATGAGATCGGCCATGATCCGGACCTCATCTCTGATGTGGAAAAGAAGCTCCATCTGCTGCCCCTTCAGTCGATAGAAGGAGCGTCGAATACCGTTCCCGGCCTCTTGAGGGGCATTTTCTTCGGCCGGACATCTCAACTCGACCATCCCCTGTACCGCGCCTTCCAGAAGATCGAAAAGAATCTCTCGGGCCCGAAAGAGCCGATTGCAGCATTCCTCATAGCGCTGTTCGATTCTCCGGTCATCCAGATCCGGATTGTCGAGCAGTTCATCTAACTCCCGGGAGAGCCGGATATAACGCCCTACCCCTTCGGCAAAGGGGCCGGGATCGATGCGCCGGATGCGCTTTGAAAGGGTACGGAGAGAAGGATGACTCATGAAAAAGGTGGGTGAGAGCTACTGCGTGATCTTGAGGACCTTTTCGATCTCCCGCCGGTTCTCCTGAATCTGCTCCAGCCGGAGCGCGTCGTTCTTCTGATAGACCTCCTCGGCCTCCTTGAGCGCGCTGTACTCCATATCCCACTGTGGGCTGGCCGCGATCTGATCCCCCACAAGAGAGGCATATTTCCCCAGCACCCGGTTGCCGTCGTCGATGCTCTCAACGATCATGATCATGGACTGAGTCACCCTGGCCACCCCGGAGCAGATCTGTGAGACATTGTCCACCGCGATCTTCATGTGGCTGGCCCCTTGCGCGAACTTGTCCACCATGTTGACGTGGATATCCCCCCGCTCCTTGAAGTCGTTGATCAGGGTCCGGTAGCTCTTCAACGCGGTCTGGTACTTGACGCCCATGTCGATGTTGGTCTTGTACTTCAGCTCCATCCCCTGGCTCTCCCGGAGGGCCATCTCCAGATGATCCCGCATCTTCTCCACCTCCGCGTACCGGTCGTGGAGGGGGGACATGGACTCGTGGACGGAAGTCACCTCCGAAAGCTGCTTTTCAAGCCGTCTGCTCTTCTCCACCTGACTGTGATAGGCCCTCCGGTCTCCGTGGATCTGATCGGTAAAGGAGTCGCTCACCTCGGTCAGGTTCTTCACAATGTCATCGACCTCCACCACCGTCCCCCGGAGCCCCTCGTTGAGCCCCTTCAAACTCCCGATATAGTTTTCGATCATCCCCCGGAATTCGGTGACGAGCACCTCGTCCGGCTGTCGGGGCATCTCCTTTTCCACGGTCTCGTAATCGGTGTAGGTCTCGGTCTCCTGTTTTTTGAACCCCATCCGCACCAGCAGCCTCTCCAGCCCTTTGTATTCCACGGGCCGCTGCCGCTCCACCGGAACTTCTTCTTCCACGATCTTTCTGGTGCGGGCCGCGATGATGTTGCGAATGCCGTCCTCGATCACCTTGATCTCATCCACGATCCCCTGGAGCTTCTCCGCATCAAAGGAGTGGGACCGCACCTCGCCGGCCCCCCGGTACTCCACGGACGGGGGCCGGTAATCATTCATGTTTTTGCCGGGACTTTCAAGATATTGGGCAAGATCATGCTTTTCGATGATCTTGTCGAGCTTCCCATCGACCGCCGCAGACGGATCGACAGGAGCCGAATTCTCCTCAGACATCTTCTCCACCTCGTTCAATGGTCTTTTGCCTCGCATCTTAGAAAACAAGGATACATCAGGAACCGCGGCAGGTCAACCGGAATGGCATACCGGGGGTCCAAGGGGACGGCCGCATCGGAGCAAGGGGCCGAAGCCAGCGGGCAGTACCGGGATATGTAATTAAAAAAGGGTTGAAAGTTTTCGGGCTCTGTGCTAATTCGGAACCTTTATTTTATAAACGATATTTCTGTTATTGTACGCCCACTGTATGTTTAACCCAAAAACCCTCGGAAAGGAAATGGATGGAGAAAATGAAAAACCAAACAAAACTGGCGTACTGGATGGCTGCCGTGCTTCTGGCTGTCGGCGTGCTGAGTTACACGGCCTTCTCCGCGAAACCGCCCGAAGAACCGGTGCGGATCATGTTGACGGCCAGCGCGGGGAATGTCCTCTTCACCCACGACACCCATTCCGGCAGCGCGGGCTACGGCGTTGACTGCTTCACCTGCCACCACCATCCGGACGGAGACGATTATGCACTCCGATCCTGTGGTGATTGCCACAACCTGCCGGAAGACGGCAGCACCCCCGACATCTGCCTGGAATGCCACGACGAGGGAGATTTCGAACTCGACATGGTCCCCTCCAGAGCTGATGCGTTCCATATCCAGTGCGCGGGCTGCCACGAGGAGATGGGCGCAGGTCCCATGAAGGAAGAGTGCTCCATGTGTCATGTCAGATAACGCCACTTCATTAACGCGGGAATAAAGGTTTGGACTTATGCTAAAAAGATCTTTCTTCGGTATGGCAAAACCACGCTTCGAGTACGAATCGATCGATTCGCCCCTGTCGCCCGAGAAGATTCCCCTCCCCAGGAAGGCAACGATCTATTTCAAAAGGCCCTATGACCGGCGGGATACCCTGCTGCTCAAGATCGGGGATGCGGTGAAGACGGGGCAGAAACTTCTCATCTACGAGGACAGCGACGTATATGCAATCTCTCCGGTGACCGGAACGGTCGCGGGGATTGCGCCCTTTATCGGGGACTTCGGAGAGTCTTATACCGCACTGACCATCGATGTCTCGGAAACCGACACCTTTGACGAGGAATTCGGCGGCTCCTTTGAGGAGCCCAATTTCGAGACGGCGCTCAATTACCTCAAGACCCTTCCGGGAAATCCGCCCTTATCTGATTTTGCGGACCCGGACATCCACCTGAACACGGTGGTCGTCACCGCGCTGGACAAGGATCTGCTGACCCTGACAAACCAGCACATGGCCGCGGCCAACGTGGATCTGCTCACCCGGGGCGTCAGCATGCTCAAGCGGATCACCGGGGTCCACAAGGTGGTGGTCGCAATTCCCCAGAAGCTGATCCGCAGAGCCGGGGCCATCGGCGGCGCATCGGGCGTGGAGCTTCGCCCCATCGGCACCGATTATCCTTCGGCCCTGCCGGCCTTCATCCTGAAAGAGGTGCTGGGACAGGTGATTCCGGCCGGAAAGACGAACCTCGACATGGGTGTGAGCCTTTTCGGTGCAGAGGCTCTGACCAACCTGACCCAAGCCTTTGAGGAGAAGCAGATTCCGGTGACCAAACGGCTTACCGTCATCCGCAAGGACTTGAGCAAGGTTCTGGTGGAGGCGAGGATCGGAACCCCTGTCAAAGAGATCTTCACGGCGCTGAACGTCACCCTGCAGGACATGGACCGCCTTGTCATCGGCGGCCCCATGACCGGAAACGCGGTCTATTCGGACGAGCATCCGGTGACGCCGGACATGGACGTTCTCATGGTGCAGGACAGCAAAGACGTATCATTGGTATCCGATTATCCCTGCATCAACTGCGGCGACTGCAACCGGGTCTGCCCCGCGGACATTGCGGTCAACATGCTGGTCCGCTTCTGCGAGGCCCGGGAATATGAGGCCGCGGCCGACGAGTACGATCTCCACTCATGCATCGAGTGCGGCCTCTGCACCTTTGTCTGCCCGGCAAAGATCCCCATCTTCCAGTACATCCGGCTTGCAAAGCATGAGCTGGCCAGAAGCGCGATGGAAGTCGAGCTGGCCGGGCCCGAAACAGAGGAGGCGGAAGAAGGCGAACTCGCGGCAAAAGAGCCCATAGAGACGGCCGAAGCGGAAGAAGCCAAGGAAGAGACAGCTCAGACATCGGAGGAATGAGATGGCGAACCAGAAAAGATTCATCGTCTCCCACGCGCCATTCTGGCATGATGGGAGCAGCGTAACCGAGCGCAGTTATCATATGATGCTCGCAGCCCTGCCGGCCGTGATCTTCGGGATCATCAAGTACGGCATGCCGGCACTGGCAGTGACTGCCCTTTCCGTCTCGTCGGCCATCCTCTGGGAGGCGGCCTTCAGACGGATTTCCAAAGAAAACGAAACCGTAGGAGACGGCAATGCTGCCCTGATCGGCCTGATCTTTGCCATGCTCCTGCCGGCAACATCCCCCTGGTGGGTCGTTGTCACCGGCACATTTGTGGCCATCGTCATCGGCAAGGAGATCTTCGGCGGCATCGGAAGCAACCCCTTCAACCCGGTTGCGGTCGCGGCCGCATTCCTGATGCTCTCCTGGTGGAAATATTTCGATTTCAATGCCGCGCTGGTCCACTATCCCTTCGACCATATGGCGGTCTATCCGCTCTCCGCATTGAAGAACTTCGGCCTCTCCTCGGTGGAGGGGCTGACGCTGGCCGACCTGCTCACGGGAAAACAGACCGGCGGAATCGGCACTACCTTCTCGCTGGGTCTGATCATCGGCGGCGTCTATCTGATGCTGCGGGGGATCATCCGGTGGGAGATCGCGCTCTCCTTTATCGCGGGCGTCTTCATCACCGCGACGATCTTCAAGGCCAACAATCCCGAGCAGTATGCAGGCCCCATGATCCACATCCTGTCGGGCTACACCCTTTTGGGCGCGTTCTTTCTGGCCACCGATGATTCCTCCTCTCCGGTCAATCTCGTGCCCATGCTCCTCTACGGCCTGATGGGAGGGCTGATGGTGGTACTCATCCGCAACATCGGCGCATATATCGACGGCACGATCCTGACCATTCTGCTGATCAATACTGTCAACCCGCTTCTGGACAAGATCCGGCCCAAGGCGCTGGGAAAGGTGGTGTAATATGAAAGATATGATCAAAATGGTCGTGGTGCTCACGGTCCTGGCCGCGTTTTCCGGAGGGCTGCTGGCCGCGATCCGGGACAACACCATCGAAAGGATCGAAAATCAGCAGTTGACCTTTGTCAAGGGCCCTGCCATCAAGGAGATTATGGCCGGATCCAAAAACGATCCCATCGCGGACCGGTTCAAGATCCAGGTGGGTGAAGAGGAGGAGAAGAGCGTCTTTGTCGGGGTCTTCGATGGGAAGTCGGCTGTGGCCATCGAGAGCTACGGCAAGGGGTACGGCGGCGATGTGGGCGTGATGGTCGGCATCGATCTGGCAACGGACAAGATCCTGGGCCTGAGTGTCACGACCCATGCCGAGACCCCGGGGATGGGCGCGATGGCCAAAGATGATCCGGTCTTCGCACAGCAGTTCAAGGGAATGGCGACCGACAAGCCCATCATGGTGAGCAACGACGGCGGCACGATCAATGCCATCTCCGGTGCGACCATCACATCGAGGGCCGTCAGTGCGGCCGCGACCCGGGTGGCTGAGATGTACCATCAGAAGAAGCCCGAAATCGAACAGCAGGTCCAAGCATTCAAATAGGAGATAGAGATGGCAAAATCAATCGGTCAGGAATTTGTAAAGGGTCTATGGGAAGAGGTACCGCCGTTTCGGCTCGTTCTCGGCCTGTGCCCGGCGCTTGCGGTGACCAAGAGCATGGCCAACGGTATCGGCATGGGGCTGGCGACCACATTCGTCCTCTTTTTCTCCAACCTTCTGGTATCGACCCTGCGCGGCGTGATTCCGCCCAAGGTGCGGATCGCCTGCTTCATCATCGTCATCGCGACCTTCGTAACTATGGTGGAGCTGCTGATGCAGGCATTCACCTATCGGCTCTTTCTCCAGTTGGGTATTTTTATCCCGCTGATCGTGGTCAACTGCGTGGTGCTGGGCCGCTCCGAGGCATTTGCCTATAAGCGGGGGGTTCTCCACTCCATGGCCGACGGTCTGGGCATCGGGATCGGCTTCACCCTCGCGCTGGGCGCACTTGGCGGGGTCCGGGAGCTGATCGGCTCCGGAACGATTCTGGGCCATTCGGTCTTCGGCGCCTCTTTCGAGCCCTTCGCGTTTATGGTGGAGGCCCCGGGTGCATTCGTAGGACTGGGTCTGATGCTCGCCTTCATGAACCTCGTGGGAAAGAAATAGGAGTTTAAGAAATGGATTATATTGTTCTTGCAATAAGCGCCATTCTGGTCAATAATATCCTCCTCGCCCAATATCTGGGGAACTGCCCCTTTCTCGGCACTTCCAAGAAGATGGAGACAGCGGTCGGCATGGCCTTTGCCGTCGTCTTCGTTCTGGTGATGGCCGGACTGATCACCTGGATAGTCAATGCCTTTGTTCTCGTACCCCTGAAGCTGGAGTATTTGAGAACCATCGGCTTTATCCTGGTGATCGCGTCTCTGGTGCAGTTCGTGGAGATGTTTTTGAAAAAGAGCATCCCGGCCCTCTATGCGGGGCTCGGGATCTTTCTGCCGCTGATCACCACCAACTGTGCGGTGATGGGTGTCTGTCTGATCAATGTCAACGAGGAGTACACCTTTATCCAGGCGCTCGTCTCCTCGTTTGCCTACGCGGTCGGCTTCGGCCTCGCGCTGATCCTCTTTGCCGGCGTCCGGGAGAAGGTCCTTCTGGCCAGAGTCCCCCGGCCCCTGCAGGATACCTCCATCGCACTGGTGACGGCGGGGATTATCTCCCTTGCGTTTTACGCGTTCAAGGGAATGGTTTAACCTTTCAGGAGGTATATCATGATTGAAGCATTGTTTTTCATGCTGCTTCTCGGCGCGGTCTGCGGGCTGGTGCTCAGCTTCGCGTCGAAAATATTCTACGTCTGGGAAGACCCGCGGATTGCCGAGATAGAGAATTTCCTGGCCGGCGCGAACTGCGGCGGCTGCGGGTTCACCGGCTGTGGGGCCGCGGCCGAGGCCGTGGTCAAGGGAAAGGCCCTGCCGAATGTCTGCGCGGTGGCCGGCCCCGAAGCAACGACGAGTGTGGCCGCGGTCATGGGCATGGATCCGGGCAGCTCCGAGCCAAAGATCTCCCGCAACCCCTGCGAGGGCGGGGATCGGGCCGAGGACAAATTCTATTACAACGGCGTCAACTCCTGCCAGGCCGTTGCCGCGATGTTCGGCGGCAAGCGGACCTGCGATGTCGGATGCCTGGGATACGGCGACTGCGTCAGCATCTGCCAGTTCAACTCGATCCGGATGGGCGAGCATGGCTATCCCGAGATCGACGAGTTCAGTTGCGTCGGCTGCGGCGCGTGCGAGCGGATCTGCCCCAAGGGGATTCTCTCGGTCCAATCGATGTCGGAGCGGCTCCTGGAGACCAATGTCGAGGACGCGGCGCTTGCCCCCTGCCAGCAGACCTGCCCGGCCGAGATCGACATCCCCGGCTACATCGGCAGCATTCGGGAGGGGAACTACGAGGCCGCGGTCCACATCATCCGGGAGCGGAACCCCCTGCTGCTGGCCTGCGGACGGGTCTGCCCCCATCCGTGTGAGGACTACTGCCGCCGCTCCATCGAGGACGAGGCGGTCTCCATAAACCAGCTCAAGCGGTTTGCTGCCGATTACGAGATGAACTCCGGCAAGCGGCTGCCCATCTCGGTGGCCCCCTCCACCGGAAAGAAGGTGGCTGTAGTGGGCGGCGGGCCGGCAGGTATCAGTTGCGCCTACTTCCTGCGGCGACTGGGCCATGACGCGGTCATCTTCGAGGCTATGCCCAAGCTCGGAGGCATGCTGCGCTACGGCATCCCCGAATACCGGCTGCCCAAGAAGACCGTGGACTGGGAGATCCAGGGCATTCTCGATCTCGGGATCGAGGCCCGCACCAATGTTCAATTCGGAAAGGATTTCACCATCAACGATCTGCTCACCGAGGGCTTTGACGCGATCTTCGTGGGCCAGGGCGCATGGGTGGACTACAACTTGAAGATCGACGGCGAGGAGTCCAAGGGCTGCTTCAAGGGCATCGACTTCCTCTCCCGCCTCTCGGGCGGCGAAGAGATTCCCATCGAAGGGAAGAAGGCTGCGGTGGTCGGCGGCGGCAACAGCGCGATCGACTGCGTGCGGAACCTGCTGAGGTGCGGGGCCGAAGAGGTCTCCATCGTCTACCGAAGGACCCGCAAGGAGATGCCGGCTAACGAGGTGGAGATCGAGGCCGCGGAGCACGAAGGGGTCAAATTTCTCTTTCTGGCCGCGCCCAACAAGGTGATCACCGATGACGACGGCAACGTCACCCACCTGGAATACCTCCAGATGGAACTGGGTGAGCCGGATGCCAGCGGAAGGCGGCGGCCCGTGCCGATCGAGGGCTCCGAGACCCAACTGCCGGTTGACATCCTGATCACCGCGATCGGCCAGCAGCCCGACATGGGCTTCAAGGACAGCTCCGACAAGCTCGCGGACCTCCAGATCACCCGGTGGAACACCTTTGACACCGATCCGGAGACCCTGCAGACCAACATCCCCTACCTCTTCACCGCAGGGGATGCGGCAACCGGGCCTTCTCTGGTGGTGGAGGCCATCGGCGGGGGCCGGAGAGCGGCCCGCTCCATCCATCAGTATCTGATGGGCGAGGAGGTGAAGGCCCCGGAGAAGTCGCTCTTCAAGCGCCACATCGAAGAATCGCTCTTCACGGAGGTTCCGGGCGTGGTCAAGAAGAAGAGATCCACCATGACCGAACTCTCCCCGGAGGAGCGGATCAAAAACTTCGAAGAGGTGGATCAGACCCTGACCGAGGAGGAGGCCCTGGCCGAGGCCAACCGCTGCCTCTCCTGCTGTCGGCTCTGCTATACGCCGGATCTAGACAAGCTGGAGAAGGATGTTGCCTGAACCGACGGTAACGCCCTGATCTGAAGCTTAAAACCGGTAGGAAAAAAAGCCGCACCTTTTTAAAAGAGGGTGTGGCTTTTTTTTTGGTGTTCGGGTAGAATATTCGCCATGTCAAAAGCGGTACTGCGCCATTCATGGGAGGTCAGCCCGGCAGAGGCTGCAGAAATCCAGAACCGACTGGCCCGGGAACTGGTCATCGAAAACCAGTTGGGGCCGGTGGGTCGGATTGCAGGGGTCGATGTGGGCTTTCCCAAGGCAGGCGATGAAAGGGTGGCCCAGGCCGCGATCGCGGTGCTCGATTTCCCCTCTCTGGATCTGCTCGAAACCGCAGTGGCCCAAAAGCCGATCCCCTTTCCCTATGTGCCGGGGCTGCTCACCTTCCGGGAGGGGCCGGTCATCTGTGCGGCCATGGAAAAGCTCTCCCGGATGCCCGATCTTCTCATCTTCGACGGCCAGGGGATCGCGCACCCGAGAAGACTCGGCATCGCCGCGCACATGGGGCTAATTACGGATATCCCCGCCATCGGATGCGCGAAATCCCGTCTCTGGGGCCGGTACAGGGAGCCGGAGGCGGAAAAGGGGAGCCGCTCCCCCATGATTCATAATGGCGAGACAATCGGCGCTGCTCTGCGGACCCGAACCGGGGTCAAGCCGGTATTCGTCTCTCCGGGACATCGGGTGGATCTGGAGACGAGCGTCCGGTATGTAATGGCCTGCTGCACGAAATACCGCCTGCCGGAGACCACCCGGTGGGCCGATCGGATCGCGGGCGGCAAACTGCCGCAGACAACCCCTTAATTGGGCAAAGGAGGCATAGAGATTATGGGCGCAAAGAAGATTCTGATGCTGGTGGTCGATTTTCTGGAGAATTACGAGTGAAATCCGTTGGATGGGACAAAAAGATCTGAATAAGGTGGAGCCGATGGAGAAAAAGAAGATTCTCGTGGTGGATGATTCCCGTTCGATCCGGGAGGCGATCTGCCAGATTCTCGGGTCGGATTATCAAATCGAGACCGCAGCCGACGGAGATGCGGCCATTGCGGCTGCAAAGACCTTCCGTCCCGATCTGGTCCTGCTGGATATCAACATGCCGGGCCCCGACGGATATGCGGTCTGCCAGGAGCTTCGCTCCGAGCCGCTCTCCGACTTCATCAAGATCCTGATGGTCTCCAACCGGACCAAGCTCGATGAGCGGCTGAAAGGGTACCAGTCGGGCGCGGACGACTTCATTGGAAAGCCCTTTGTGCCGGAGGAACTGCTGGCCAAGGTGCGGGTCTTCATGCGGCTGAAAACCGCAGAAGACGAGCTGCAGCGACTCAATGAAGCGCTGAACGAACAGGTGGCCATCCGAACCCGGCAGCTCCTCGATGCGGAGAAGATGGCGGCTGTGGGACGGTATGCGGCCGGGATCGTCCACAACCTGAGCAACCCCCTGCAGGCGATCATGGGAATCGCGCAACTGCTGGCAATCAGGAACCCTGATGAAAAGAACATCATGCGGCTTCGGAAAGCTGCCGCGCAGATGAAGAAGATCATCGGCACGATTTTGAATACCTGCCATCGGGAGAGCATCGAGGCCCTGGTCCCCATCGACCTCAACGAAATGATCCGGGATCAGATCGAGCTGCTGCGGGCAGATCCTTTCTTCAAGCACCAGGTGCAGACGATTACAGAGCTGACCCCCGTTCCAACGTATAAGGGGATCTATCTCCACTTCAGCCAGAGCATCGGAAATCTCATCAAAAATGCGTCCGACGCCATGTATGAGTCCGAAACCCGCATCCTGAACATCAAAAGCGGCATGGAGGGGGAAGAGATCGTGATCCGCATCTCGGATTCCGGCTGCGGCATATCCGAGGAGCGGCTCGATCGGATCTTCAACCCCTTCTACACCACCAAACCCCTGACAGCAGAGGATGCCAGGCCAACAGGAACGGGGCTGGGGCTGGCCTCGGGCCGGGAGATGATCGAGTCCTACGGCGGAGCGATCACGGTGGAATCGACCCTGGGAAAGGGGAGCCGCTTTACGGTCCGGCTGCCGGTCAAAAAGGAAACCGCACGGTAAGATGGAGAATCATGCAAAACGGTATCGGCAGGAGGTGGAGGAGCTTCTTGCCGACATCGAGATGACAATCCTCGATCTGGAGGAGAATCCGCGGGATACGGATGCGATTCATCGTCTTTTCCGTGATTTCCATACCATCAAGGGGTCGGGCGCGATGTTCGGATTTGACGAGATCGCGGCATTTACCCACCATGTGGAGGCGGTGCTCGATGTTCTTCGGGAGGGAAAGATCGGAATCTCCACCCGTCTCATAGACCTGATCCTCTCCTCCCGGGATCATATTCAAGCCCTCATGGAGGCCGGGTCCGAAATCGGAGACGCAACATCCCGGCAGAGCCGGAAGATCATCGATGCCCTCTCCTCTCTGATGCAGGAGGAGTGCCTGCTCCCTGAAGAGGGAGGGGGATTTTCCATAGAAGATCCTTCGGCTCCGCCGCCACGGAAGGGCGATTCCACCTCCTATCGGATCTCCTTTGCCCCTCACAAAGACATCTTCAAAAGCGGCGTCCGGATACTCCTTCTGCTTCAGGAGATCCGGGATCTCGGCTCCTGCTTCATTCGCGCGGTCATACAGGATGTCCCCATCCTTGAGGATATCGACCCCGAGCGCTGCTATCTCCGATGGGAGATCTTTCTGACCACGACCCATCCCCAGAATGCCATCGAGGATGTCTTCATCTTCGTGGCAGAGGAGAGCCTGCTCGAGATTGTCCCGGTGATCCCCGGGGGCCGGCGCGAGCCCCCCGATGATCTCTTTCCCCGCCTGGGGGAGATCCTCATCGCCCGTGGGGACGCCTCTCCTGAGGAGGTCGGCCGCATCCTCCACGAATTCCAGGAGAGCATCGGCGGCGCGTTTGTCCGATCGGGCATCGTGGCTCCTGACCGGCTCCGATCGGCCCGGGATCTTCAACGGGGCGTGAGCAAATGCCAGAAGCAGAAGGAAAAGAGTTCCATCCGGATCTCCTCTGAGAAGCTGGATCGGCTCATCAATCTCGTGGGAGAGCTGATCATCAATCAGTCCCATCTGACCCGGAGCATCTATGAGATCGAAAATCTTCTGGAGGAGGAGGAGTCTCGTTCAGAGCCAGCGGAGGTGATTCTGCAGGGGTGGAAGGATATTTTGAAGCCGGTGGAGAACCTGGAACGGCTGACGGACTCCTTCCGGGACTGCGCACTGGAGATGCGGATGATCCCCATCGGAACGATCTTCGGGGGCTTTCGACGGCTGGTGCGGGACCTCTGCGGAGAGCTGGGCAATACTGTGGATCTGGTGACGGAGGGGGCCGAGACCGCGCTGGACAAGACGGTGATCGAACGGATCAATGACCCGCTGATGCACCTGATCCGCAACTGCGTCTCCCACGGCATCCGCTCCCCCGAGGTTCGGGAGAGATTCGGAAAGAGCCGGCGGGGAAAGATTCTGCTCTGCGCGGAGCAGTTGGGTTCGACGGTCTCCATCACCATCGAGGATGACGGCATGGGAATGGACCCGGCCCTTATCCGGAAAAAGGCCGTGGAAAAGGGGCTGATCCGGAGCACCCAAAGAGACGATATCCCTCTTTTTTCCCGCAGCGGATAACCTTGGATGATCCCGATCCAACAGAATCAAAGGCTTTAAAACTTGCCACTGCAATCGAAAGGGCTGGAATCGATATGAAAATGAGAAACCGGACTGCCTTCCTCATGCTTCTTTTTCTGCTTTCCGCAAACTGCGCGGGCGCGCCGGCCCTGGTGATCGCACCTTTTGATTCCGGGGTTCATATGGGGGATATGGCCAATGAGAAGATCTCGGAATCGAGCGGGATTGCCGCATCAAAAAGGAATCCAGGGGTTTTTTGGACCCACAATGACAGCGGAAACGGCCCTTTTCTCTATGCGGTGGGAAGAAACGGAGAAGATCTGGGGGAGTTCCGGGTGGAAGGGGCCAAGAATAGGGACTGGGAGGATATCGCGGCTTTTAAATGGAAGGGCGGGGCATATCTGATGATCGGGGATGTGGGGAATAACCGCGCCCGACAGCGGATCTCCCGCCTGATCGTCGTGGAGGAGCCGGAGATCAGCCGCGGTAAGCCAAAGAATGGTCTGGTAAGGGTTGCCTGGAGTATCCGGTTTCAATATGAGGACGGCCCCAGAGACTGTGAGTCTGTTGCTGTGGATTCGGCAGCAGGGGAGGTGCTTCTGCTTTCGAAAAGAGATGAGCCGCCGATGCTCTATTCGCTGCCGCTTGGGCCCTCTTCGGAGCTGCAGACGGCCCGGCGGTTGACGCCGGTTTCAGGAATCCCGCAGCCGTCTGCTGCCGATATTGCGCTGGACCCGATTTATGGTTTTTATGGGTCCCAACCGACCGGCATGGACATTTCAAAGGAGGGGGATCAGGCTGTTGTGCTGACCTATAAGAGAGCTTATCTCTTCTCCAGAGAAGAGGGGGAATCCTGGAAGACGGCATTTTCCCGGGAGCCGAAGGCCATTGCTACGCCGCTGATGCCCCAGGCCGAGGGGATCTGCTTTGGATCTGAGGGGGAGGCTATCTATATTACTTCTGAAAAACGGCCGGCGCCGCTGATTATGATTCCGCGGAAATAGAAGAGAGCAAGGGACCCAAAGGACTTAAAGGACGAAGGACGGGGGAGATGAAAAAAGGACGGGGCGGGGCCGTTTTTGTGCTACAGGCCGTGCTCTCTTAGGAAGACGTCGATGCTTTTGAAGTATTCGTGGGAATTGACATGTAAGATGGAATTGTGATCTCCGCGCTCGAAGATGCGCAGGGTGGTGGGGCCGGCGGCCCAGGCCCGGAGCCGGTGCGCGTGGGAGACATCCACGAGGCCATCGTATTTGGTGTGAAGGATCAGGGTGGGGCCCTCGTACTGGTCCATCTTGAATTTGTGGTTGAAATCCCGGTGGACCGCCTCCGCGATCTCCTCTGCGGTGGCGCCGAGTTCTCTGGGGTCGATGCGGATGAGAAGGCGCTCCAAGGGATTGGCGATTCCGCTTTCTATGATCAATCCTGCGATGTTGGGAAAGATGCAGGCCGCGTGGATCGCATAGAGGGAGCCGAGGGAGCGGCCGAAGAGGATCAGGTTCTCGTCCGGCTGGTTCAAGGTCTCGATGATGGCCTCCACATCGGAGAGCATCTGAAAAAGAGATGGTTTTCCGGTGGACATCCCGTATCCCCGGTATTCGGCCAGAAAAGAGTTGTATCCCATGCTGTCGATGATGGAGACGAAATCATCCCGATAATCGGCAACGGTCTCTCCGTTGCCGTGGAAATGGATGATGGTTCTGCTTCCCGGGTGGCCTTCGAAATAGCAGCAGGCCAGTTGCGCACCATCAGCGTCCACCCAGAAGGGGTGGGCATATTTCACCCGCTTGGGGAAAAAGTACCGCTGGGAGATCACCGGGTGATCCAGCAGATGGAAATTCCTATTTTTGGTAAAGCCGGTCATTCTCCTCCGTTTTCAAGAAAGAAGCTGATGATTTTGGATGGAACCGCCCCTGCTTTTTCGGCTTCTCTATTTTCGATGGTATGCCAAAACTCTCTTTTCGTCAAGAATAGAGAAGATCCGTTTGACCTGTGTCCGGTCATGCGGTATGATTTGCCACATATTTCAGAAGAGAAGTCTAACGGAACAACCGAGGAGGAAAAGATATGCAATATTCCGAAATCCTGAAAAAAAGAAGGTCTGTTCGAAATTATCTGGACAAGTCTGTTTCAAATGAGACCATTTCAGAGATCCTCCGGCAAACCTGTCTTGCCCCCAGTTCCAGCCACGGGCAGCCCTGGCGCTTTATCGTGATTCATGATCGGGATTTGATGCAAAGGCTCTCAGACGAGAGCAAGAAATGCCTGCTGAAAGATTTGGAGCAGGACCCGGAGGCTCCGGTGAAGCGGTATGCGGAGATGCTCCGGAAGCCCGATTTCAATGTCTTCTACAATGCTCCCTGCCTCATCTATATTGCAGGACCTGCAGATCTTCGCTCCTCGACCATCGACTGCTCACTGGGGGCCGCGTATCTGATGTTTGCGGCCGCAGCCCGGGGGCTGGGAACCTGCTGGATCGGGCTCGGCGGAAATATCAGGAATCCGGAAATCCAAAAAGAGATCGGCTTGACCGATGATCTGCTGATCGTGGCCCCGATCATTCTCGGCTATCCGGAAAAGATCCCCGAGATCCCGCCCCGAAAGGAGCCTGATATCGTAAAGATGATACGATAAGAAGAGGAGTTTTTCAAAATGGCAAAATACCTGATCCATCCCATTGTCATGGGAACCAAGGTCTTTGACAAGGGAATGATGACCCACCAGCACGACTATGGAAAACCCTACACGATTCCCATCTATTCCTGGTATCTGGAGGGCGGAGACAAAAAGATCCTCGTGGATACGGGGGAGATGGCGCCGATTCAGTCCGATGATCGGGAGAAGGCGATCGGGGGGCGGATCTACACCTTTGAAGAGGGGCTGAAGCGGTGGGGGCTGACGCCGACAGATATCGACATCGTGATCCATACCCATCTGCACAATGACCACTGCGAGAATGATTACAAGTGCGAAAATGCGGTGATCTATGTTCACGAGAAGGAGATGGCGCGGATTCATGATCCCCATCCCCTCGATTTCCGGTATCTGGAGGATTTTATCGAGGATGTGGAGGAGAACGGGCAGATCCAAAGCCTTTCCGGGGATACGAAGATCACCGACGGTATCGAGATGATCCATACGCCGATCCATACGGATGGCGGCATGACCATAATGGTCGATACACCGGATGGAAAGGCCGCGATCACCGGCTTCTGCGTGATCATGGAGAACTTCTTCCCGCCAAAGGAGATCCGCGCGATGGAGATGTCGGTGATTCCGCCGGGAACCCATGTGAATACTTATGAAGCATATGATACAATGGTGAAAGTAAAGGGGGCCGCAGATATTCTGCTGCCGCTCCATGAGCCGGCCTTTGCCGGAATGGAGGTGGTCACAGCGACATCTATGGAAGAGATCCGGAAGGAATGAGAAGCCTCTTTTGAAGGGGCATGATGAGAAAGGAGGAGGCCATGTATATCAGGACATCGGATCAGCCAAAGCTGGAACTGGGATTCGGGGGATACCAGTGCAACTGGGGAGTCCACATCTGCGGCCTCTATGAGACCGAGGCCGAAAGGGATGAGATCCTCTTCGGATATCTCAACCGGGGGGATCGGGATGGCGATCTTCAGCTCTACTGCCCTGTGGAGATGAGCCAGGCCGATTTCAAAGACAAATATGCCCGCCGGTATCCGGACTGCGGGACCCATCCCGATGATCCGAACCGGTTTCAGCTCTCATCGGCAAAGGAACTCTACTATCCGGAAGGCATATTCTCTCCCTGGGCAATGGATGATGGCCTGAATGCCTTTTATGCCGAGAGCCGGAAAGACGGGAAGAAAAACATCCGGGCAACGGCCGAGATGGTCTGGGCCCTGGAGGCGATTCCGGGCGTGGAGCATCTCATGGCCTATGAGTCCCGGCTCAACTACTTCATTCCGGGAAAACCCTGGATCAGCATCTGCCTGTACAATGTCAACAAATTCACGGGCGCGACCATCATGGGCGTGCTTCGCACCCATCCCTATACCATCAGCGGGGGGGTCATCACTGAAAATCCCTATTATCAGGACCCGGATCACTGGCTGGCAGAGAATGCACCGGAGTTCCTCTCCCGGACCGCCTGATATGAAAGCCCTCTTCTGATGGATCATATTGCACACGATCTCTTTCTGCTGATGGTCAACCTGTCGCAGATAAAGGATCGGAAACTGATTCAAAAGCTTTTTGTGGATGCCCTGGATTCGATATTCAGCGGCATTCAATTTCAATTTACTCGGGCGCCGGAAAAGCATTCCTACAACGGAAAGGAGAGCCGGAGCCGCTTTCAAATCGCCACTGCCCACCATTTTTTCGGATTGATCACCATCTCCTCCGGAGATGCGGCAAAAGTTCCGGAGGAAAAGATCGCCCTGATCCGGAACGCGGTGAAGATGCTTGCAGTTATTCTGGAGAACAGAAGCCGGCACGAGCTGCTGGAGAGCGACCGGAACCGGATCACGCGGGAGCGGGACCGCCTCTTCAACCTCTCGATCGATATGCTCTGTGTGGCCGGGTTCGACGGCTATTTCAAGCAAGTCAACCCGGCCTGTACCCTAAATCTGGGATGGACCGAGGAAGAGCTGCTCTCATGCGGCTGGCTCGATTATGTCCATCCCGATGACCTGGAATCGACCATTCGCGCCGGAGAACAGCTTTTCAACGGTGTGCCGATAATCGCCTTTGAAAACCGGTACCGCTGCAAAGACGGTCTTTACCGCTGGCTCTCCTGGAACTCATTTCCCCTCACCGAGGAAAAGATGATCTTTGCGGTCTGTCGGGATGTGACGGAGCAGAAGGCCGCGGAGCGACAGCGCAATGAGCAGATCCATTTCCTCCAGGAGCTGATAGACCGGATTCCCAACCCGGTCTATTACAAGGACAGGAGGCTAATCTACCAGGGGTGCAATCGGGCATTTGAAAAATACCGGGGTCTGGAAAGAGACCGGATCATCGGCCGAACCGACGAGGATCTCAGCTTTGATGATTCAGCCGAAAAGATCCGGGAGCTGGATAAAGCCTTGCTGGAAAAGGGAGGGGTTCAGCGATTTGAATCGACCCTCACCCACGCGGACGGATCTCTGCGGGACGTGATCTTCAACAAGGCCACCTTCTCCCGCATCCGCGGGGATGTGGGGGGGATCGTCGGGGTGATCATCGACATCACCGAGACCAAACGGCTGGAGAAGCAGCTCCATCAGGCCCAGAAGATGGAGGCCATCGGAACCCTGGCCGGTGGGATCGCACATGATTTCAACAATATCCTGTTTCCCATCATCGGATATACCGAGATGGCCGTGGAGGATCTGACCCCCGGAACCCACATCCGGCAGAATCTCCGGGAGGTGCTCAAGGCCGCGGATCGGGCCAAAAATCTGATCCAGCACATCCTCACCTTCAGCCGAAGCGGCAAAAAGGAGAAGCGGCCGGTTCAGCTTCAACTCATCATCAAGGAGATCCTTCATCTGCTGCGGGCATCCCTGCCGACAACGGTGGAGATTGTTCGAAGGATCGACGACACCTGCGGCCCAGTATCCGCAGACAGCGTGGAGATCCATCAGATGATGATGAATCTCTGCACCAATGCCTACCAGTCCATGACCGAAGGCAAGGGCCGCATCATCGTATCAATAGAGGAGCGGCAGGTGGAATCGGACCTGCCTGGACTGCCCCGGGAAGTCCGTCCCGGAAGATATGCGGTTCTCTCGGTTCAGGATGACGGCAGCGGAATTCCGCCGTCGGTGATGGACAGAATCTTCGATCCTTATTATACCACCAAGGAGGTGGGCAAGGGCACGGGACTCGGGCTCTTCATGGTTCACAGCATTGTGAGGGGGCACAAGGGGCATGTGGTCGTCTCCAGCAAACCCGGGGAAGGATCTCTCTTTACGGTCTATCTGCCGGTGATCGATATCCGGAAGGTTGTTCCGGCCGAGACAAAATCCCATGTAAAAGTTCCGGCCGGCAATGAACGGGTTCTGGTGGTGGATGATGAACCCCAGATCGTGGAGATGATCCGGCTGATGCTGGAGGGGCTCGGCTACCGGGTGACGGCCACGGTCGAAAGCAGCGAAGCCCTGAAACACTTCCGGGATGCACCGGATAATTTCGATCTGGTCATTACAGACATGACCATGCCCGGGATGACCGGCCTCGATCTTGCCGGAGAGATCATGGCGATCCGGCCAGAGGTTCCGGTGATTCTCTGTACCGGCTTCAGCGCGGTGGTGAGCGCGGAAACGGCCGAGGCCGGAGGTATCCGGGCCTTTATCATGAAGCCGATTATCCGAAAAGATCTGGCAAAGGTGATCCGTGGAGTGCTGGCAAAGGAGAAGCCCGATGGCCACATCGGATAAGCTGACCGATCTTCGGACGGCGATACATGAGTTTGTTCATGAGGGCTGCCATCTCTCGATTGGCGGGTTCACCATCAACCGGAATCCTATGGCCGCGGTCTACGAGATCATCCGGCAGCGGATCGGCCGCATACATCTCTATGCGCATTCCAATGGTCAGGGGGTGGATGAGCTGATCGGGGGCGGGTGTGTGGAGAATCTCGAGATCGCGTATGCCGGCAGCGGCCGGTTCGCGTCCACCTGCATCCGGTTCCGGAAGGCGGTGGAGGCCGGGACCATTCGGGTGGAGGATTACTCCAACTATCAGATGAGCCTCCGGTTTCAGGCCGGCGCGATGGGCGTGCCCTTTCTCCCGACGAGATCGGGGCTGGGGACCGATATCGTCCGGCGCTGGGGCTTCTCCAAAAAGATGCGGGAGAATGATCCGCGACTGCCGGACAGCAAGCTGACGGTGATGGAAAATCCCTTTGGCGAATGGGGGGATGTACCGAAAGTGGTGCTGGTTCCGGCCATCCATCCGGACGTGACGATCCTCCATGTCCAGAAGGCCGATGTTCAGGGGACTGCAAGGATCGAGGGGCTGCCCTTTTCGGATGTGGAGCAGGCGCTTTCAGCAGAAAAGGTGATTCTCACCTGCGATGAGCTGGTGGAATCCGAACGCCTCCGGGAGTATCCGGAGCAGAATCAGATTCCCCATCTGCGGGTCGATGCGGTAGTTCATATCCCCTATGGGGCATACCCGACAGCTTGCTATCGCTATTATGACTATGATCCGGTATATCTGGCCCGCTTCGGGAAAATGGCCAAAGATGACCAAAGCTATGCAGAATATCTTCAGGAATATATATACGGAACAGAAAATCACCCCGGGCTGCTGGCCAAGATTGGAGAAGAGAGGTTGAAAAGAATTCAGGCCGATGCAAGGACCGGATATGCCAAGGATCTGGATCGACGGTAGGTGCGGATGATGACCCGATACTCCGAAAAAGAGATGATGGCTGTTGCGGCCGCAAGAGAGATCCGAAACGGGGATGTGGTCTTCTGCGGCACCGGCATCTCCATGCTCGCGGCCATGGCCGCAAAGCACATCAGCGCGCCCGACAGCGTCATCTTCTTCGAGACGGGCGCGATGGACGCGCAACTTGAGGAGCTGCCCCTTGCGGTGGGGGATTCCCGGGTGATGTATGGGGCTGCCGTCAACCGGGGGCTTTCAGATGCTTTTGCCTTCATGCAGAACCCCTTTTCGGGCCGGCGGGTGGTGGGCATCCTGGGCGCGGCCCAGATCGACCCTTACGGCAACCTCAACTCCACGGCCATCGGAGATTACGAACGGCCCCGGGTCCGATTTCCCGGCAGCGGCGGGGCCTGTGATGTGGCCTCCTTTGTGAGTCGGACCATCATCTTCATGCGCCATGATCTGCGGGGATTCGTCCCCCGACTCGATTATCTCACCAGCCCCGGCTGGCTCGACGGCCCCGGCGCAAGAGAGCGGGCCGGGCTTTCCCCTGGCGGGCCCGAGATGGTGGTGACGGATCTGGCGGTGATGGGGTTCGATAAAGAGACGAAGCGGATGTTTCTGCGGGGCTGCTACCCGGGGGTGACGCCCGAGATGGTGCTGGAGCGGATGGGATTTGACGCGGATGTCTCCCGGGCCAAAGAGATTTTTCCGCCTTCTGCGGATGAATTGAGCATCTTACGGGAGCGGTGTGATCCGCAGCGGTTGATTCTGGGGTGAAGCTGACGAAAAAGACGGACCCATAACATCCCTTTCCGGAAAGCTCCTCCAATCATAACGGGCGCGTAAATGATCCTTCTCTGACGGTTCAATCCACTTATCCTGCTGTAGGCGCTCCACAACAATCCCCGCATCGATTTCAATGCGATCTGCAAATCGAAGGATCGCATCCGGACAGAAATCCCCCTCCTGCAAAAACTGCGCATATTCCTTGGGAGGAATCAATGTATCCGCTGCAAACCGGTCAGCTTCGGCCTCAAAAACAGGATGCTCCGTGATCGGATTTTCATCTTCGATGAAGATCATTTGAGGCTTATGCAACAGGAAATGCCCGATTCCATGAAATAGGCGGTGCCAGAATTCATCTGCCCATTCGCTTTGAAGGGTCATCATCAATACGGCTTTATCTCTACGTATCCAGAATGCGGCCCCGTATGCATTGATCTTCGGAAGAACAGGAACGATCATCCAGGCGATTCCGGTTTCAGCCATTTTGTATCGGAGATCTTCGATAAAAGTCTCCGGATGTTGGCGGGACATGCGCCTTAGCTCCGGTAGAAGACGCCTTAAATCCTTTTTTTTGAATGGGGAACACGCCATCAGATTGGCTCTTTTCTCGCCAAGCCGAAGCCATGCGGAAAGCGCATGAGGAGACCGGGTTCGATTCTCATGAGATTTCCCGCGGAAAGCGGCCCGATAGCGGCTCAATTCCGGTATTGTATTAAGAGAAGTTACACCGAAAAACCGCTGAAGCGCTGCGACTTTTTCAATCGTTTGATTATACTTGGGAAGCTGCCCTATTTTGACCAGATCATTGTATCGATATCGGGCAATCAGATGCCCTTCGTCCATCAATTGACGCCGCCCCTTCTCTTCCTGGTCTCTGGCAATGATGAGGCGGTACTCCGCCTCCAATCCGATCCAGATATGCGCCGGGACACCCAGGACTTTCTCGAACTGAATAGCGGTATCCGGCGTAATCGCCTTCTCTCCCTTAAAGATGCGACTCAACTTCGGAGCCGGACGATCCATCCGTCTCGCCAGTTCTTCCTTGGTCATCCCCAGTTCTTCGATGATCTCTTCAAGATACTCCCCCGGCGGTATAGCGATATCCGAATGGATGGCACTCTGATTAATCGTCATAATGCTTGCTTACCTCCTCAATACAGGCAATCTCCAGAAGATCGCCTTCAAGTGTGAAAATCAGCCGATAAAAGCCCGTCAGTTTGACGGCCCACTCTCCTTGCCGGTTCCCTTTGAGGGAATGGCATCTCAGCACGGGAAGGGAGCAGAGTTCATCGATATCCCGGGCCTGTTTGATGATGTTGACCCTCTGGATGAATTTTCGTGCCACATCTCTGCCATATGCCTTTTCCGCAAATCTATGCCGGGTATACTGCTTTTCGAGTTTGCGCGTTCGAAATCGGATCTCCACGATGATTATCCAAATAACAACTTCAAATATTCACCCTTTGGGTAAATATATACTGTTCAAAATACAATTCGTCAAGAAACATTACCCAAGGGGTAACAAAACAGGGATATGATTTATTCGAAAGGGGTTCGCGAGAGATCGTATGAAAATGAAAAGAGACAGAAATATTCTTTATCGGAATACCGTATCGAGATCCAGAATCAGATCCGGCAACGCCTTTACTTCCAGCTTTCCCTTCCCTTCCCGAAAAACCGGCGGCTCATATTTTCCATCGTCTCCTAAAATAAAAACGGTAATCATCTCATCCAGCGGATGGACCAGCCAGTATTCCCGAACCCCTCTGCGCTCGTACAATGAGCGTTTTTGGTTATAATCCTTGGCGGATGTTCCGGGGGAAAGGACTTCGATGATCCAGTCGGGCGCGCCTCGGCACCCCTTCTTGTCAATTTTGGAAGGATCGCAGACAACAGTGATATCCGGCTGAACCACGTTGATGACAGCGTCATCCGCTTCATCCCTTTCCGGAAGACGAACGTCAAAGGGAGCCATAAAGACCCTGCAATTTCTGTCCGATAAAAAGGCTCGAATTTGGAAGAATAATTCTCCCAATACGCTCTGATGTTCGGTGGAAGGCGCGGGACTCATGTCATAAGGAACACCCTGGATAATCTCCCATCGCCCCTCGTCGGTCCATTGCCGATAAACACCATAAGTGATCGGCGAGCTATCCGGCTTCGATAATGGCAGTGACATGAGAATCCTCCTGCAAGAAATGGAATTAAGGGAAAAGGGTAAGAAAAGCCCTTAACGATATATCGCATCCAGATCCACAACCAGACCTGGCAACGCCTTTACTCCGAGTTCCCCCTTCCCTTCCCGAAACACCGGCAGCTCATACTTCCCGTCATTACCGAGAACAAAAACGGTAACCATCTCATCCAGCGGATGCACCAGCCAGTATTCCCGAACGCCTTTGCGTTCGTACAACAATCTTTTTTGGATATGATCCTTAGAAGCGGTATGCGGGGATAAAACTTCAATAACCCAGTCCGGTGCCCCACGGCATCCGATTTCGTCAATTTTCAAAGGATCACAGATCATAGAAAGATCCGGCTGAACGACATTGATTACCGCATCATCCGGTTCATCAGCCTCGGGGAGACGAATATCGAAAGGAGCGATAAAGACTTCACAATTGGAATCATCCGGCAGGAACGAAGCGATCTGGAAAAGCAGTTCCCTCAAAACGGTCTGATGCTTTGTGGATGGTGAAGGACTCATGTCATAAACGATTCCCTCAATAATCTCCCATCGTCCATCATCCGTCCATTGCCGGTAATCCCCATAGGTGACCGGAACATCCTTCGACTTTGATGGCTGTGGCAAAACGGAAACCTCCTGAAAATAGAAAGGGTTTCGGGACGGCCGCAACAAAAAATGCGGTCGATCCCGAAATCAAAAAGAGGAAACCACTTATTCAGCCTGCTCCTCCTGCTGTTGTTCTTCGGCCCTTTCCTGCTTCTGCTTATCCTTTTTGGCCTTTTTGGGACGGGTTTTTCCAGTGGTTCCCCGCCAGACTTTCCCTCGTTTGCTTCTCTGGTCGCCTTTGCCCATTTCCGTATCACCTCCTTTCCGAAAAAGATCCTTCGATAAATAAAAATGCAACTATACCGATTTCTTTCAGGTTGGTCAATGTGGGATTTTCAGAGGAACAGCTATGAAACAAAAAACAGGAACAATGTCCCCGAATCTATAAGCTATCATAGATATCATCCTCGGGGTTGTCCCAGATTTTTCCGAAAGCCGATTCCGTAATTCGATAGGCGGCACGGATCAGTTGCCGTTCATTGTCCCTGTAGCTCAAAAAATCGATCAAATCGATGACCTGAGATACTTTTTCAGGAGAAAGTGAGCGGATCTTTTGGATCAGCATTTTTTCCTGTTCATTTGTCGGCATTGGATTTTGCTGCATAAGCCTTCCTTCTCTTTATTTGAAATCCAAAGAGATCGTCCCATCCCAATTCTCCGGCGGATTCTCCAAAAACCGCCGGCAACGATCCATGAAGATCTCCGTCAGCGGATCTTCCGGAATCTTTTCCCGGCAGGCTGAAAAGTATTCCAATGCAGTGTTCCAGTTGCCCATCTTGTAAAGCTTCAGGGCTTTTCCGTAGGCATTCATGAAATCGGTGTCAAAGCGCTCCCGGTCCATCTCCACAGTATAGATGCCGGTTGCCGTATCCTTTCCCTTTACCTTGACCGTGTCGGCCTCCCGCAGCAGATAATCATCTTCCACCCGATCTTTGACCGTCTCGGAGACGATGATCGTCTTCCGGTAATGCTTGGTCAAGCCCTCCAGCCGGGACGCGAGGTTGACCGTGTCGCCGATCACCGTATAGTCGAACTTGTCCGCAGAGCCGATGTTGCCGACGACCGCGACCCCCTCATGGATGCCGATGCCCATCTCCAGCCCCGCTTCCGGCAGCAGGAGGATGCCGGGGTCCACAGAGCCGAGCGCGTGGATAATCTCTGTGGCGGCCTTGACCGCCCGGCTGGCATTGTCCTCATAACTAATGGGCGCTCCGAATATGGCCAGGATCGCGTCGCCGATGAATTTGTCGATGGTTCCGCCATGTTTTCGGATGATCCGGACCATGATGTCGAAATACCGGTTCAGAAAGGAGACCACCTCTTCGGCCGAGTTGTTCTCAGAAATGGTGGTAAAATCCCGGATATCAGAGAAGAGCACCGCAACGGTCCGCTTCTCCCCCCGAAGATAGGTGTCCTCGGCATCCCGGTCCATCAGCTCTTCGATCACCTCTCCGGGGACGAACTTGGAAAAGACGGTCCGGATGCGGTTCTCCATCTCCGTAACCCGGTTGAAGAGGAGGGTGTTCTCGAGAATGGGGCCGGCGTGCCGCGTGAAGACCGAGATGTTCTCTGCGACCAGTCCGGAATAGTAGTTGTTGGCGAGATGGCCCACATGGAGGGTCCCAACGGTCACATCCCCCTTGCCCAGAATGGGGAAACAGGCATAGGAACTGACCCGGCGCGCGTCCATCCGCATCTCCTCGAAGTCCTTGCGGGTCTCGATGCCGGAGAAGATCCGCCGGGTTCTCTCCAGGTCCATGTCCGGGAGATCCGCGTTGAAGTCGTTCATACAGACCCGTAGGAAATCCTCGGCATCGGCCCGGTAGATCTGAGCCCCGGGACGAATGTAGGCCATCGGGGTTTTGTGGGATCTCAGGAGAATGGTGCAGATATGGTATTCGCAGACCCTGCTCAAAACATCGAAGACCCCGTCCACGGTCTCTGAGACCGAACTGATCCGTTTGCCCACGGCCCCGAGCATGTTGACCACCGTGGCTCTGAAAAGCTGGCCATCCAGAAAATTGCCGACCATCTCGAAAACCGTCTCCCGGTTTACGGAGCGTCCATCCTCTGCGATGATTCCCGCGTCGGGCGCGGGTCCCTGGATAAGCTCCTTCACCTTCTCCAACAGCTTTTCAAGATTGTCGAAATCCTTGGTGATAAAGGCATCAACACCGGAATCCAGAGCCCAATATCGATCCTTGTCCTCGGAGCGGCTGGTGTGCATGATGATCGGGATTCGGGATACGCCGCGCCGGCTTTTCAGCAGACGGCTGGCCTGATACCCCTGAATCAGGGGCATCTCCACATCCATGATGATCAGATCCGGGATCTTTGCATAGACCTGTTCAATCCCCTGGGCCCCGTTTTCGGCCAGAAAGACGGTATAGCCTTCGGATTCGAAAAATTGGGAGAGCATTCCCGCGACCAGGTCCGAATCTTCCATTATCAGAATCTTTTTCCCCTGTGTCATTGATCCTCCGATATTCCTCTCTTATCCGATCTTATCCGATCAATTCTTATCCGATCAAGGTCCGAACCTCCTGAATCAGATTGCCCCGATCAAATTCCGATTTCAGGATATAGGCGTTTGCCCCTTTTTGATAAAACTGGGCACGGATCTCAGGATCGTCAACAGACGTTATCACGATAAGGGGCGTCGATTCATATCCGCTCTCCCGCCGGATGTTCTCCACAAAGGTGAGCCCGTCCATCCGGGGCATCTTGATATCGGTGATGATCAGATGAATCCGGTGCTCCCGGAGCCGCTCCAAGCCTTCGATGCCGTCGGCGGCCGTCACCACATTGTAGTTCTCCAGCGCAAGAACCGAGCGGACGATCTCCCGGGCCGAATCAGAATCCTCAACCAGCAGGATCTTCTTGTACTCCCGACTTTCCATGGAGAAGCGCTTTTTCGATTCCATCTCCCGCATTCGCTTCAAGCGGGTTAAAATCTCCGGGATGTGAAGGATCGGAATGATCCGGAAGTTCTTGTCAAAGACGATCCCCTGCACCAGCTTCAGGTCGCTCAGGTTCTCCGGCAGAGGCTTGTGGACCAGCGACGCATATTCGACCACCCGATCCACTTCCACTGCAACGGTCTCCCCCAGCGAGTCGATGATCATGAGGGAACGGTACTCTTCGGGCCCCTTCTCGATCTCCGCATCGGTCAGGGTTCTTTCCAGAATCCCCGAGAGGCGATAGATGGGAACCACCTTCTCCCGGCGCCGGATGGAGCGGCGGTTGAGCATTGTAAAGATATCTTTGGGGTGGATCAACATGATTTCCGAGATAAAATTTGCCGGAACAAAGAGATCGCTCTTTCCGGCCCCGATAAAAAAGCCCTCCACAGTGGCAATGGAGTGGGGAAGAGTCAGCAGAAACTCCGAGCCTCCTTCCGGAGGGTTGGAAAGGGTGATTTTGCCCTTGACCTTTTCGATGTTGTACCGGACCAGATCCAGCCCCACCCCCCGGCCCGAAAGTTCCCCCACCCGGGAAAGGGTGGAAAACCCCGAGGAGAAGATAAAGGCATTGAGCGCATCCCGATCCATCACGCGGATCTCCTCGGCCTGCATCGGATGCATGGCCATGGATTTCTCCCGGATTTTCTCATAATCGATGCCCCGGCCATCATCCGCGATCCGGATGACCACCTGCTCCGTCTCCCGGCTGCAGGCGATGGTCAACTGCCCTGCCCGGGGTTTGCCCCTGGCCGTTCTTTGAAGCGGCTTCTCCAGGCCGTGGTCCACCCCGTTCCGCACCAGATGGATGATCGGGTCATGGATCTTCTCCAGAACCAGCTTATCCAGCCGGATATCACCGCCGGAGACGGTCAATTCGATCTCCTTTCCCAGAGATTCGGCCATATCCGCGACCATCTCCTTCACCGGCTGGAGTACCAGATCCAAGGGGAGCATCCGAAGAGAGTAGATCTCCTCCCGGATCTCCTGTGCGCTCCGCTCCAGCATCCGAAGGTCCGCGTCAAAGCCCTTCCGAAGCTGCCGGATACGATCCAAAAAATCATGACCCATTGGGATCTGGCCATTATCGCCGGAGAATTTCCCCAGCATCTCCTTGAAATGGCTCTCCAGATCCCGGATTTCGTCATACTCCTTTTTCATCCGGAACTGCCGGATCATGAGATTGTTGAACTTCCGGATGATCGTCTCCATCCGGCTCAGCCGCACCTGGATCTTATCGGAGACCGAAAGCCTGAATTCCGGGGGAATATCGGTCTCAAAAGATTTCGGCTCTACAGGCTCCGCTGCTTCGGGCCGGAGGTGATCCAGGGAGAATGGCTCATTGGCACGGGCCCGTTCAAAGACCTCGAAGAGATCGGCCACCGGGAGTTCATCGCTCTTTTGTATCCGGATTTTCTCTTTCCCGTTTTGGAGATAATCGACCGTCAGAAATCCGAGCTGGATCATCCGCGGTGAGACATCGTAGCGCCCCTCGGCCACGCCCCTGAAGACCCCCTCCAGGCCATGAACGATCGCTTCGATACAGTCGAACTTGAGCATTTTGGAAGAGCCTTTGATCGAATGGATAGACCGGAGGAGGTTTCTCAGATCATCCTGGCTCTCAGGGTCGTTTTTCAGCCCCTTAACAGCATTTTTAATGGAGCCGATATTTCCCTCCAGCTCATCAAGGTATTTTTCAATGAAGGCATCCCGGCTCAGGGCCATCTGCGATCCTCCTTCAGCCGCTTTTGCCATTCGCGGCACATGTCGAGAAAATATTTGGCGTTGAAGCCCTCCAGCAGGAACTGGTAATAGTACTGATTTTGATCGATATAGGAGCAGATATCCCGGCCACAGGTTTCATACTCCCGTTCTGCGATCCGGGGGTACTCATCCCGGAGGGTATTTGCCCGATAGAAACGGGCCGGCCAGCATCCGGAGTTGCACTGGAGGGCTTCGGAAAACCGGAACCCAGCCTTCTGAGGGTTTCCCCGGACCAGTTCCAGATAGCCCCAGAGATAGCAGGAGATCTCATTTTTCGGCAGCAGCGGATCGATCAGTTCCATCAGATCCCGGCCATCGGCATACCGGTTCTCGCGGATGAGCCAGATGATATGGAGAAACTGGAGGGCAAAGGAGAAATTGATATCCTGCTGCGCGGTGAAGAGCCGGTTGTTGAGCCGCTGGCTCGCATAGAAGAGAATCTTTTCCGTATCGATTGGATACTTTCCCCGAACCTCTCCTGCAAATGGGATCTCTTTTTTGGGCAAAACTCTCTCGATGGAGAGGGGAATCGCCCCTGTTTCCCCCAGATCCGATGGGACGACTTCGCATATTGGATTGGGATTGACCCCCTGGCGCAGCTCCTCGGGATTCTTCTTCCTGAAGAAATAGGTATTCTGAACCTGCTCCAGTTCGAGAAGAGGGTGGGAGATGAGGGGGATCTCCGATGCTGAGAGGAATAGATAGCCGTCGGGCCGCAAGGTCTTCACCACCCGGTCCAGAATTTCCCCGCGGATCTCCAAAGACATATAGATCAGTGTATTTCTCAAAAAAATGAGGTGGAACCTTTCCTTCAACTCCGAAAGATCATCCCTGAAGAGGTTGATCTTTTGGATATCGATCTCCTTTCGGAGGGAATCATCGATGATCACCGAATGGGTTTCCCGGCGGAGATAGGGCTCCAGAAGTCCGTTAAAGGCTGAACCATCCTTTCGAAAAGCGTTCCGGGTGTAGATCCCCCGCGTGAAGAGAGCAAGGGAGTGGGGATTGATGTCGCTGGCCAGAATGGATGCGCGGATTCCTCGGCCACCCTTCTCTTTCCGCATTCCATGTATCATCGCATTCAAAGAGATGGCCTCTTCGCCAGAGGAGCACGCGGCGCTCCAGAAGTGGAAATACTGGATTCCTTTCCTGTCCCACTGGGGCAGGAGATGATTTTTCAATATCCGGAAATGCTTCTCCTCCCGGAAGAAGTAGGTCTCGTTGATGGTAACCGCGTCGATGAGCGCGGCATACTCTGCTCTGTTCCGCCAGACATGGCGCAGATACCTCTCCATATCCATGTCCAGAGCTGTCAGGCGTCCCGCGAGAAAGGAGATGAGGGTTCTCCGGTTTGAATCGGGAAGCCGGATGCCCGATTCAATCTCCACGGCCCGGAGCGCCTTCTGAAATGCCCCTTCCGAAATGGAGAAGCCTGCCGATGGAGAATCATTCATACCCGATATTTCACCCGCCTCATCAGTTCCGGAGCGATCTCCTCCAGTGGCAGGACCTTTGTGGCCGCATCCAGCTCCACTGCGGCCCTGGGCATTCCGTAGATGGCTGAAGTGGGTTGATCCTGAACAATGGTGATCCCTCCCTTTCCGACAATGGAGAGGCATCCCTGTGCCCCGTCTCTGCCCATGCCGGTGAGCAGAACTCCGATCACCCTTTCCCGATATTCGGCTGCGGCCGATTCAAAGAGCAGATCCACACTCGGCTTCTGGTTGAGAACCCGGGGCCCATTCTCCAGAGAGAGCCGGTTCCAGCGAATCTTGAGATGGATGTCGGTCGGGGAGATATGGACGCTTCCGGGCTGAATCACCTCCCGATGCCGGGCGATTCTCACGGAAAGGGGCGTGGTCTCGTCGAGCCATCGGACAAATCCTTCCATGAATCCGCTCTCCATGTGCTGCACCAGAATGATTCCAAGGGGAAAATCGGCCGGAAGCCGCGCAAGAATCGTCTTGACCGCCGCGGGCCCGCCCGTGGAAGATCCCATCACCACCAGTTGATAGGAGGATCTTTGGTCGGTTCCGGAAGTTTGCCCCGATGCCGGAGCGCGCTGGTTTCCGGCCCCTGAACTTGCCGGAACCGATCTCCGCTTCCGGGCAAGAGTGCGGACCCGGGCCAGAAATTCTGCTAAAAAAAGGGGCTCGTTGAACTGATCGATAGAGGGTTTTGCCATCGCGTCCGCGGCCCCGGCCCCGATGGCCGCGCGAATCCCTTCCGGGGTGAGGCCGTTTGCCATCACCAGCACAGGGGTCGGGGCCTCCTGCATGATTCTCCGGGTTGCCTCCAGACCATCCATCACCGGCATATCGATATCCATGATGATCAGGTCAGGAGAAATCTCTTTTGCCGCAAAAAGCGCCCCCTGCCCGTGTGTCGCCTCACCGGCCAGCAGGAGATCGCTCTCATTCTGGAACAGGTTTTTCAAGATGCTTCGGAGCAGGGCTGAATCATCGACGATGAGTATTTGGATCATATTAGGATCATAAGGTATATTCGGCTTCTATGCTTGGATAAAGAGGAGCCGCTCGAGATCGATCCATAAAGCCAATCGATCGGACGGATAAAAGCGGCATCCTATGATTCCTTCCTCTCTGTATCGGGGTTTCAGATTGACCGGCAGGGGCCGCACCTCCCGGATGGGAATCTCTACAATATCAATCCTGCTGTCAACGAGAAAACCGACCCGATCCCCGGAAAGCCTCTCGGGACAGTTGGAAAGGATCTTCTCCCATCGATTCCGGTTACGGGGATGGAAGTGGGCAACTTCTGTGATCAGCCCCACCCGCAATCCGCTTTTAGGCCCTTGAGCGGTAAAGACCTCTTCCAGAGACCTGTCGAGATCAAACAGTGGAATTCGTTCTCCGCCTGCCTTTCCCCAGGATGTCAGATAGGGGGAAGAAGATGCCATCGGGAAGAGATCAGGCAAAGAGAGGCCAGTGGCCACCTGCTCCCGGTTGATGATGATTGATGGCTGAACCGTCTCGATCATCAGGAAATCATGGGTTTTCTCCCTATCCTTTTCTGAGATCATCTTCTGAGATCATCGGACAGCTTCCGGATCAGGCTGGGGATGTTGATGATCGGGATCTCCTCCTCTTCCATGCCCAGAGCCCCGGCAAAGAATCCCCCCTGATCCTCCCCATCGCCAAGAGCATGAATCCCGCTTTTCGGAAGGCTGATGATCTCTATGATATCGGAGATCAGAAAGGCGATCCTGTCTCCATCGAGATCGCAGATCAGATAGGTATCTGCATCCAGAACCTGCTTTTCAAAGAGGATATCCAGGTCAAAGACCGTATGGGGCTCCCCCCGATGATCGATCAGCCCCCGGATATAGGGAGGAACAAAAGGAATCCTATGGATGGGCGCATCGGTGACGATCTCCCGGACCCCCTGCGCGGGAAAGGCGTAGCTCTGTTGCCGGATGCGGGCGATCAGGAATCTGATCTTCTCCTCTTCCACCGCGGCATCTTCCGATTCGCTCCGGGATTCGATCTCCTCCAGCAGTTCTTCGTTTTTCATTTCTTCTCCAACACCTCTTTCTTCCCCTTTCCGATACCATACCCCTTTATCATCCTGTTGAGCCGATTTGCGGTCTCCTCCAGGCGCTGGCAGGTTTCTGTGGAGGATCGGGTGGAAAGAACGAAATTATCAATCCCCTCGGAGATCTGCTTCAGGGTGAGAAGAATCTGCTCAAAGGCCGAAACCTGCTGCTGAATGGAGAGTGCGATATGATTGGCAGAACCTGCCGAGATCTCCGCAGAACTGAGGATATCCTCAAAGACCCGGCCAACGTCCTGGGAGAGTTCCCATCCTTCAACAATCCGTTCCGTGGCCTCTTCGGACGCGAGAATGAGCCGGTCCGACGCGTGTTGAATCTCGTCGATCCTGGTTCGGATCTCGCCGGTGGAGGCCACGGTGTTGTCAACCAGACGCCGGATCTCCGAGGCCACGATCCGGAAGCTCTTCCCGGCCGAGCCAGCAGTCGATGCCTCCAGCTCTGCATTGAATGCGATGATCCTTGTCTGATCCGCGATGAAATTGATCAGGGTGATGATCTCCCAGATGTTCTCCACCCGGTCGTTGAGCATCTTTACCCCTGCGATCCGTTCAGCATTGGCCGATTTGATCTCCTCCATCTTCCCCCGGCTCTGGTCCACCAGTACGACCCCGTCGGCCACGGCCTTCTGGGTATTCTTGGCGATACTGGCCACCTCATTGATCCGGGAGGCGATCCCCTTTGCCAGTTGATCCGAATCCTCCATAGTGGAGACGATCTCCTTGACCGAAGCGGCCTGTTCGTTGGAGGTGCTTTCGATCTCCTGGGAGGAGGCGGTCAGATCGTGCAGGGAATCGACCAGTATGGCCGCTGCTGTATGGATCTTTTCCAAAATCCCTTCGAAATCATCCAGCACCGTATTGAACTGTCGGGAGATGACGCTGATCTCATCATCTCCGGTGACCTCGATCCGCCCGGAGAGATCCCCCCGGGAGACCGCATCCGAAACCCGCTTCATCCGGGAGATGGGCCTGAGCATCCTCCGGAAGAGCAGGGAGATAAACAAAAAGATGATCATGCCGCCGATGAGGATGGCTCCGATGGTCAGCAGCCTAATCCGGCCAAGAAAATCATACATCGGGGAGATCGGCAGCAGGGTCCCGATTATCCAGTTCATCTCCGGAAGGCTCTTGTAATAGAGCAGATATTCTTCGGCTTCCCCAGAGCCGGGGAGAGGGAGATCCGTGTCCGCGTCCACATCCACGTTCCGGCCCCAGGCGTGGGGGTCTTTCAAGAGGAGTCTCATGTTCCCCTCCCCCTTTTCGATCATCTCCCATACGAATTTTCTGCCGGCCGCATCGGCCCGATCCAGAATAAAGGCCCCATTTCCTGCCGGGTGGATGAGCATCTCCCCCTCCCGATCCATCACAAAGGCGTATCCGCCCTCTCCGAAGGTCAGGGGCCCGATGTTCTCCTCCAGCACATCCAGGGAGACCAGGGAGTAGAACTCGTTTTTGTAGGAAGATGCCCATATCACCAGATCCCAGGGTTTGAAATAGGTGAGATAGGCCACCTTTTCCCGCTGGGAAATCTCTCCGGGATTCTGCCACATATAGGAGAAAAAGCCCTCCTTCATCCTGGAGGCTTCCCGGATGATCTCAGACCGGCCCAGGTCCACGCCCGGCTCGATGGCCGGATGGATCATATTGATCGCGTTGCTGTCAACCCCGGCCAGATATCCGGTATAGCCGATCTTGCCGAAATTCTTATCGAGCATCACCTCTTTGAAGTACCGGTACGCGAGGCTCATCCTTCCCTCGGATGCATCGTAATTTTGGTAATAGTAGACCGCAAGATCCCTTGTCTTCTCGGACAAGGCCCGGAGATAGTTTCGGATCGATTGATTGGCATAGGTGCTGGCCATCCGGTGGATCAGCTCTGTGCTGTTTGCCATCTCCTGATGGCGCTGCCGGATCATGTTCTTTTCCATCAGGATATAGAAGGCAGCCCCCAAAACGATGAGGATGACCAGAAAAAGTATGCCCAATACGATCTGCACCTTGCCGGTGAAGCTGTTCAAATAGGAGTTGATCCGCTGTTTCATTTCCTTTTCTTCTGCTTTTGCGTTCTGCGCTATTGAAGAGAGCCTTTCAACAGGCCGTTGAGATCCTCTGCGATCTGGTTGATATCCTCTGCAGAGCGGTTGGTTCCGCTGGTGGCATCCACAAAGCTGTCTATGCCTTCGGAGATCTGCTTCAGGGTCAGAAGGATCTGCTCGAATGCCGAGATCTGCTGGCGGGCCGCTTCTGAAATCCGTTCCGCTGCACCCTTCGAGCCCTCAGCCGAAGTGAGGATCTTCCGGTAGACCCCCTCCTGCTCCCCGGAGAGGGCCCACCCCTCCTGAACCTTGGCGGTCTCCTGCTCTGAGGAGAGGATCAACCCGTCAAAAGCCTTCTGGATCTGCGCGATCTTCTCCTTGATTTCATCTGTTGATTCAACGGTGTCATCCGCAAGCCGTCTCACCTCGCTGGCCACTATCTCGAAGTTCTTCCCATCTTCACCCGCGGCCGATGCCTCCAGCTCTGCATTGAAAGCGATGATCCGGGTCTGACTGGCAATGCCGGTGATGATGTTGACAATCTCCCAGATGCTGCGGATGCTCTCTGTAAGGCTCCGGATGCCCTCCAGGGTCTGTGCGTTGGTCTTTTTGATCTCCTCCATCTTCTCCCGGTTCCGGCCGATGATCGCCACCCCCTCCTCCACATCCTCCCGGGTCTTGCCCGCGATTTTGGCCACACCCTCGATCTGCTCTCCGATCTCCCGTGCATGGCGCTCCGAATCCTCCATTGTCGTGACAATCTCCTTGACTGAGGCCGCCTGATGGTTTGCGGTGGTGAAGACCTGCCCGGACGTTGAAGTCAGGTTCATGGTGGCGTCGAAGAGCGTCCCTGTGGAGGAGTTCACCTTCACCAGAAGATCCCGGAATTTTCCCACCGATTGGTTGATGAGAAAACTGATATAGTCGAAATCATCCGAAAGACTGGTGGGAATGGTCCGCCCCTGGTCTCCCGAATCCGAGACAAAGCGCTCCAGAGACCGGCTGAGCAGATGAAGCCGGCGGCTAACCGTATAGACCACCAGAAAGATGGCCGCAGACATAGTCAAAAGATTGACGATGACCAATCCTGTAAGCTTGGGCAGAAGAATTCGTATTGGGGGAGAATCATGAACAGAGGAAGCAAAGAAAAGGAAGATGGAGAAATTGGCATAAAAGGCCGGGAGTACCAGAAAGATCATCGCCTTCCAGAAAAAGCTCAGGCCGTAGAATTTCCTCTTCTTCACCAGAAGATCTGCGATCTCCCCCTCTGCAACCAGTTCTTCGCAGGGCTTCCGGATCAGATTGAAGACGTACATGAACGCGATCAGCCCGGAGATGAAGCCGCCATAAAAGGCAAGGCTCAGGATGGAAATGGTCTTGATCACGTCAATCTCCAGCTCCCAGAACCCATAGAGGGCGATGGCGGTCGAACCCAGGGCAATGCGGATGAAGATCCATCCGCCGTGGAGGTAGGGTAGCCGGTTGAGGCGGTCGAAGAGGTTCTGGATCTCCTTGCGGCTGAGGGTCCCGTTTCGGAACCCGTCGAGCTGATGCGCCAGATTCTTCATCAGCAGATGGTCCGTGGGCAGTGCCATAAAAAGGACGATAACTACCGTGGCCATCCCTATGGCCTGCAAAAAGACCTTTACAACATCAGGCTCGAAACTGACCAGCAGCAGGGCATAGGCAGTGCCCAGAGGTACTCCGATCAGAATTCCGATCAATTCGGATAAATGAAAACGAAGGATGAATTTCTTGCTGTCGATGGTGGCCATCCTCTATCCTTTCTATGGATTCTCCACTTCAGCTATTCTCTATACTAAAAACAGAGTTTCTGCAACAAGAGCGATCAGTATCTTACGAATTCTTCCATTTGACTTCCCCCTCTCTTTTTTCTATACTTAAATTGAAAAATATTGTGCATAATTCAAAATCATTCCGGACAGGAGGAGAGAATATCATGACCACGGAACAGGGCGCATTCGATCCCACAGGGCTTTTTACGGACGCGGCCGAATACTGGCAGGACTTCTGGCAGCGGTCGATCCTTTTTACCGACATCCTCCGGGTCCGGGGGAATCACTTCATCGAAACGGCCCACAAAGGTGCGCGGCCGGTGCTGGTCTTTGATTACGAGATCCTCATGGATGGCCGTTCTCTGGAGCGGCCTGTCAATCACGACCTGGTCCGGATTCTGCCGGAGAAAGGGACCATAACCGATCCGGAGAAGCGGCCCATCGTGGTCATCGATCCGAGAGCAGGTCATGGGCCCGGCATCGGCGGCTCCAAGATCGACTCGGAGATCGGCGTGGCCCTCTCTGCCGGCCATCCGGTCTATTTCATCCTCTTCTATCCGGACCCGGAGCCGAACCAGACCTATTCCGATGTCAAGGCCGCGCAGATCCGCTTTATCGAAGAGTTGAAACAGCGCCATCCTCTTGCGGCCGAGCCTGCGATCATCGGCAACTGCCAGGCCGGTTGGGCCGTCGCGCTCTTATCTGCGGACCGGCCCGACGTGACCGGGCCTCTGGTGCTGAACGGCTCCCCCCTCTCCTACTGGGCCGGGGTGGAGGGAAAAAATCCCATGCGGTACCGGGGCGGCCTTCTGGGAGGCATCTGGCTGGCCTCTCTGCTTTCGGATCTGGGCAACGGCAAATATGACGGGGCCAATCTGGTGATGAACTTCGAGGATCTGAACCCCGCAAACACCTACTGGGGAAAACAGTACAATGTCTGGGCCAATGTCGATACCGAAAAAGAGCGGTATCTCAGCTTCGAGAAGTGGTGGAACAGCTACTTCATGATGACGGCAGACGAGATCCGCTTTATCCTGGAAAACCTTTTTGTGGGCAACCGCCTGGAAAAGGGAGAGGTGAAGCTCGACGGAGAGCGGCGGATCGACCTGAAGAACCTGGAAGATCCGGTGATCGTCTTTGCCTCCTCCGGAGACAACATCACCCCGCCCCAGCAGGCCCTGAACTGGATCGCCAAGGTTTACGGCAGCGTGGATGAGATCCGGCGCTGCGGCCAGGTGATCATCTACCGGGTGCATGAGAAGATCGGCCATCTGGGGATCTTCGTCTCCTCGGGCGTGGCAAGGAAAGAGCATAAGGAGTTCATCCGGAACATCGACACCATTGAATATCTGCCGCCGGGGCTCTACGAGATGATGATCACGGAGATCGATACCCCGGTGGGAGACCCGGGGGAGAGGCTGTCGGTACAGAACTACAACATCCGGTTCAAATCCCGGAACATGAGCGACATTCTCGCGTATGACGACACCCTGGAAGATGAAGAGCCCTTCCAGACCGTTGCCGACATCTCCGACATCAATGACCGGATCTACCGGGCCATGATCCAGCCCTTGGTGAAAGCCTGGGCCAATCCCTACACTGCCCACATGATGAAAACCCTTCACCCCATGCGCGCCTCCCGGTACCTCTTTTCAGACTGGAACCCCTTTCTGCTTCCGACAAAAGAGATTGCCCCCAAGGTTCGCGAATTCCGGACCCCGGTCTCAGACGACAATCTCTTTCTGGGCGCGGAAAGAGCCCTTTCCGAATCGATCACGGCCATGTTCGACGCGTACCGGGACATCCGGGACGCGAGATATGAACTCCTCTTCAACATGACCTATGACAATCCGCTGACAGAGAGCCTCACCGGCCTCTGGAATCTCTTCCAGAGCAAGAGCGTGGAAAGTTCTTCGGATCTGGCTCAGATGAAAGCCGAAGAGATTCAAAAAACAGGGGATCGAGAGGATCGTTATGAGGCCGAACGGCTCCGCTGGATCGAGGCGGCCCGGATCGGCGGCGTGCCCGAAGGGATTGTGCGGGTAATGCTGATGATGGCCGGATCGGATCTTGTTTACGACGAACGGGAATTTGACACGGCCAAGAAGATCATCCGGAAAAATTCGCGATTCCTGACCCTGCGGAATGACCGGATCAAGCAGATGGTCAAGGATCAGGCGCGAATCCTCCAGGCCGATGAGAACATCGCTGTGGCCGCGCTGGCGGAACTGCTGCCCGAGACCGAAGATCGGGTGGAGGCGATGGAAATCGCGGAAGAGATCGCGAAGGCCGATCTGGTGGTGGTGAAAGAGGAGATTGCGGTGATGGAGCGGTTGAAGCAGGTGCTTGGCTTATAATCCAAGTTGATTACCTTATCTATTTCCTTACCGCAGCCGGAATGCTCTTCAAGCCGGTGGCCAGAAGTGAAATGGGAAATGCGATCCGCCGGGCCCTGGATGGTAAAGCCCAATAATGCGGATGGAGAGGCGATCCTGAAGAGGATTCGTAAAGAGGCCCAAAAGATTCAGATCCCGGTCTTGAAGAAATCCTCGGGTCGGGTGATGATCTTCGGCGCTGTCTTCAGATCGTCGGCAGGCTCTTCCACCACGGGCGCACTCGCATACCGCTTGGGTTCGGTTCCCGCCTTGAAGAATTCCGTGAAGGTATGGACGCTCCACCGGCTGGCCAGCAGGCTCGAGTCTGCATCCAGGGTTGCGGTGACAACATCGCCCGGAGGCGGCGGGAATTCCTGCACCGGCATATTCTCCGTGGCCCGCTGCATGAAATCGAGCCAGATGGGACTTGCAGCCCTGGAGCCGGTCTCTTTGGGGCCAAGGGATCGCTCCTGATCGAATCCGACCCAGACCCCGGTCACCAGTTCGGGAGTATAGCCGATAAACCAGGCATCCCGGAAATCATTTGTTGTGCCGGTCTTTCCCGCAACAGGCCGGTTCAAGGCCTTGACCCGCTGGCCGGTCCCCTTCTGCACCACACTCTCCAGCAGACTTGTCATGAGATATGCGGTGCTTTCCGGAATCACCCGCTCCGGCTCGGTCTCCATCCAGTGGATCGGTTTGCCATACCGGTCCGTGATCTTCCGGATAAAGACCGGCTCCACAAGGGTACCCCGATTGGCAAACAGGGAATAGGCCTTGACCATATCGAAGAGCGACACCCCGGATGCCCCGAGGGCCAGGGAGAGATTCCTGTGCAGAGGGGAGGAGATCCCCATTCGCCGGATATAATCGACCCCGTAATCGATGCCGATCTGCTTGAGTACCCGGATAACCGGGATATTTCTCGATTTGGCCAGGGCCTGGCGGAGCCGGATGGACCCTATAAACCGCCGGTCGTAATTTTCGGGCCGCCAGATCTCCGTGGAATCGGAGGAGCGGTAGGTGAAGGGCGTATCATCGACAAGGCTGATGGGGGTAAACCCCTTGTCCAGGGCCGCGGCATAGATTAGAGGCTTGAAGGAAGAACCGGGCTGCCGAAGCGCCTGAACCGCCCGGTTGAACTGGCTTTTCTGGAAATCCCGGCCTCCGATCATGGCCCGCACCTGTCCGGTTCCGGCCTCGATACAGAGAAGCGATCCCTCGACCAGGGGCTCCCGATCCCCATGCCGCTTGTCCAGATCCCGCAGCCCTTTTTCCAGTGCAGCTCGGGCCTGTATCTGCATCTCGATATCCACGGTCGTATAGATGGAAAGACCCTCTTTGTAGAGCACGTCTGCCCCGTACCGCTCTTCGACGATCCGCCGGACATGCTCGGTGAAATCAGGGGTGTTTTCCAGAAACCAGTTGTGCCGTGGCCGGATCATGATCTGATCCACCGAGGCCCCGGCCGCCTCTTTCGGCGTAATGTACTCCTGGGACACCATCCGCGCCAGCACATAATCCCGGCGCTCCCGGGCCATCTTTGGGTGCTCCACCGGAGAGTAGGCCGAAGGCGCGGGGGGAAGGCCCGCCAGCAGCGCACATTCCGAAAGGGTCAGCCCATCCACCGATTTGCCGAAATAGCTCTCGGCAGCCGCAGCAACCCCGTAGGCCCCATTCCCCAGATAGATCTGGTTAAGATAGAGATGAAGGATCTCCTCTTTGGTAAAGGATTTGTCGATCCGATAGGCCAGGATCATCTCCTTGAGCTTCCGGGTATAGCTGCGCTCCGGGGTGAGAAAAAAGGAACGGGCCACCTGCTGGGTGATGGTGCTGCCCCCCTGCACCACCTCCCCGGCCTCCATGTTCTTCAGAAATGCCCGGAGAATGCTGAAGGGGTCCAGGCCAGGATGCTCGAAGAACCGGCCATCCTCTGCAGAGACAAAGGCCTGGATCAAACGCTTCGGCATTTGGGATACTGGAAGGAGGATCCGGCGTTCCTTATAGAACTCGGCGATTTTGCGGTCATCGTGGGAATAGACCGATGTCACCACCGGGGGGCGGTAGTCGTTCAATGTATCGATGCGGGGAAGATCGGCCTGAAGGTCGATAAAGTATTGATAGGCCAGGTATGCCCCCGGCAGAACCACGATCAGAACCAGCAGAAGAAGCGCAATAAAAAAAGAGTGCAACATAACCCACAGGAGCGAAAAAAACTCTCGCACCAAAGATGATGATCTTCTCTTCTCTTTTGTCTCTTCGGCTTGCTTCTTCATGGCCCACCCTTTTTAACAGATTCTTAGGAATATGATAAAGGGAAATCTGAAGGGAATCAATACCTGTAAACGCTTATTTTGACGCCGGACACCGGTACAGGAGAAGGGGGCAGGGGGGATTCACCCCTTAAATACCTGTAATACCTTATTTACGCATTGGCAAAATTGGGATATAATACGCCAATTATAAGCACAACCCTTAAGGAGGAGGATTATGGCAGAGAAGATCGGTTTTCTTGGAATGGGCCTCATGGGGAGGCTGATGGCCGCGCGGGTACTGGAAAAGAGCACGGAAAAGGGATATGACCTGATGGTCTACAACCGCACCCAAGAGAAGACCCGCACACTTGCAGAGGCCGGGGCAGAGGTTGCGCGGACCCCTGCGGAGATCGCGCGTTGGGCAGATCTCCTCATCCTGATGCTCACTGGCCCTGAAGCGGTGGATGCGGTGCTGGAGGGAGAGGAGGGAATTCTCGGGGCTCAAGGCGGTGCAAAGACCCTCATCAACATGAGCACGGTTCCGCCAAAATATTCCCGGAATCTGGAGAGACGGCTGCAGGAAAAGGGGCTCGTCTTTGTGGAGGCCCCGGTGGCCGGCTCTGTAAAGCCTGCAAAAACCGGAGATCTGGCCATTCTGGCCGGAGGCCCCCAGGAGCGGGTGAACGAACTGGCCGAACTGATGGAGTGCATGGGAAAAAAGATCATCTACTGCGGCCCGGTCGGGATGGGAACCGCCATGAAGATGTCTGTCAATCTCCTGCTCGGCATCATGATGGAGGGGATCTGCGAGGCCGTCAACTTCGGGGAGAAGTGCGGCCTGGACCGGGACTTCGTCTTCAATGTCCTCACCTCCGGCGCACTCGGATCAGGGCTCTATAACGGAAAGGCCGAGATGATCCTCTCGGGCGAATATGATGTTGAATTTCCCTTCAGGCATCTGCTCAAGGACATCGGCTTCGTCCTGGAGACCGCAGAAGAAAACGGTGCGGCCGTGCCTGGCGCCAGTAACCTTTCGGATCTGCTGGCCCAAGGCGTTGATGGAGGGCTTGGGGATCTGGACATGGCAGCCCTCAAAAAAGTGCTGGAGGATCTCTCGACCGGTTCATGATTCGAATCTTTTCTTCAACCAGACCAGAAATTCTTTGAAAAGGAGACCCGATGGGACTCTATCACCTGAAAAAGATCTTTGATCCGCAATCCATCGCGGTGATCGGCGCAAGCTCCAAAGAGGGAACCGTCGGATACGCGCTCTTGAAAAACCTGACAGACGGCGGGTTCGAGGGCGACATCTTTCCGATCAACCCCAATCACAGCGAGGTGCAGGGGAGAAAAGCCTATAAGTCCATTCAAAAAGTGGACCGAGAGCCGGATCTGGCCCTCATCGCCACCCCCATTCAAACGGTTCCCGATGTCATGCGCCAATGCGCGGACAAAGGGATCGGCGGTGCGATCATCATCTCGGCCGGGGGCAAGGAATCAGGGGAGAAGGGGCAGAAGATCGAGCAGGAGATCGAAACTATTGCCCGGGAGAACGGGATTCGGGTAGTGGGCCCCAACTGCCTCGGGATCATCCGCCCCGGCAAGAATCTCAACGCCAGCTTTGCCCCGCACCTGCCTTCGGAGGGCCAGATCGCTTTCCTCTCTCAGAGCGGGGCCATCTGCACCTCCATCCTCGATCTTTCGGTGCAGGAGGGCTTCGGCTTCAGCCACTTCGTCAGCACCGGCTCCATGCTTGATGTCGATTTCGGGGATCTCATCGACTTCTTCGGCAACGACTACCGGGTGCAGAGCATCCTCCTCTATGTGGAAAACCTGACCCACTTCCGGAAATTCATGAGCGCAGCCCGTGCCGTCTCCCGGATCAAGCCCATTGTGGTGCTGAAAGCCGGCAGAAGCGGGGCCGGCGCGAAGGCCGCGGCCTCCCACACCGGCGCGATGGCCGGTTCGGACGACGCGTATGATGCGGCCTTCAAGCGGGCCGGCATTGTTCGGGTGGATACCATCGGCGAACTCTTCGACTGCGCGGAGCTGCTGGCCAAGCAGCCCCGGCCCGGGGGCAACCGCATCGGCATCATCACCAACGGCGGGGGCCCCGGCGTGATGGCCGCGGACGCGCTGGCCAAATACGGGCTCCAGCCGGCCGAGCTGCCCCAGGAGACAAAGGAGAAGCTCAACGAGGTTCTCCCGCCTTACTGGAGCCACGGCAATCCCATCGATGTTCTCGGCGACACACCACCCGAAGGATATGCCAAGGCAGTGCAGATCTGCATGGAATCAAAAGCCTTTGACGGGCTTCTGGCCCTCTTCAGCCCCCAGGCCCTGAGCAGGCCCACGGCAACCGGCAAAGCACTGGTGGAGCGATTCGAAAAAAAGCGCTTCCCTGTGGTGGCCGCGTGGATGGGCGGCGTGGATGTGGCCGAGGCCCGGGAGCTGCTGAACAAGGCGCAGATTCCGACCTACGGAACCCCCGAGGATGCCATCCGCGCCTTCATGTATCTCTACGAGTACGGCCAGAACCTCGAAGCCCTTCGACAGGTTCCGCCCAAGCTCTCCGGGGAACTCACCTTTGACCGGGAGAGGGCAAAGGCGCAGATCCAAGGCGGAATGGATAGGGAGAATCGAACCCTGACAGAGATCGAAGCCAAGGAACTCCTGAAGGCTTACGGCCTGCCGGTCAACCGGACCGAAAAGGCCGCATCCGCGCAGGAGGCCGTGGAAAAAGCCGAAGATATGGGATATCCGGTGGTTCTGAAAATTCTCTCCCCGGACATCAGCCACAAGACCGATGCCAATGGCGTCGCGCTGGATCTGAGAAACAGCGCGGAGGTGGAAAAAGCCTTTGACGGGATCATGGCCGCGGCAAGGGATTATTCCGCGGACGCAGAGCTTTCAGGGGTGACGGTGCAGCCGATGCTCCCCTGCGGCGACTTCGAGATCCTGATCGGCGCGAAAAAGGATGCCAACTTCGGCCCCATGATCCTCTTCGGTCTGGGCGGCATCTACACCGAAGTGCTCAAGGATCGGGCACTGGGACTGCCCCCCCTCAACCGGACTCTTGCCAGGCGCCTCATGTCGGGAACCAAGATCTATACCCTGCTCAGCGGCTACCGGGGGCGGAAGGCCGACCTGGAGAGCATCGAGGAGATGCTGATCCGCCTCTCTCAACTGGTGATGGATTTCCCCGAGATCGCAGAGCTGGACATGAACCCGGTGATCATCCATAAAGGAAAGGCCGAGGTGGTGGATGCCCGGATCATCGTCGAGGAGACGGAAACCGAAAGCCCCCGCCATCTGGTGATCAGCCCCTATCCCCAGGAGCACGAACGGCAAAAGACCACGGATGAGGGGCTCGATCTCTTTGTCCGGCCCATCATCCCCGAGGATGCGCCGCTGCTCCAGTCCCTCTTTGATGTCCTCTCCCCCACCAGCATCTACCGCCGATTCTTCAGCCACGTCAGCAAGCTCACCCCGGAGATGATGGCCCGCTTCACCCAGATCGACTATGACCGGGAGATGGCGCTGGTTGCCATCACCCAAGAGGATGGAGAGGAGAAGATGGTGGGGGTGGCCCGGATCATCGGAGATCCGGACGGTGAGATCGGAGAGTTCTCGGTGCTGGTGGGAGATCCGTGGCAGAACATGGGGGTGGGCGGAACCCTGCTGGGCAGTTGTCTTGAGATCATGAAGCAACGGTGCATGAAAAGAGTCTGGGGGCTGGTGCTTCCGGAAAACCGGGGGATGATCCGGCTCGGAAAGAAGCTCGGCTTTAAAACCGAGCGATCCGAAGACGGAGAATTGCAGCTCGCCATCGATCTTACAGGAGTGGAGTGTGTTGGTATCTAAAGAAAAAGAGGTTCTCCTCTGCAGCGATCTGGATCGAACGATTCTTCCAAACGGGCTTCAGGCCGAATCTCCTGAAGCCCGGCAGATCTTGAGAAGAATTTCTCAAAAAGAGGAGCTGACCCTGATCTATGTCAGCGGCCGCAGCGAGCCCCTGCTGAAAAAGGCCATTGCAGAATATGATCTCCCGGTTCCGGATCTGGCAATCGGAGATGTCGGGACGACCATCTATGAACCGGATGGAGGCTGGAGTCCTTGGAGCGACTGGATGGAGGAGATAGCCCCGGACTGGCAGGGAAAGACCTGGAAGGATCTGGCGGAGATGTTTTCAGACATAGATGGAATTCGACTCCAGGAGCCGGAGAAACAGAACACCTACAAGCTGAGCTACTATGCCGACCCGTCCGCGGACCACCGGCCCCTCGTAATGGAAGTCGAGCAGCGCCTGAAAGAGCGAGCCATCCGGGCAAGCGTGATCTGGAGCATCGATGAGACCGAAAATATCGGCCTGCTGGACATCCTGCCCCAACGCGCCACCAAACTCCACGCCATCCGGTTTGCCATGAAGAAGCTGGGCTTTTCCGAAACCAGAACCGTCTTTGCCGGAGACAGCGGAAACGACCTGAAGGCCCTGACCAGCGGCCTTCAGGCGGTGCTGGTAAAAAATGCAACGGACCATGTCCGAAAAGAAGCCCTGGCAATTCTAACCCAAAGGGGAATTCCAAAAGATCGGCTCTATTTTGCCCAAGGAAATTTTCTAGGAATGAACGGAAACTATTCGGCAGGTGTGCTGGAGGGCCTTGCCCATTTTCTGCCGGAGACCCGGCAATGGACAAAAAAGCTTGCAGAACCGCTTAGGCAATGACAGGCCTCTGCCTCCTGTCCATTGTCTTTTACGTCCTTTTTGAAAATGAAAGAAGAAGTCACACTGAAACTTCCGAAGATCTCTTCTCGGCTTCAACCCTTTCGGGCCCTTTGAACCCAAGATAGAGCGTAACCAGAATAATCCCCCCGCTGATGAGCATCCAGAGCCCGCCCCACATCATCGTAGTCCCGCCGAACTCCTGGGCCAGCATAAAGGCGTCCGACCGGAGGTGCGATCTCGATATCGTGTCGCTGTAGATATCCAGCGGCACATAGACCATGCTGGTAAGGCCGATGAGCTTCAGGACGAAGTCGTTGACCCGTTCACCGGCCAATGCGCCGATACCCAGCATGGCCAGCCCCATCAGAAGGCTGAAGACAAACCCGTAGAGGTTGCGGACGAAAAGGAAACAGATGCCGATCACCAGAACCCCTAAAATGATCATCACGGCCTTGTCCAGCCGGCTCCGCGCGGCCGCCAGATAGATCACCACCCCCCAGAGAAGCGATCCGAGATACCCGGCCGTCAGCACCCAAAATCTCGACCCTCCCCTGGAGAGGACATGTCCTCCCTGATACCGCTCCACCACCAGCTCCGTCACCTCTCCGCCGGTGGCCACCGTCATCAGCGCGTGTGAGGACTCATGAAAGAAGACCACCAGCACCTTGAGGGGATAGATAATGAAATGGTTCCAGAAGATGAAGATCAGGGCCAGCAGGAGGAAGAGCGTCAGGGTCTGGATCAATGTATGGGTTGATTTCCCTTTCATCAACTCCCGCGTATGGCCCCCTGTCCCTTAGAACTCTTCTTCCGCATCATCCGGATTCCCGTCGTTGATCTTCTCCCGGAGCTTGCCGGAGCATTTGAAGGTAACTACCCGCCGCGGGGAAAGCATCAGATCCTCGCCTGTGGCCGGATTTCGACCCCGCCGGGCCTTTTTCTCATTGATGCAGAACTTGCCAAAACCGCTGATCAGGACATCCTCTCCTTCCTCCATTGTCCGCTTGAGGATCTCCAGCAGCCTCTCCACAACATCCACGCTTTTGCGCTTGGGAAAACCAAGCTGATTATGCACTGTCTCTACAATCTGAATTTTCGTCAAAGCCATAACCCGATTATATCCCTTTTTTCAGATGGTTACTATATTAAACCGAGTGTAGAACCATGTTTGCCTTTTGTCAAGGAATAAAATCGGATATGGCGCTGTGGATGCGCATCTTGTAATCCTTACATCACAACCCGAAGACGGTCCCGAACCGCTTTGACATTGACCACATCCTCCACCAGTTCCAGAATCCGCTCTTTCTGCTCCGGGCTCAATACGGTCCCATCGAGGGTGACAACGCCATTCTCTGTGCTAACATCGATATCCGCGCCCTCGGCCCGCTGGTTGAACATCAGTGTGGTCTTGACCTTGGTGGTAATCCAGGCATCCGTTGCAAAACGCTTGGTCTGGATCAGGGGGCTCTTCTCCTTTGCCGCGGCAACAGCCTCGGGAGAGACCTTCAACTGATCCTCCACCCGGCTGACCCCGCTGGTCTCTGCCGCGATCTGCAGGGCAAGCTTCCGCTCGGTTTCAGTGTTCACATACCCCGAAAGGTTTACCACACCATATTCGGTCTCCACATCGATCTGGAGCCCTTCGGTATTCTCGTTCCAGAGCAGATTGGACTTGACCTTGGCCGTGATGGTCGAGTCCTTGACAGATCGCAGGAATGGGGAATCCTCCCGCTCTATCGGGGGTTTCTGGCCATCGGCAAACACTTCGATGTCATTGACCACCGATTTCACCCCGGTCACGCCCCGGGCGATCTGCTCTGCAAGCTCCCGTTCAATGGAACTTTCAACATTTCCCGTCAGCCGCACAACCCCCTCTTCCACATCCGCATCCAGATCAAAGGGGCTCAAATATTCGTTCAACATGTAGGTCGTCATCAGCTTCGACTCGATCCAGAGATCCGACCCCTCCTCTCCCGGCAGATCTGCCCCATACAGGGGAACAGAGAAGAGAAGGCCGAGGGCAGCAACAAATGCGACTGCCAGCTTAAAAACTTTCATATGGGGGATCTTGAACTTCATGATCCGTCACCTCTGTTTCTCTTTTTTTCGGTTGAACTGCCGGAAGTCTTCCGAGAGCCGCATCGATACCGATACAGATCCGGTGCAGATCCGAAAAAAACTCCGGGCAGCTCATTGGAGTATTCCAGGATTATTTGACAGTTGGCTTTTTGCGGCCCATGAACAGAAAGATGACAAACAGAACGAGAAAAATAATAAAGAGGATCTTCGCGATCTCTGCCGCCACCCCAGCGATTCCGGTAAAGCCCAATACGGCTGCAATCAGCGCGATGACCAGAAATGTCAATGCCCATCCTAACATGATATCCTCCTTTCGGCTTAAAAAAGGCTGAAGAGAGAATCCAATCCCCTTCTCCTGCCCGGTTTCCATCGAAATGATCGAATCTTTTTTCGATAATCCTGATTTCCATACTATCCACGGACAAGGGAAAAGTATATGGGAAAAAGCCTTTATATCCGAGTCCTATATGCTGTATTTTTTACAAAAACAGTTGTTGAAGCGCCTTAATAGGTATAGGAGAGGGGAATATATTCCAAAACATATTCTCATCATGCCCCAGCCCATGTTTTCCCTGAAATCGGTTGAAAGACCTAAACCGGATCGGAAAAAACCGTATTTTATGAGGAAGGATTTCTGTCAAGGGACCTGGCAATGGTGTCGAAGGTCTTTCGAGCCCCCTTGAAGTCGAAGCGGTTCAACTGATCTCCCAGACGGTCCGCTGCATCTGAAAGCCCTTGATGGCCCAGATATCCCCGGACATGGAAAAACCGCTCCTCTGCCTCGGGGCTGTTTCGGGAAAGAAGGTTTCCCAGTTCATTCAGTTGTTTTTCGGCATCTGTGGCATCCGGAGGGAAAATTTCAGGAGATGGTGCGGCTTCGGCCTCTTCCATGTGCCGGCCCATAGCGATCACTTGGTCCAGCGCCCTTTGAAAATCTTTCAAGGAACCCTTTGGATCTTCAACACCGGTTCGGATCTCCTTGTCCAGTCTACTTGAAGCTGAAAAGAGCGAATTTGCCGAAAGATTTCCGGCCACCCCCTTTACCTCATGGGAAAGCTGGGATGCCCTCTCCCGATCTCCCTCCTCCAGGGCCATCCGGATGCGATCCCCCATATCCGCATACTCCCGGCAGAAGCGGGTAAAGAGGCGAAGGAAGAGCGCCTTTCTCCCGGAAAGACGGCCCGTGGCCTCATCGATATCGACGATGTCGGATGACAAAGGCTCTGGCTGGGCCGGGGATTTTTTTTCTCTTTCCGGCATCGGATCGATCCATCGGACCAATGCAGAAAAGAGCTGTGCCATATCGATGGGTTTGCTCACATAATCATCCATTCCCGCGGCAAAACAGCGCTCCCGGTCCCCTTTCATGGCATGGGCCGTCATTGCAATCACCGGCGGAGACTTGCCATTGGGAAAGCTGGCCCCCATGCCCTTGATCCTTCGGGTCGCTTCGTATCCATCCATCTCCGGCATCTGCACATCCATCAGCACCGCATCAAATCTTTTTCGAGCCACAGCCTCCAGCGCGGCCTTACCATTGGGCGCGAGGGTAACGTCAATGCCGGCATCTTTCAGGATCTCCAGGGCAACCTCCTGGTTGATGGGATTGTCCTCCACCAGCAGAACTGAAGCTCCCCAAAGGCTCGGATCGGGCCCAACTGCTTCGGATTCGGCCCAATCGGATAAAAGTCCGGGAACCGGCACCCGGCCAAAAGGAAGAATACACTGGAAGGTGCTTCCCCTTCCCGGCTCGCTCCATGCCCGGATCTCCCCGCCCATGATTTCAGTCAGCCTTTTGGAGATGGCCAGCCCCAGTCCGGTTCCGCCATACTTCCGGGTGGTGGAGCCGTCGGCCTGGGTAAAGGAGTCGAAAAGCCTGGCCATTTCCGATCTTTCAATGCCGATGCCGGTATCGGCCACCGAAAACCGGAGCCGGATCTCCTTCTCGGTCTCGACCTCGGAATCCACTGTGACCGTGACGCTCCCCTGTTCCGTGAATTTGACGGCATTGCTCACCAGATTCACCAGGATCTGGTTCAGGCGCAGGGGATCGCCCTTCATCTGCTTTGGAACCCCCTTCCCCTTTTTCAGATGCAGGGGCATGGATTTCCCCACGGCCTTATCGACAAAGAGCGCAAACAGGTTCTCCAGCAGTTCATCCAGATCAAAGGTGACGCTTTCCAGATCCAGCATTCCGGCCTCGATCTTCGAAAAATCGAGGATGTCGTTCAATATACCCAGAAGGGTATGGGAAGATGCCCGGATCTTCTTCATATACCCCTGCTGCTGGAAATTCAACCGGGTCTTCATCACCAGATCGGTCAGCCCCATGATAGCGTTCATGGGGGTGCGGATCTCATGGCTCATGTTGGCCAGAAACTCGCTTTTGGCCTTTGCCGAAGCCTCTGCGGCCTGCCGCTCCCGCTCGGCTTGCTCCCGGGCTTTGCGCTCGGTGATGTCCATCATCAAGCCATCATAGAAGAGAATCTTTCCCGAGGAATCCCGCTCTGTCCGGACCGAAAGGGAAACCCAGATCCGCCCGCCATCATTTCTTCTGGCCTCGGTCTCGAATCCGATAATCCGTTCCTCCTGTTCGAGCCGGTCGATAATCTCCTGTCGGTGCTCAGGATAAACATACAACTGATCTTCGATATCTGTAATCGATTCCATAAGCTCTTGAAGAGAGCGATACCCCAGCATCCGCGCCATGGAAGGATTGGCCCTGAGAAACCGGCCATGGGTATCGGTCTGAAAAAGCCCTTCCACGGCATTGTCGTAAAGGGTTCGAAACCGCCGCTCCGAGGCCTTCAGCCGGGCATAGTAGAGCATGATCACAGAGAGGGTCGCGGCCATCAGCATGATCGCTCCGGTGATATTGGCCACCATTCCGGCATAGATCCCCTCCCGGCTGAAGGCCATCTGAGCAACAGCGATGACTCTGCCCTCATAGAAGATATCTGCGGCTCCGGTCTCGAACCACGATGAGTTCTTCTGAAAAAAGGAGAAATCCCGGTCCCGATAGAGAGGACCGCTTCGGGTGATCAGGGAAACGCCATCGGTGAGAACGCTGACATAGACCACCCGGCTTTCCAGGAAAAGGGCTTCGGCAAAATTGTTGAGATAGTCGTAGTTGAACTGCCAGATGGCCGGAGGAAGGGTCTTCTCCGCAAGCTGCAATGCGTGGGAGAGACGATTTGCCATCTCGTCATTCACCCCGCGGATGTTGTATCCGATGATCAGAGCGGAAAAGAGCAGCAGAAAGAAGAGCGCCGCGGCAATTCGTCCCCAACTGAAAAAAGGGGAGATTGGATCTCTATGGATGGAGATCTTCTCATTCATGAAACTTCAAGTAGAGATCTTCCCTTTTGTTACCGATCATCGCCGGTCTTCAAGAACACCTCATTGTAAAGCCTTCGATAGTTTTCCAGGCTGTTGGGATCGAGCCACCGTTCATAGGCTCCCCGATACCGCTCCGTAGGACGCTCCTTCAGAAGGATCTCATCGATTTGGCCGATGATCTTTTTCCCCCAGTCGGTTTTGGAACAGGCCACATGCCCCAGCCATGCATCATAGGTTCCCTCGCTTTCCGCGAGCGCGATGGTGACGATCTCATCTCTTACCCCCATCCTCTCTGCCACATAGAGCACCTCCTCGGGAAGGCCGAGCATGGCATCGAGCCGTTGAGAGAGCAGCATCTTCAACAGGCTCTCGAAGACATCTTTCCCGGAATGGTGAAAGAGCCGCGCGGGATAGGCTTCCAGCACCGCATCGATGCTCTTGCCGTAGGAACGGCCCCGGGAGACCCCGAGCCGGATCTCATCCTTCAGGATATGGGCCAGCCCAAGGGAGGATGCATTGTTGAAGGATTCCCACTTCTTCCGGGTGGTGATCAATCCATTGGGGAGGGTAAAGGTACTCGGGATGGAGAAGAGCATGTGTTCCTCCCGCTCCGGAGTCTTGAAGAGGGCCACGTTGCAGACCGGCTTCCCCTGTTTGTACTCATGGGTCATCCGCGCGAGGTTGCCCATCATCTTATCATGATGGTATTCGGTCAGATTCTCCGTGAGAATGTCGGTGATAACATCCTCGTACCCCATGCCGGCCAAAGGCCCCTCATGGATATATCCGGGCGGAAAGACCACCTCCATCCAGGTGACGCTCTTCTCCTCTGCTTTGGCCCAGACCGGAACCAGAAACATGGCCAGAAAGAGCATCCCTGGAATGATCCGGCAAAGTTTTCCCATCCTGCTGCAGAGCATCTCTCACTCCTCCTGTAAAAGGGTTGACAGCTTCACCAGAAGCTCAGGATACTTCTTTTTGTCAATCGAGAAAATTATATTTTTTCAAGCCCTCGATGATCCCCCAGGCATTGGCACCTTCGGCAAAGTAGATCCGGCGTCTGCCCCGCAGTTGCTCCAGCTCCTGGGTATGGTTTGCCACCACCACCCCCCGGACAGTCCCTTTCAACATCTCTGCATCGCTGCCCGAATCCCCGCAGACCAGCATCTTCTCCATCGGGATCTCCCACTTATAGCTAAGATAGCGGATCGCCTTGGTCTTGGAGGCTCTGTGCGGGAGAATGTCGAGATACTTTCCATGGGAATAGACGAGATTGTAATGGAATCGGTCTTTTGCCAGCAGCGCATGAATCCTTGCAATCCGATCCTTTTTGGGCGTCATCCTATAGGCGATCTTGAACTGGTGCTGCGCCTTCTCCTCTCGATACTTCAGAAAATCGAGGGGATCAAGGATTTTTTTGATCCGGTCCCGCTCCCAGTTCTTTGAGATATGGCTCCGCCACCCCTTGTCCAAAAAGGTTCGGGAGCGATAGAAGATCCCCGCGCCCACCGAGGAGATGATGATATCCGGAACCATGATATTCTTCTCCTCCAGAATCCCGATCGCCTCCTCCGCCACCCTTCCCGTGACCACGCCGAAACCGATCTTTCCCCCATTCTCCCGGAGCAGTTCCATCAGCTCCTGAAGCCCATCATCATCTCCTGTGAGGGTGTTGTCGATATCGGTGAAGAGCATCCGGTTCAGCTTTGTCAGCCGGTTGCCGATGGGGCTCGTTTCCGGAGCTTCGCCTTCCGCGGCCTGACGCCCCTTCAGCAGCGGCTTCAATTCTTCCAGATACTTCTCCACATGGGAATCCCAGTTGTAATGGATGTTGACCCCGCGGATCCCGGCCGCGGAATACTCCTTCCACTTCTCCTTGTCCGCGATGATCGTCTTCAGGGCTTCGGCCACAGCCTTCGGGTCGGTCGGCTCCACGAGAATCCCGTTGCGGCAGTTGGCGACGATATCCCGGGGCCCCCCATCATCAGTGGCCACAATGGGCAGGCCGCAGCCCGATGCTTCGATCAGCGTCAGGCCGAAGGGCTCTGTATACGCGATATTGGCAAAGACGCCCTTCTTCTCGGCAGCAAGGCGATAGAGCGCCGGCACCTCCAGAGTGAAATCATGCTTTTTGGGAATGGCCATCTTGCCGTAGAGGTCGTACTTGTCCATCAGCAGCAGCATCTCTGTGAGGACATTCTTCTCATTATCCCCCATCCGGCTGATATCCTTCCGGATGCCTGCGAAGACCGCGAGATTGGCCATGGCCTGAAGATCCCGGTCTTTGCCGTAGGTATCGATGAGCCCGGAGATGTTCTTCCGCTTGTCGGCCCGGCAGAGGGCTAGGATCAAAGGCTTGTCCGGCTGCATAAAGAAGCGGTTGAGTTCCTCCTGCAAAGAGGCCCGGGCCTGGATCGCCTCCTCGAGCTTCTTCATCTCCGGCATAAGATCGTAATAATATGGATAAAATTTTTCCAGGTTGACCCCCGGCGGAATCACCCGGTACTTTCCCAGCCCCTTGTTCTCATACATGCCGTACTGCTTCTCGATCTCCTGCCGGGTACTGGTGATGATAAGATCGGCATTTCTGACAATCTCCTCCTCCACCGAGATCCTGCGGGACATCCTGTAGACCCGGTCCACCTCCTCCTGGCTCATCCCCTCGTTTTGCAATTTCTGCTCTTTGGGCCGGCCCAAAGAGTGGCCAGTGAAGACAAAGGGGGTTTTGAAATAGTCGGAGAGCTGGTGGCAGATATATCCCGCGTCCGGATAATGGCCGTGGATGATGTCTGGCGTATCCTTCTCCTTTCGGATGAACTTGATGGTCTTGTCGATAAACTCATCCAGATGGGGCCAGAGCAGCTCCTTTCGCATATACTTTCTTCCGCCGCACTGAATCCGGACGATGCGGAACTTCTCCGAGATATCCTCGACATGCCGGCTGTAATCCTCGGAGACCTGTTTATCCGCGATGAGACGGGTAAAAAGATCGACCCGGCGCACTGAATCATGGCGGCTCAATGCCTCGGCCAGTTCGATCACATATTTGACCTGCCCCCCGGTATCCGCATCCCGGCCCAGTTCCATGCTCTCATACCGCACAAGTCCGTGGACGCTGAACATCTGAATGTATCTTCTCTCGGTCATGCCGCCCCCTTTACAAAGCCACGGTTGGTCATCGATGATGGATCCGGCCCATCGGTCCGGTATCCTGTTTTTTTTTATCAGAATCTGCAGAAGAAAACAACCGGACCAACTTCTATGTTGACAGAACCCTGTCATCCCATTAAAGTATTTTGCATTCATTCCCTTATGTACCACTGGTAGGAGAATGACGAATCCAATTCAAAAATTTTAAGCGCCATAGGAAATGATTTATTTTTTTGCGTTCAATCCTGCAGGAGGATAATTTTGGTCTACTCAAGGATACTGGTCCTGCGTTTCCCCAGATCAGTCGTGCATAAACCCCTTGTCTGCCGCCTTGTCAAAGATTTCGATCTGACGTTCAATATTCTCAATGCCCAGGTATTCCCGAGAAAAGAGGGGATTCTGGTGCTGGAGCTTTACGGTTCCCGAAAAGACTTCCGCATGGGGGTGCAGTATCTCAAGGATCAGGGCGTCGGGGTGCAGAATGCCGAGCAGGAGGTCAAACGGCATCAGGATCGATGCACCCACTGCGGGGCATGCACTGCGGTCTGCCCTACCGGAGCCCTTTCCATTCAGCGGCCCGAGATGATAGTGGAATTCGATCAGAAGAAGTGCAGTGTCTGTGAACTCTGCGTACCGGCCTGCCCCACCCGGGCAATGAAGGTCCGGCCCAAATCCCAGACTTTTTTTGAGTAAATGGTCATCCGATGAAAAACCGGAAGTCCAAAAACGAAATCACAGCCATCGCGCTCAGCGGCGGCATCGACTCTCTGATGGCGGCCCATAGGCTCAAGGAAGAGGGACATTCCCTCATCGGCCTTCATTTCATCACCGGATACGAGCATACAACACCGAAGCAGATCCGGGCCGTGGCCGCACAGCTCGATATGCCGGTCCATATCATCGATTGCAGCCATATCTTCCAGACCCAGGTGGTCGATTATTTTGTCCGCACCTATTTTGAGGGGATGACCCCCAACCCCTGCCTCGTCTGCAACCCCCTCATCAAATTCACCGCGCTCTGGGAAAAGGCCGCAGATCTCGGGGCAACAAAGCTGGCCACGGGACATTACGCAAGGGCCGAGAAGGGGGCCAATGGCCGGATGAGCCTGCTGAAGGGGGTCGATCCTGAAAAAGATCAATCCTACTTTCTGGCCTTTCTGACCCAGGACCAGTTGAAAAGGGCTCTTTTTCCCATCGGGGATATAACCAAGGAAAAGATCCGGGAAAAGGCGCGAAAGCTCGGATTGAAAGCCGCGGATACCGAAAGCCAGGATGTCTGCTTTATCAGGGAGACCTCCTGCGGCGAATTCCTCACCCGCCAGGCCCCGGTGGAGAACCGGCCCGGACCCATCGTCGATACAAAGGGCAACTTCATCGGAGAGCACCAGGGGCTCCATCTCTTTACCCGGGGCCAGCGCCGGGGGATCAACTGCCCGGCTACCGAGCCCTATTATGTGACCCGCCTGGACCTGGATTCGAACCGGCTCATCGTCGGAACCAGAGATGATCTTCTCTCGCCGGGCTGTACTGTTGAAGGGATCAACTGGATCATCCCCCCGCCCAAAAAAGAGCCCATCGAGGCGTCGGTCCGGGTGAGATACCGCACCGAGGGAGCCTCCGCGCAGATAATCCCCCAGCAGAAAGGAAAAGCCCTGATCACCTTTGATACGCCCCAGATGGCCGTGACCCCGGGCCAGGGGGCCGTCTTCTATGACGGAGATCTGGTCCTAGGCGCCGGGTGGATCAGAACAGTATGAAGATGACCTATATCATCACGACCCTGGGCTGCCGGGTCAATCAGTCTGAATCGGAATCGATTGCCCGCCAGCTCCAAAGAGAGGGGTGGAGGCCCGCAGCCCTTGACTCGGGTTCGGCCCATCTGCATATCATAAACACCTGCACCGTCACCGGAAAGGCCGCGATGCAGGCGAGGGGCGCGATCCGCAGCGCGATCCGTTCCACCCCGGATGCGCTGATTCTGGTCACCGGCTGTTTCGCGCAGACCGAAACCGAAGCCGCGGCCGCGATCCACGGGGTCCATTATGTGGTGGGACAAAGCTGGAAACACAGAATCCCGGAGATCATCGGCCAAAACAGCAGACCGCCATCAAAGCCGGTGATCCGATGCCCTTCCATGAAAAAAGAGCGGGAGTTTTCCCTCTTTCCCCTGGAGGATCTCCCCGATTCCGGAGATCCTGCCCGGTCCGAACCCGGCAGGAGCCGACCCACACTCAAGATCCAGGACGGCTGCGACGCCTTCTGCACCTACTGCATCGTTCCCTATGCCCGGGGACGGAGCCGGAGTATGCCGATGGCGGAAGTGATGAACGGTCTTCGCGGGTTGAAGGCCGCAGGGTATCATGAAGGGGTTCTTTCCGGAATTCATCTCGGCTGCTACGGTAGAGATCTCGATCCGGCCCGATCACTTTTCTCTCTTCTCTGCCGCATCAGAGAAAGGCCCCCTATCGACCGGATCCGCCTCAGTTCCATCGAACCGCATGAGCTGACCCATGAAATCATCGAAACCGTTGCCGCATCCCCTCTCTTCTGCCGCCATTTCCACATCCCTCTTCAGAGCGGAAATGATGAGATCCTCCGGCGGATGGGAAGGCCCTATACCCGCAAATATTTCAATGACCTGGTGATTTCGGTTCGGGAACGGATCGAAGATGCGGCCATCGGTACAGATGTACTGGTCGGCTTTCCCGGAGAGAGCGATGCAGCCTTTGATCATACTTTGCAACTTCTGAAATCCCTCCCGATTACTTATCTTCATGTCTTTCCTTTCTCCCCCCGCAAGGGAACCCCTGCAAGCCGATTTTCCGATCAGATCCCCCCCGGAACCATCAAGAAAAGATGTAAAGAACTTCGGGAGCTTGGCCGCAGGAAAAAGCTGGAATTCTGGAGAGAGCAGCAGGGTCGGATCGCGGAGGTCATTATCGAAGAGAGAAAAGATTTTGCCTCCCATCCCCTCAAAGGGATCTCATCCAATTATATTCCCGTTTTAATAGATGGGAAAAATTATTTTAAAAATTTCCTTGCCAAAGTGCGTCTAGATGAAGTAAAGGAGAATGATTTCATGACAGGTATAATACTTGAATAACCATTAAACACTAAAGCAAATTCAGGCCCAGCCTGACCGTCTCCAGGCCATTCATTGGCTGCAATGTCATAAAGGAAGGGTAAGAAGAAGATGAGAAAAACCATGAGGACCAACACTGCGCTGATATTGGCAATTGCTTTCTTCTTTTTTTCCTCGTTTCCGTGCTTAGGCATCCAGACATTGAGGGCCGCCACCCCTGCGGACACCGACGGGGACGGAATGCCGGATAGATGGGAGAGCCGCATGGGAACGGATCCTGCAACCAGTGATGGGGCCGCTGATCCGGACAATGACGGCCTGACCAATCTGCAGGAATATCAATACGGCACCAATCCCTTCTCCTCTGATTCAGATGAAGACGGGATCGATGACGGGGTTGAAATCCAACAATACGGCACGTCCCCTTCCCTGTGGGATACTGACGGCGGCGGACGTTCGGACGGCGAGGAGATCTTGTCCGGAAAGAATCCCCTGGACCCGGATGACGACACCCAGATCGGCGGAAGCCTGCAGATTACCCTTCAGCTCTCCCCCCGCTGGAACCTCATCTCCATTCCCCTTTACCCGGGCACCTCGAATATCGGTCAGATCATCGGCCCCATTGCCGATGCCTGTGAAAAGGTCTGGAGCTATAAGGATGAAACCTGGCGGGCATATGTCCCCTCCCAGCCCGATTTCAGCGATCTGGATACAATGGTGCCGGACCAGGGATACTGGCTCTTCATGAAGGATGCCCGTCAGCTCATCCTCTCGGGAAGCCCGCCGAATAAGTCGATCCATCTGGAAATAGGATGGAATCTTATCGGCTTTCCCGGATCTCAACCCCTGAATATCGAAGCGGCTCTGGCCTCCATTGCCGGAAAGTATCGGAATGTATGGAGCTATGAGAACGGCATATGGAAGCTATATGATCCCAACGAGCCTGATTTCAGCGATCTGGCGGTGATGAAGCCGGGCCTCGGCTATTGGATTTTCGTCATAGAACCCTGCATTTTGAGTCTGCCGTAGTAACTTCACATTTGAATTCAGAGGAGAATGTGATATATCGCTTCCCAATTGGAGTTTTTCAAAGATTGAATAGAGTTCTGGATGCCAGGAAAGGATTTTAAGGAAATGATCAACCGAGTCATTTACACATCGCTTTGTCTCCTCTTTATGCTGTTTTCGTCCCGGGTCTGGGCACAACTGCCGATTCCCGCGAGGATCGGCGGCACATTGACCGTCAATGGAACCCCGTTAACCGAGAATACCGATACCGGATACCGGATCGAAGTTACCCGGCCGGACGGCTCCCCGTTTACGCCATCGGCAGAGGATGTGGATGGGCTCACCAACACTGGCTGGTACATCATCAACATTCCCCTCTATCATGAAGATCAGCCGGGCGGCGCCAACCCCGGAGAGACGGCTCTCATCCGGGTTTTCAAAGAGGGCTCTCCGCTGGAGGTGACAGAGCCTTCGGCCGGCACCATTACGGTCGGCAATACAGGCTCCACAACCCGAATCGATCTGGCTGCGACCGGAGGAGCCGCCCCGCAGAACCATCCTCCGGAGGCCCGGATCACCGGGCCCACTGCTCCGGTCCAACCGGGCGAGAATGTGGTGCTGGAGGGCTCCGCGTCCACCGATCCGGACCCTGATGAGACCCTGACTTACACTTGGCGCCAGACCGATGGGACTCTTGTCGATCTCGCTACAGAGGCAAGCCGCGCGGCTTTTACCGCGCCGGCATCGGGGCCCCTCACCTTTGAACTTCGGGTTCGGGACAAGGCCGGCGCAACCGATACCGCATCCATCACGGTGCAGATTGCCGCGGCAACAACCAATCAGCCGCCCGTGGCCCAGGCCGGACCGGATCGGACAGTGACCTACGGAGAGCGGGTGATTCTCGATGGATCGGCCTCCTCTGATCCGGATGGAACCATTGCCGCCTACCAGTGGAAACAGGTGGAGGGAAAAATCCAGGTTCAACTGGAGACCCCGGATGAGGCTCAGGCCGCATTTACAGCCTCCAACAGCGAAGTCGGAGGAGAAGCGCTAGTCTTTTCCCTGACGGTGACAGACGACAAGGGGCTGGCCCATACCGATACCGTTACCATCGATGTCACCCAACCGGATGAGAACATGGCCCCGGTGGCAAAGGCGGGACATACCATGACCGCAAAAGGGGGAGAGAATGTCCGTCTGGACGGCTCCAACTCCGGAGATTCAGATCCCGGGGACTGGATCGTCCAGTACGCATGGAACCAGATCAGCGGCCCCCCCGTTTCTCTGTCTGCCCCCGATTCGGTACAGCCCACATTCGTTGCACCTGAAGCGGGCCCCGATGGCACGGCTCTCACCTTTGAGCTGACCGTCACCGACAATCACGGCCTCAAGGATAAGGACACCGTCACTGTAAACGTCACATCGGCCGAGATCAATATCCCGCCGGTTGCCAAAGCCGGGGAAGTTCAAAAGGTCTTTCAGGGGGAGGCGGTTCTTCTGGATGCATCGGGATCGACAGATGCGGACGGAAGCATCGTCGCCTACAGATGGGAGCAGGTCAGCGGGCAGCCCGTGGAACTTTCCCAGCCCGATTCTCCGACCCCAACCTTTACAGCACCGGCCGTTACCGGAGAGAGCGGGGCAATCATCTTCCTGCTGACCGTCACCGACAACGGCGGGCTGAAGGATACCGACAGCGTCGTGATCAACATCA